>NZ_JBICZP010000002.1:425050-845174 GCF_043202015.1 Kitasatospora sp. NPDC048239 | reverse complement strand
TCGAGGCCGGGGATGTCAACATATCTGGCGTTGACTTTTGGCACGCTGTTGAGTTCTCAAGGAACGGACACTTCCTTCGGACCGCCTTCCAGCGGGCCCTCCGGGCGCTTCGTTCTTTCGTGTTTCCAGCTTATCAGATGTTCTCCGCTCCGTTTACCGGAGTTTCGCTTCCCTGACTCGCTGTCCTTCAGCCTTTCGGCGCTTCCGACTCTACCAGATCACTCTGCAGTGCCTTTCCGCGCTTCCCGGTCTCAGGAGGCTTTCACCGAACCGACCTGACGGCCTGTCCGACGTTTCCCACTTTAGCCGAGCCCCGCTTCGAAAAGCGAATCCAGCCACAATCCATATAAACGTGCACGCCGAATTCAACCCGAGCCGCGAAGCCGAAAACGACAAGACGCGACCCGGCCCGAACCGGGAAGTGGTGTTTCAGTGGATTGGCCGCCCCGGGACCGTCCGCGCCAATGCGTGTCCGGTGCTCCCAGCCGAGCGACTAGAGAACACTACGCCCATCGGCAGGCGGACGCAAACGGAGCGCAAAGAAGCCGGCCGGACCCTGGGGGGAAGGGTCCGGCCGGCTGCTCACGGTGAGCGGGTGGCTCAGCTGTTGGTCGGGAAGCCGAGGTTGATGCCGCCGTGCGAGGGGTCGAGCCAGCGCTGGGTGACGGCCTTACCGCGGGTGAAGAACTGCACGCCGTCCGGGCCGTACGCATGGGCGTCGCCGAACAGCGAGGCCTTCCAGCCGCCGAAGGAGTAGTAGGCGACGGGGACGGGGATCGGCACGTTGATGCCGACCATGCCGACCTCCACCTCGTACTGGAAGCGCCGGGCCGCGCCGCCGTCGTTGGTGAAGATGGCGGTGCCGTTGCCGTAGGGGTTGGCGTTGATCAGCGCCACGCCCTCCTCGTAGGAGTCGACGCGCACCACCGAGAGCACCGGGCCGAAGATCTCGTCGTTGTAGACGGACATGCCCGGCTTCACGTGGTCGAACAGCGTGGGGCCGAGCCAGAAGCCGTCCGCCGTCGGGGCGCCGTTCCTGTCCTCGGTGGTGATCGGGTGCTTGCGGCCGTCCACGGCGAGCTCGGCGCCGTCTGCGACACCGGACTCGACGTACGAGGTGACCTTGTCCCGGTGCTGGCCGGTGACCAGCGGGCCCATCTCGGAGTCGCCGTTGCAGCCCGGGCCGACCTTCAGCGTGGCCATCCGCTGCTTGATCTTCTCGACCAGCTCGTCGCCGATCGGGTCGACCGCGACCAGCACGGAGATCGCCATGCAGCGCTCGCCGGCCGCGCCGAAGCCGGCGTTGATGGCGGCGTCGGCGCTGAGGTCCAGGTCCGCGTCGGGCAGCACCAGCATGTGGTTCTTCGCGCCGCCGAGAGCCTGCACGCGCTTGCCGTAGCGGGTACCGGTCTCGTAGACGTACCGGGCGATCGGGGTGGAGCCGACGAAGCTGACCGACTTGATGTCGGGGTGCTCCAGCAGCCGGTCGACGGCGACCTTGTCACCGTGCACGACGTTGAAGACGCCGTCCGGCAGACCGGCCTCCTTCCACAGCTCGGCGAGGAAGTTGGCCGCGGAGGGATCCTTCTCCGAGGGCTTCAGCACGACGGTGTTGCCCGCGGCGATGGCGATCGGGAAGAACCACATCGGCACCATGGCCGGGAAGTTGAAGGGCGAGATGATCGCGACCGGGCCGAGCGGCTGGCGGATCGAGTAGACGTCGATACCGGTCGAGGCCTGCTCGGTGAAGCCGCCCTTGACGAGCTGCGGGATACCGCAGGCGTACTCGACGACCTCCAGGCCGCGGGCGATCTCGCCGAGCGCGTCGGAGTGCACCTTGCCGTGCTCGGCCACGATGATCGCGGCCAGCTCGTCCCGGCGGGCGTTGAGCAGCTCGCGGAAGCTGAAGAGCACGGTGGAGCGCTTGGCGACCGAGGCGTTGCGCCACTCGCCGAACGCCGCGGCGGCTGCGGCCACCGCCTGGTCGACCTCGGCGATCTCCGCGAAGTCGACCTGTCCCGAGACCTGGCCGGTGGCCGGGTCGAAGATGTCACCGCGGCGGGGCGCGGCACCGGCGGTGGCGACCGCCTCGCCGCCGATCCAGTGGATGAGGTGCTTGCTCAAGGTACGTCTTCCTCCGAAGTCCCGGGCGGCGTCCTGCCAGCGGTCCCTTGGGTACGCCGCCCGCGGGTGGGCCGGGCGACGGGATCACGGGGCTGCCGCGCTCATCACCCAGTCTGGTCGCCGCCACCGCCCGGCTCAACGAACAGGCTGACGGGGATCAGGGATTCAGCCTTACAGGTCGTCGGGCAGGTACTCCGAACGGGTGAGGCTCAGGCCTCCCCCGCCTCCGGAGCCCCCTCCTCGCCCACCGCGTCGGCGGCCTCGGCCACCTCCTCCACGTCCTCCAGATACGGGTCGTGCAGACCGTCGGCGGCCTCCTGGGTCTCCAGCAGGTCCAACCGCAGGTCCTGCGACCAGGCCAGCGCCCACCGCTTCAGCCCGCCGACCGAACCCCCGGCGAGGCCGCGTGCCCGGAACCGCCCGTCGGCGGCCTCGGCCAGCGTCTCCAGCCGGTCGGCGAGCACGGTGGGCTGGAAGTCCGCGTCCAGGGCGCCGGCCAGCGCCAGCAGCTCGCCCTCCCGGTACAGGGTGGTCAGGGCGTACACGTCGATCAGGTCCCGCGGCATGCCGCGGTCGGCGAGCAGCGCGGTGGTCAGCGCGGCCGCGTCCTCCAGGGCGACGACGGTGACCACCAACGGCGCCGCTTCGGGCCCTCCACCGAGGTCGACCCGGACCGGCCGGTGGCCGAGCGGTTCCTTGCGCAGCTCCACCGCGTGGGTGCGCCCGCCCAGGCTCAGCCGGACGGAGAGCTGCTCCAGCCGCGGGCTGCCCGGCCGCTCCGCGACCCCGCCGCCGGCCGCCCGGTAGGCCGCGGCCAGCTCGTCGGCGGCCTGGGGGAGCTCCGTCCCACCGCTGGTGACCAGGGTGATCCCGTCCTGGGCGCAGGCCGAGACCCCGTGGGCGCGCAGCGCGTGGCCGCCGGCCAGGGCGAGGCCCAGCCGGTCGCAGACGGGACGGGCCAGCTCGACGAGGCGCAACTGGGCCGGGCCCGGGCGGAGGGACGCGTCGACGGCGTCCGGGGCGGTGGTCACGCTTCCAGTCTGACGCGACCGCCCGTCCCGCGCGCCCACGCGACCGCCGCTACCCCTCGGTGAGCCGGGCCACCGCCTCGTGCAGGGCGAGCTCCAGCATGACCGGGTCGTTGAGCCGTCCGGAGCCGTCCGGCGGGACGAGCCAGCGCAGGCCGCGGTTGCGCCGGTCCGGGTGCGGGACGGCGATCCAGGTGCCCTCGCCGGCGCAGCGCACACCGGTGCCGATCCATCGGGCGGCGGTGCCGACGGGGACGAGGAAGCCGAGGTGCTCGTCCCCTCCGTCGGCGAGCACCGGGCCGCAGGGGCCCGACGCCAGGATGTCGAGGGCCGGCCGGCCGAGGCGCCCGGGTACCGAGAGGACGTCCCAGCGCCGCCCGGCCGGGAGCAGCGCCGGCCCGAAGCCCGTGCGCTCCCACTGCAGCCGGAAGGCCTCCGGATCCGATGCCGCCTGGGCGAGCCAGTGCAGTCCGGTGCTCTCCATGTCGTGTCCCCGTTTCTCAGCGCCGACGCTGGTCGTAGCGCGGCGGGAAACAGAGACCCGCCGTCACCAACGAGAGGCTGACGGCGGGTCTCTCTTACACAACTGGGCCGGGTCTGACGATTCGCGTCGGATCAGCGTGCGGTGTTGGGCGCCCGGCTGGGCGTGCCGGCGGATCGGCCTCGTACTGGGTCGTACGTGGCCGATTCGCCGGTACGTTCAGGTGGGGTACCTCCCGGCCGGAGGCTGGGGGAGGATGCCCGGCGCCGCGCGCCCGACGGGAATCGTCAGACCCGGCCCGGGGCAGGGCCCGGGGTGCGAGCCGGGTCAGCTGTCGAAGCCCAGGCCCAGCCGGTCGAGCGTGCGCAGCCAGAGGTTGCGGTGGCCGCCGGTGCGGTCGGCGCGCTCCAGCGAGCGGGTGGTGATCTCGATCCCGGCCCAGCGGACCGGCTCGGGCGGGAACGGCAGCGGCTTGGTGCGCACCATCTCCAGCGAGGTGCGCTCGGTGCGCTGCCCGGCCAGCAGGTCGAGCATCACCTCGGCGCCGAACCGGGTGGCGCCGACGCCGAGGCCGGTGTACCCGGCGGCGTAGGCGACCCGGCCGCGGTAGGCGGTGTCGAAGAACGCCGAGAACCGGGTGCAGGTGTCGATGGCGCCACCCCAGGCGTGGGTGAAGCGCAGCCCCTCCAGCTGCGGGAAGCAGCGGAAGAAGTTGTGCGCCAGCGTCCGGAAGGTCTCCGGTCGCTGGTCGTACTCGCTGCGGACGTGTCCGCCGTAGTTGTAGACCGCGTCGTAGCCGCCCCAGAGGATGCGGTTGTCGGCGGAGAGCCGGAAGTAGTGGAACTTGTTGGCGCTGTCGCCGAGCCCCTGCCGGTTGCGCCAGCCGATCGCGGCGAGCTGCTCGGCGCTGAGCGGCTCGGTCATCAGCGCGTAGTCGTACACCGGCACGACGTACGGGCGGACCCGCTTGACCAGGGACGGGAACACGTTGGTGCCGAGCGCGACCCGGCGGGCGAAGACCCGCCCGTAGGGGGTGCGGACGGCCATGCCGCTGCCGTACTCGTTCAGGTCCAGGGCCCGGGTGTGCTCGAAGATGCGGACGCCCTGGGCCTGGCAGGCGGCCTTGAGGCCCCAGGCGAGCTTGGCGGGGTGGACCATCGCCACGCCCTCCTTGTCCCAGATCCCGCCGAGGAAGGTGGGTGAGTCGACCTCGGCGCGCAGGGCGTCGCGGTCGAGCACGGTGACGTCGAGGCCGTACTCGGCGACGGCCTCGGCGACCTCGTGCAGCTCGGCGAGCTGGTGGGGCTGGGTGGCGACGTCGATCTCGCCGGTGCGCTCCCACTCGGCGTCGATGCCGTAGCGCTTGAGGGTGGCCTCGATGCCGTCGAGGTTGGCGGCGCCGAGGTGTTCCAGCCGGCCGAGTTCGGCGGGCCAGCGCTGCAGGCCGTTGCCGAAGCCGTGGGTCAGGCTGGCCGCGCAGAATCCGCCGTTGCGCCCGGACGCGGCCCAGCCCACCTCGTTGCCCTCCACCAGCACGACGTCCAGCGAGGGGTCGCGCTCCTTGGCGATGAGGGCGGTCCAGAGGCCGGAGTAGCCGCCGCCGACGACCAGCAGGTCGCACTTGGCGTCGCCGACCAGGGCGGGCAGCGCCGCCGGCCGGCCCGGGTCCTCCAGCCAGAAGGGGGTGGGCCTGGCGTCACTGAGTGCGCGGGCGGAGTCCATGCATTATCAGCCACTTTCTGAACATCGGGGATGGTTTGCCGGTCACCCCCGACGGTACGTCGGGGGTGCGCCGGTCGTGGGTCAGGCGCGGGTCCGGACCCGGTCGAGCGTCGGGCGGCCGGGGTCAGGCGGTGGCCTTCCGGCGGTTTCCCAGCCACTGGCCGCCCACGGTCAGCGCGACCGCGGCGATGAACATCGCGGTGCCGATGACGTTCACCTGCACCGGGATGCCGCGCTGCGAGGCGCCCCAGACGAACATCGGGAAGGTGACCGTGGTCGGGCCCGAGTTGAACTGGGTGATGATGAAGTCGTCGAAGGAGAGCGCGAAGCTGAGCAGCGCGCCGGCCGCGATGCCCGGGGCGGCGAGCGGCAGGGTGACCCGCAGGAAGGTCTGGACCGGGGTCGCGTAGAGGTCCTGGGCGGCCTGTTCGAGCCTCGGGTCCATGCTCATCACGCGGGCCTTGACCGCCGTCACCACGAAGCTGAGGCAGAACATGATGTGCGCGATGAGGATGGTGGTGAAGCCGAACGGGATGCGCATGTTGAGGAAGAGCGTGCCGAGCGAGGCGGCCATCACCACCTCGGGCATCGCCATCGGCAGGAAGATCATCGCGGTGGTGGCGGCGCGGCCGCGGAAGCGGTAGCGGGCCAGCGCGAAGGCGACCATGGTACCGAGCACGGTGGCGCCGACGGTGGCGAGCACCGCGACCTGGAGGCTCAGCGAGAGCGACTGGCACATGTCGGCCACGCCGCACGGGTTGGTCCAGGCGTCGGTGGAGAACTCGGACCACTCGTAGTTGAACTTGCCGACCGGCTTGTTGAACGAGAAGGCGAGCACCACCAGGTTGGGCAGCACCAGGTAGGCGAGGGCCAGCAGGCCGGCCAGCACGACCAGGTGCGCGCGGATCCACTTGATCACTCGGGACATCAGACCAGTTCCTCCGTCCCGGCCTTGCGCATGTAGACCGTCACCATGCCCAGGATCAGGGCCATCAGGATGAAGCTCAGGGCGGCTGCCGTGGGGTAGTCGAGCACGTTCAGGAACTGCTTCTGGATGCCGTTGCCGACCATCTGCTCGCTCGGCGAGCCCAGCAGCTGCGCGTTGATGTAGTCGCCGGAGGCGGGGATGAAGGTGAGCAGCGTGCCCGCGACCACGCCGGGCAGCGAGATCGGGAAGGTCACCTTGCGGAAGGTGGTGAACGGGCGGGCGTAGAGGTCGCCGGCCGCCTCGTGCAGGCGCGGGTCGATCCGCTCCAGCGAGGTGTACAGCGGCAGGATCATGAACGGCAGGAAGTTGTAGGTCAGGCCGCAGACCACGGCGAGCGGCGTGGCCAGCACCCGGTCGCCGGAGGTGAGGCCGATCGCGCTGGTGACGTCCAGGATGTGCAGCGTGTTGAGCACGCCGACCACCGGGCCGCCGTCGGAGAGGATCGTCTTCCAGGCCAGCGTGCGGATCAGGAAGCTGGTGAAGAACGGCGCGATCACCAGGATCAGGATGACGTTGCGCCAGCGCTTGCTCGCCTTGAAGGCGATCGTGTAGGCGAGCGGGTAGCCGATCGCCAGGCACATCAGTGTCGCGGTGGCCGCGTAGCCGAACGAGCGGACGAAGTGCCAGCGGTACTCGACCAGGGCGTCCCAGTACGTGGCGAAGTGCCAGGTGACCCGGAAGCCCTCCTCCAGCGTGCCGGTCTGCAGCGAGGTCGAGCCCTGGTAGGCCATCGGCACGGCGAAGAAGACGACGAGCCAGGCGATGCCGGGCAGCAGCAGCCAGTACGGGGTGAGCTTTCGCCGGGGCTTCGGGGCCGGCTCCGCGAGCGCGCTCCCGTCCGGGGGTACGGCCTGCGGCGGAGCCGCCGCGGTGGTGGTGGTCACGCCGCCTCCTCCCCGGTGCCCGCGTCGATCGCCTGCGAGGCGTCGAGGGCGAAGGAGTGGGCCGGGTTCCAGTGCAGGACGACCGGGGCGCCGGCGGTGATCCGGGCGTCGCGTTCCATGTTCTGCTCGAAGACCGCCACCTCCTGGCCGCCCTCGATGCGCACCAGGTACTGGGTCGAGACGCCGATGAAGCTGGAGTCGAGAACGGTGCCGGCCAACCGGTTGCGGCCGTCGGCGACCTCGGCGGAGGCGTGCTCGATGGTGATCTTCTCCGGGCGCACCCCGAGGTGGACCTTGGTGGCGTCGGTGGCGCACCGGGCCCTGGGCACGGCCAGCCGGGCCCCGGCCGCGGTGAGCAGCAGGTCGCCGCCCTGGCTGCCGGTGACGTCCGCGGGCAGCAGGTTGGACTGGCCGAGGAAGTTGGCCACGAAGGTGGTGGCGGGGTTCTCGTAGAGGTCGGCGGGCGCACCGAGCTGCTCGACCCGGCCGCCGTTCATCACCGCGATGGTGTCGGCCATGGTCATGGCCTCCTCCTGGTCGTGGGTGACGTGCACGAAGGTGATGCCGACCTCGGTCTGGATGCGCTTGAGCTCCAGCTGCATCTGGCGGCGGAGCTTGAGGTCGAGCGCGCCGAGCGGCTCGTCCAGCAGGAGCACCTGCGGGTGGTTGATCAGGGCGCGGGCGACGGCGACGCGCTGCTGCTGGCCGCCGGAGAGCTGGTGCGGCTTGCGCCGGGCGTACTGGCCGAGTTCGACCAGCTCCAGCATCTCGTCGACCTGCTTCCTGACGTCCTTGCGGCCGCGCCTGCGCAGGCCGAAGGCGACGTTCTCGAAGATGTCGAGGTGCGGGAAGAGCGCGTAGCTCTGGAAGACGGTGTTCACCGGCCGCTTGTACGGGGGCAGTGCGGTGACGTCCTGGCCGCCGATCAGGACGGTGCCGCTGGTGGGCTCCTCCAGGCCGGCGATCATGCGCAGGGTGGTGGTCTTGCCGCAGCCGGAGGCGCCGAGCAGGGCGAAGAAGGACCCCTGGGGGACGGTCAGGTCGAGTGGGTGCACGGCGGTGAAGGAGCCGTAGGTCTTGCCTATGCCGGTGAGGCGGACGTCGCCGCCCGCGGCCGGGTCGCGCAGCTGGTCTGTCATAGCGGTGTCTCTCTGGGGTCTCTGCCGTCAGTGGGGGTCAGGCGCCGATGAGCTTGGAGAACTTCTCCTCGAAGGCGCTCTCCTCGGTCTCGTTGAGGGTGCGGAACACGTGCGCCTTGGACGCCATCGCGGGGGTGGGGACGACCAGGGGGTTGGCCGCGGTGTCCGGGTCGAGGGCGGTGAGCTCCTCCGCCATCCCGGTGACGGCCGAGACGAAGCCGATCCCCGCGACCAGCTGCGCCGCGATCTTCGGCTGATAGTAGAAGTCGATCAGCTTTTCCGCGTTCGCCTTGTGCTGCGCCTTGGCCGGGACGAGCAGGTTGTCGGTCGAGGTGACAAAGCCCTTCTCCGGTATGACGAACTCGATGTCCGGGTTGTCGGCGCGCAGTTGGATCAGGTCGCCGCCCCAGGCCACACAGGCGGCGATGTCGCCGGAGGACAGCTCCTGGCCGTAGTCGTTGCCGGTGAAGCGGCGGATCTGCTTGTTGTCCACGGCCTTCTGCAGCCGGGCGATCGCGGCGTCGTAGTCGTCGGCGGTGAACTTCGCCGGGTCCTTGCCCATGTCGAGCAGGGTGATGCCGATGCTGTCGCGCATCTCGGAGAGGAAGGTGACCCGGCCCTTGAGGTCGGGGTCGTCCAGCAGCTGGGAGACGCTGGTGACCTCCTTCCCCTTGGTGGCCTTGCGGTTGTAGGCGATCACCACCTGGATGCCGGCCCAGGGGTAGGTGTAGAGCCGGCCCGGGTCCCAGTCGGGGGCGCGGAAGCGGGAGTCGATCGTGGTGATCGCGGTGGTGACGTTGGCCGGGTTGAGCTTCTGCGCCCAGCCGAGCCGGATCATCCGGGCGGCCATCCAGTCGGTGAGCACCATCAGGTCGCGGCCGGTGTCCTGGCCGGCCGCGAGCTGTGGCTTGACCTTGCCGAAGAACTCGACGTTGTCGTTGACGTCCTCGGTGTACCGGACCTTGATGCCGGTGGCCTCGGTGAAGGCCTCCAGGGTGCCGTGCTTCTCCGCGTCCTTCTCGTCGGTGTCGACGTAGAGCGGCCAGTTGGAGAAGTTGACCTCCTTCTCGCTGTCGGAGAGGTCCTTGGCCGCGTTCGCGGTCGAGTCGCCCGTCCCGGCGGTCTTCGCCGCCGGGATGCCGCAGGCGGCCAGGGTGCCGGCCCCGGCGGTGAGGGCGGCGGCGCGCAGCAGGGTCCGGCGGCCGAGTGCGGCCCGGCCGCTGGTCAGGCTGCGTTCCCAGGCCTTGCGGACCGGTTCCGACAGACCGTCGGTGAGCTCGTTGAACGCCATGGAACGGGCCTCCTGGGGGCGAGAGGTCGGGGCGGGGCGGCGGGGGTGCGCCCCGAGGGGTTATCTGTCTCCGAAGACGGTGCGGTGCCAGTCCTTGCGGGCCACCGCGGTGGTGTCGAACATGACGTGCTTGACCTGGGTGTACTCGTCCAGCGAGTACTGCGACATGTCCTTGCCGTAGCCGGAGGACTTGTAGCCGCCGTGCGGCATCTCGCTGATGATCGGGATGTGGTCGTTGATCCAGACGCAGCCCGCCGCGAGCTCGCGGGTGGCCCGCAGCGAGCGGTGCACGTTGCCGGTCCAGGCGGAGGCGGCCAGGCCGTAGGGGGTGTCGTTGGCCAGCCGCAGGCCCTCGTCGTCGCCGTCGAAGGGCAGCACGACCAGGACCGGGCCGAAGATCTCGCCCTGGACCACCTCGCTGTCCTGGGCGGCGCCGGTGATCAGGGTCGGCAGGTAGTAGGCGCCGGGGGTGAGGTCGGTGCCGTCGTGGCCCTTCTCGGGGGCGCGGCCGCCGGTGACCACGGTCGCGTACCCGCGGGCGCGCTCGACGAAGCCGGCCACCCGGTCGCGGTGGGCGTGCGAGACCAGCGGGCCGAGGTCGGTCTGCGGGTTCAGCGGGTCGCCGAGGCGGATCGCGCCGAACAGCTCGGCGACACCGGCCACGAAGGCCTCGTACAGCGGGCGCTGGACGTAGGCGCGGGTGGCGGCGGTGCAGTCCTGGCCGGTGTTGATCAGCGAGGCGGCGACCGCGCCGTGCACGGCGGCGTCCAGGTCCGCGTCGTCGAAGACCACGAAGGGGGCCTTGCCGCCGAGTTCCAGGTGGGTGCGCTTGACGGTCGCGGTGGCGAGTTCGGCGACCCGCCTGCCGACCGGGGTGGAGCCGGTGAAGGAGACCATCGCGACGTCCGGGTGGGAGACCAGGCGCTCCCCCGCGGTGCGCCCGGCGCCGGTGACGACGTTCACCACACCGTCCGGGATGCCCGCCGCGGTGCAGGCGCGGGCGAACATCAGCGAGGTCAGCGGCGTCAGCTCGGCCGGCTTGAGGACGATGGTGTTGCCCGCCGCGATCGCCGGGAGGATCTTCCAGGCGGCCATCTGCAGCGGGTAGTTCCACGGCGAGATCGAGCCGACCACGCCGATCGCCTCGCGGCGCACGTAGGAGGTGTGGTCGCCGGAGTACTCGCCGGCCGCCTTGCCCTCCAGGTTCCGGGCCGCGCCGGCGAAGAACGCGGCGTTGTCGATGGTGCCGGGGACGTCGAACTCGGTGGCGAGCTTGACCGGCTTGCCGGTCTGCGAGGTCTCCACCCGGGCGAGGTCCCCGGCGGCGTCGGTGAGGACGGCGGCCAGCCGGGTCAGCGCCTCGGAGCGGGCGCCGGGGGTGGCGCCGGCCCACTCGGGCAGCGCGGCCCGGGCGGCGGCCACCGCCGCGTCGACCTCGCCGGTGGAGGCCAGGGTGATCCGCTCGACCACGCTGCCGTCGGCCGGGTTGACGACCTGGAAGGGATCACCGCTGCCCCGGCTCTGCCGGCCCGCGATGTACTGCGCGCCCGCACCGAAGTCGGTCAGGTCCATCTGGTTCCTCCATGTGCCCGGTGGTTCGACTGCCCGCATGGCGTGCTGATCGGTTGGTCCCCGTCATGCTGCACGCGCCGGCGGGCGAGGGCCCGTACCGGCCTCGTACGACTGGTCGAGTCGCCGTGCTTGCGGTACGGGGGAATCCGGCCCGGTCGATCACCGAGGTGCGCGATCCTGGCAGGCCCGCGGAGGCCCGGCAAGGGATTCCGCGGGTGCTTTCCGGTGACGCGACGGATTCCGACGGTGATGCCCGTGTTTCGCCACAGCCGACCCGCTGACCATGCCCGCTGCCGGATGCGCGTGACAAGGGTCACTCCGCCAACCTCGGCGCAAAGGGCCTTACAGGGTGGAAGGGTTCGGGCAGGGCAACAGGTCGTCGCCGGGAGGGATGATTTACCTGACACTCTGAACCCTGGAGGCCCTGCGATGCTCCCCACCGTCGCCCGCGTTCTCGATCTCGAGGTGATGCGGCGCGGCCTGCCCCAGGTGGTCGCCGGCGCCGAGCACCTGGAACGCCCGGTCCGCTGGGTCCACGTCAGCGAACTGCCCGACGTCGCCGGCATGCTCCAGGGCGGCGAGCTGGTGCTGACCACCGGCATCGCGCTGCCCGAGGACCGCGAGGGGCTGGCCCGGTACGTCCGCGAGCTGGCCGAGGTGGGTGTGGCCGGCCTGGTCATCGAGTTCGGCCGGCGCTACTTCGACTCGCTCCCCCGCGCCCTGGTGCACGCCGCCGAGCAGCGCGGACTGCCGCTGATCGCCCTCCGCCGCGAGCTGCGCTTCGTCGCCGTCACCGAGGCCGTGCACGCCCTGGTGGTCAACGCCCAGCTGGAGCAGCTGCGCGCCTCGGAGGCCGTCCACCAGGTGTTCAACGAGCTGGTGGTGGAGGGCGCCGAACCCGCCGAGGTGGTCCGGCAGGTGGCCCGGATGGCCGGCGCGCCCGTCGTGCTGGAGAACCTCGCCCACCAGGTGCTGGCCCACGACACCGCCGGGCGTCCCGAGACCGAGCTGCTGGAGGACTGGGAGCGCCGCTCGCGCGGGGTCCGCCCCGCCGGGCGCACCGGGCACGACCCGCGCAGCGGCTGGCTGGTGACCACGGTCGGCGCACGCGGCCAGGACTGGGGGCGGCTCGTCCTGGTCCAGGACCCGGCCGTCCTGCCGGACGGCGAGAGCCACCCGCACGCGATGCTGCTGGAGCGCGGCGCCTCCGCCCTGGCGCTCAACCGGCTGGTGGTCCGCGACCGGGAGAGCCTGGAACGCCAGACCCACCGCACCCTGCTCTCCGGCATCCTCACCCATGCGCTGACCGTCTCCGAGGTGGCCCTGCGCGCCCAGGCGCTCGGCGTCCCGCTGGAGGGCCGGCGCCTGGTCGGGGTGGTGCTGCGCCAGCGGCGCGGACCGATCCCGGCCGCGCTTGAGGCCCAGGCCCGGCTGCGCGACTTCACCGAGCTGGCGGCCGGCGCGATCCGCGGCTGCCGGCTCTCCGCACTGGTCGGCGCGCTGGACGACGAGGGCGTGGGGGTGCTGATCGCGCTCGGCGCCCAGCAGGACGAGCACGCCGCGCTCGACTCCTTCTCCGCCGCGCTGCGCCGGCTGATGACGGAGGCCCACCGGGACGCCGGCCCCGCGCCCGCACCGGTGGTCGCGGCCGGCTCCTCCGTCGGCTCGGTCCGCGACGCCCGGCGCACCCTGCTGGAGGCCACCCAGGTCGCCGACGCCGCCCTGCACGACGCCCCCGGCGGCCGCGCCGCCGCCTACTACCGGCTGCCCGACGTCCGGCTGCGCGGTCTGCTGCACCTGCTGCGCGACGACGCCCGGCTGCAGACCTACGTCGAACGGGAGCTCGGACCGCTGCTCGCCTACGACGCCGAGCACAACAGCCAGTTGGTGCAGATGCTGCGGATCTACCTGGAGCAGGGCCGGAACAAGTCCGCGGCGGCCGATGCCGCGCACCTGTCCCGGCCGTCCTTCTACGACCGGCTGCACAAGGTCGAGCGGATCCTCGGCGTCGACCTCGACCAGGTGGAGTCCTGCCTCTCCCTGCACGTCGCGCTGCTCGCCCTGGACGCCGTCCGGCGGTAGGCCGACCCCGTTCGGCGGCCCCTGCGCCGCCCGGCCGTCCAGGGACGGTGCGTGCCCTCGGGCCGGGCGGCGCTCCCGCTACACCCCGGTGATCCGCCCCCAGACCTTGTGCAGGTCGGGGCGCTCGGCGGAGGAGACGTCGCGCATGGTGTGCAGCCGGGCCCGCATCTCCTCGGTCGGGAAGAGCAGCGGGTGCTCGGCCAGCTCGGCCTTCTCCTTGTCCCCGCTCGCCGCCAGCACCTCGCGGGCCGCGGGCACCGGGCAGATGTACTGCACGGCGGCGGCCAGTTCGGCGGCCACCTCGGGCTGGTAGTAGTGGTCGATCAGCAGCTCGGCGTTCCGCTTGTGGCCGGCCCGGTTGGGGATCAGCAGGCTCTCCGCCCACAGCTCTCCGCCCTCCTCGGGCACCACGAACTCGATGTCCGGGTTCTCCGCGGTCAGCTGGACGGCGTCGCCCGAGTAGGCCTGGCAGGCGATCGCGGCGCCGGAGGCCAGGTCGCTGGTGTAGTCGTTGCCGGTGAACCGGCGGATGTGCCGGGAGTCGACCAGCTTCTGCACCAGGTCCATCGCGCGGTGCGCGTCGTCCGAGGTGAAGGCCGCGAGGTCGGCGCCGTGCGCGAGCATCAGCAGGCCGAGCGCCTCGTCCAGCCCGGCGAACAGGGTGACCCGACCCTTGAGGTCCGGCGCCCAGAGGTCGGCGGTGGTCCTGATCTCGCGCCCGAGCTCCTTGCGGTTGTACGCGATCCCGGTGATCCCGGACTGCCACGGCACGCTGCGCCGGCGGCCGGGGTCGAACGCCGGGTCCGCGAGCTGCGGATCCAGCTGGGCCGCGACGTTGGGCATGCCCGCCCGGTCCATGGCCTGCACCCAGCCGAGCGAGACGTAGCGGCCGGCCATCCAGTCGCTGACCACCATCAGGTCGCGGCCGGGGTCGGTGCCCTGGGTGAGGACCGGGCCGATCTTCCCGAAGAACTCGTCGTTGTCGTTGATGTCCTCGGTGTAGGCGACCTTGATCCCGGTCCGCTCGGTGAAGGCGTCCAGGGTCGGGCGCCGACCGCTGTCGTCGACGTCGATGTACTGGGTCCAGTTGGAGAAGGACAGCCGCCGCTCGTGTTCCGAGCGGTCCGGCGCCGAGCGGCGGTCCTCGGCGACGTACGCGGACGGGATGCCGCAGCCGCTCAGGGTGCCGACGCCGAGCAGCCCGGCGGCACCGAGCACCGCGCGACGGCTCGGCCGGCGGTGGCGGGTGGGGCGGCGGGTCAGGGTGGTGCTGGACATACGGGGATCCTCCGGAGCGTGGAAGGCCCCGGGCGCACGGGCACCCGGGGCCGTCCTGTCGGTACGTCAGACGGTGTGCGCGTCGGTCAGCGACAGCACCTCGTCGAGTACCGCGAGGCCGGTCTTGGCCTCCTCCTCGGTGACCGTGCACGGCGGGACGACGTGGAAGCGGTTCATGTTGACGAACGGCCAGAGCCCGCGCTGCTTGCAGGCGGCGGCCAGTTCGGCCATCGGCGCGTTGGCGGCGCCCGCCGCGTTGTACGGCACCAGCGGCTCGCGGGTGGCGCGG
This sequence comes from Kitasatospora sp. NPDC048239, assembly GCF_043202015.1. Classification (NCBI taxonomy): domain Bacteria; kingdom Bacillati; phylum Actinomycetota; class Actinomycetes; order Kitasatosporales; family Streptomycetaceae; genus Kitasatospora; species Kitasatospora sp. NPDC048239. Next base: position 830,296 of record NZ_JBICZP010000002.1, on the reverse strand, counting down.
TCCTTCACCAGGTCCAGCGCCCAGAACACGCCGAGGCCGCGGACCTCGCCGATCGACGGGTGGCGCTCGGCCAGCTCGCGCAGACCGGGGCCGATCACGGTCTCGCCGATGTGCCGGGCGTTCTCGACGATGCCCTCCTCCACCATCGTGTTGATGGTGGCGACGGCCGAGGCGCAGGCCAGCGGGTGGCCGGAGTAGGTGAGCCCGCCGGGGAACGGCCGCTCGGCGAAGTCGGCGGCGATCTTCGCACTGATCGCCACCCCGCCCAGCGGGACGTAGCCGGAGTTGACGCCCTTGGCGAAGGTGAGCAGGTCGGGCGTGACACCCCAGTGGTCGGCGGCGAACCACTCGCCGGTGCGGCCGAAGCCGGCCATCACCTCGTCCAGGATGAAGACGATGCCGTAGCGGTCGCAGATCTCGCGCACCCCGGCCAGGTAGCCCGGCGGCGGGATCAGGATGCCCGCGGTGCCGACCACGGTCTCCAGGATGATCGCCGCGATGGTGCCCGGCCCCTCGAACGCGATCACCTGCTCCAGGTGCTCCAGCGCGCGCTCGCACTCCTGCGCCTCGCTCTCGGCGTGGAAGTTGGAGCGGTAGGCGTACGGTCCCCAGAAGTGGACGACGCCGGAGACGCCGGTCTCGTTGGCCCAGCGGCGCGGGTCGCCGGTGAGGGCGATCGCGTTGGCGGTGGCGCCATGGTACGAGCGGTAGGTCGACATGATCTTCTGCCGGCCGGTGTGCAGCCGGGCCATCCGGATGGCGTTCTCGTTGGCCTCGGCGCCGCCGTTGGTGAAGAAGATCTTGTCGAGGTCGCCGGGCGTGCGCTCGGCGATCAGCCGTGCGGCCTCGCTGCGCGACTCGACCGCGAAGCCGGGCGCGATGGTGCAGAGCTTCGCCGCCTGCTCCTGGATCGCGGCGACCACCTTCGGGTGCTGGTGCCCGATGTTGGTGTTCACCAGCTGCGACGAGAAGTCGAGGTAGCGGTTGCCGTCGTAGTCCCAGAAGTACGAGCCCTCGGCGCCGGCCACCGCGAGGGGGTCGATCAGCGCCTGGGCGGACCACGAGTGGAAGACGTGCGCGCGGTCGGCGGCCTTGACCGCCTGTCCGGCGGCTGAGTCAGCGGTGGGGATGCTCATGCCGGTAAGGCTAGGGAGTCCCACCCGCGAAATGCAGGTTCATCTTGTCAGGCGGTCACGCGAACGGCCGACAGGGTGACAAGACACAGGGCCCGGGTCGAAAAGACCCGGGCCCATTGTCAGATCACACGATCCTCGGACGATCGATCAGATCGCAGGCATCCTGCGCTGAACGGTCACGACCTGGAACGCGGCCATCCTGCGCTGAACGGTCACGACCTAGAACGCGGTCATCCTGCGCTGAACGGTCACGACCTAGAACGCGGTCATGACGTGCTTCACGCGGGTGTAGTCCTCGAAGCCGTACGAGGAGAGGTCCTTGCCGTAGCCGGACTTCTTGAAACCGCCGTGCGGCATCTCGGCGACCAGCGGGATGTGGGTGTTGATCCAGACGCAGCCGAAGTCCAGGAGGCGCGACATCCGCATGGCACGGGCGTGGTCCTTGGTCCACACCGAGGAGGCCAGCGCGTACTCGACGCCGTTGGCGTAGCCGACGGCCTGCTCCTCGTCGGAGAACTTCTGCACGGTGATGACCGGGCCGAAGACCTCGTTCTGGATGATCTCGTCGTCCTGGTTCAGGCCGGAGACGACGGTCGGGGCGTAGAAGTAGCCCTTGTCGCCGACCCGGTGGCCACCGGCCTCGACCTTGGCGTGCGCCGGCAGGCGCTCGATGAAGCCGGTGACCTGCTGCAGCTGGTTGGCGTTGTTCAGCGGGCCGTAGAGCACGTCCTCGTCGTCCACGCCACCGGTCTTGGTCTCGGCGGCGGCCTTGGCCAGCGCCTCCACGAAGGCGTCGTGGATCGACTCGTGCACCAGCACGCGGGTGGCGGCGGTGCAGTCCTGGCCCGCGTTGAAGAAGCCGGCCACCGAGATGCCCTCGACCGCCTCGGCGATGTCGGCGTCCTCGAAGACCACGACCGGGGCCTTGCCGCCCAGCTCCAGGTGGACGCGCTTGACGTCCTTGGCGGCGGACTCGGCCACCGAGATGCCGGCGCGCACCGAGCCGGTGATGGAGGCCATCGCCGGGGTGGGGTGCTCGACCATGGCCTTGCCGGTCTCGCGGTCGCCGCAGATCACGTTGAAGACGCCGGCCGGCAGGTCCAGCTCCTTGAGCACGCCGCCGATGATGTCGGCGAGCAGCACGGTGGAGGCCGGGGTGGTGTCCGAGGGCTTGAGCACGACGGTGTTGCCGGCGGCGATGGCCGGGGCGAACTTCCAGACGGCCATCATCATCGGGTAGTTCCACGGCGCGACCTGGGCGCAGACGCCGACCGGCTCGCGGCGGACGATCGAGGTCATCCCGTCCATGTACTCACCGGCGGCCTTGCCCTCCAGCAGGCGGGCGGCACCGGCGAAGAAGCGGATCTGGTCCACCATCGGACCGATCTCCTCGGAGAGGGTCAGCGCCCGCGGCTTGCCGGTGTTGCGGACCTCGGTGTCGACGATCTCGTCGGCACGCGCCTCGACCGCGTCCGCGATCTTGAGGAGCAGCTTCTGCCGGGTGCTGGGGGTGGCATCGCGCCAGGCCGGGAACGCGGCGGCGGCGGCGGCCATGGCGGCGTCGACGTCGGAGGCGCCGGAAAGCGGGGACGTCGCGTAGACCTCGCCGGTGGTGGGGTCCACGATGTCGAGCGTGCGGCCGTCCGCCGCATCGACGAACTCACCGTTGATGTAGTTGCGCAGCGTGCGAAGGTCGCTCACGGTCTCTCCTCGGTCTGGGCCTGCGGCGTTGCAGAATCCGGCGCCATGGTACGTCGGCAGGTCCGCCGGACGAAGGGCGCCGAGTGGCCGGGCCCGGTGTGGCGCGGTCCACTGTTGGCGGAACGCGCGCTCCGCTGCGGGGGTGCGCGCGTACCGGGCCAGGGTAGCCGGACAACTGCCGGTATCGACAGGCCGAGCAACGAAGAGCGATGAAATCCGTATGGGATTTCCAAGATCACGACGAAATCAGCAGTATCCGCGCTTGCGAACAGGGGAACGATCAGGCACAGTTGCGGCGTGGCCAACCGCGACCGGAACGCCAGCGTTCCCCTCGACGCCGCCTCCAAGGCGATCATCGAGCAGCTCCAGGAGGACGGGCGCCGCCCGTACGCAGCCATCGGCAAGGCCGTCGGCCTGTCCGAGGCGGCCGTACGACAGCGCGTCCAGAAGCTGCTCGACCAAGGCGTGATGCAGATCGTCGCCGTCACGGACCCGCTCACCGTCGGCTTCACCCGCCAGGCGATGGTCGGGATCCGCGTCGAAGGCGACATCGAGCCCGTCGCCGACGCGCTGGCCGCCCTCGACGAGGTCGACTACGTCGTCTGCACCGCAGGCTCGTTCGACCTCCTGGCCGAACTGGTCTGCGAGGACGACGAGCACCTGCTCGAAATGATCAACAAGCGCATCCGCGCGCTTCCCGGCGTGCGGAGCACCGAGAGCTTCGTTTACCTGAAGCTCCGGAAACAGACCTACACCTGGGGCACCCGATGACAGCCGACCCGGCGCAGAAGGACCTTTCCAAGACCGCCTACGACCACCTGTGGATGCACTTCACCCGCATGTCGTCGTACGAGAACTCCCCCGTGCCGACGATCGTCAAGGGCGAGGGCACCTACGTCTGGGACGACAAGGGCCGCAAGTACCTCGACGGCCTCGCCGGCCTGTTCGTCGTCCAGGCCGGTCACGGCCGCGAGGAGCTCGCCGAGGCCGCTGCCAAGCAGGCCAAGGAGCTCGCCTTCTTCCCGGTGTGGAGCTACGCCCACCCGAAGGCCGTCGAGCTGGCCGAGCGCCTGGCCAACTACGCCCCGGGCGACCTGAACAAGGTCTTCTTCTCCACCGGTGGCGGCGAGGCCGTCGAGACCGCCTGGAAGCTTGCCAAGCAGTACTTCAAGCTGACCGGCAAGCCGACCAAGTACAAGGTCATCTCGCGTGCGGTCGCCTACCACGGCACCCCGCAGGGCGCCCTGTCCATCACCGGCCTGCCGGGCCTGAAGGCCCCGTTCGAGCCGCTGGTGCCGGGCACCCACAAGGCCCCGAACACCAACATCTACCGCGCCCCGGCCTTCCTGGCCGGCCCCGACGGCACGGTCGACCCCGAGGCCTACGGCCGCTGGTGCGCCGACGAGATCGAGGTGGCCATCCTCAACGAGGGCGCCGAGACCGTCGCCGCCGTCTTCGTCGAGCCGGTGCAGAACGCCGGCGGCTGCTTCCCGCCGCCGCCCGGGTACTTCCAGCGCCTGCGCGAGATCTGCGACCGCCACGACGTGCTGCTGGTCTCGGACGAGGTCATCTGCGCCTTCGGCCGCCTGGGCACCATGTTCGGCGCCGACAAGTTCGGCTACCAGCCCGACATGATCACCTGCGCCAAGGGCATGACCTCGGGCTACTCCCCGATCGGCGCCACGATCATCTCGGACCGCCTCGCCGAGCCGTTCTACAAGGGTGACAACACCTTCCTGCACGGCTACACCTTCGGCGGCCACCCGGTCTCCTCCGCGGTGGCGCTGGCCAACCTCGACATCTTCGAGCGCGAGGGCCTGAACCAGCACGTGCTGGACAACGAGGCGAACTTCCTCGGCACCCTGGACAAGCTCCGCGACCTGCCGATCGTCGGCGACGTCCGCGGCAACGGGTACTTCTACGGCATCGAGCTCGTGAAGGACAAGGTCACCAAGGAGTCGTTCAACGACGACGAGGTCGAGCGCGTGCTCTACGGCTTCCTGTCGAAGGCGCTCTTCGACAACGGCCTGTACTGCCGCGCCGACGACCGTGGCGACCCGGTCATCCAGCTGGCCCCGCCGCTGATCTCCGACCAGTCGACCTTCGACGAGATCGAGCAGATCCTGCGGACCAGCCTCACCGACGCGTGGGCGAAGATCTGACCACCTGATCCTTCTTCCCCACCCTCCGCCTAAGGGCGGTCCCGCCTCCCGCGGGACCGCCCTTAGGCGTTTTTCCGCTGATCTCCCCGATCCTGGCGATCAAACACGCCTGATTACGGGTGATTTGCCCTTGATGGACCAGTGCGCCGCAACCGCGCCTCGTCCCGATCGTTCTAATCTGACGACTGTCATATCCCTGCGGCCACCCAGGATGGAACCTCATGTCAGCGGCCCCGCCTGACAACGACGTGCTGTGGGCCCGGGGGATCGTCAAGTCCCATCACGGCACCCCCGCCCTGCGCGGCATCTCGCTCGGCGTCCGGGAGGGCGAGGTACTGGCCGTCACCGGCCCGCGCGGCTCCGGCAAGAGCACCCTGCTCGGCTGCCTCTCCGCCCACCTCCCGGTCGACGAGGGGGAGGTCTGGTTCAACAGCGCCCCGGTGCACACCCTGGGCCGCTCGGGCCGCGAGCGACTGCGCCGCGACCGCTTCGGCTTCGTCGGCTCCGAACCGCACCTGGTGCCCGAGCTGACCGCCCGGGAGAACGTCGCCCTCCCCCTGCTGCTGGCCGGCGCCGGCAGCAAGGCCGCGTACACCGCCGCCGACGAGTGGCTGGACCGCCTCGACGTCGGCGAGATCGCCAAGCAGCGGCCCGAGCGGCTCGTCCAGAGCCAGCGGCAGCGGATCGCCGTCGCCCGCGCGCTCGCCCCGCTGCCGCCGGTCGTCTTCGCCGACGACCCCACCGCGCCGCTGCACCGCGAGGCCGCCGACCAGGTCCTGCGGATACTGACCAGCGCGGCGCGCTCGCACCAGCTCACCCTCGTCCTCGCGACCCACGACCCCGAGCTCGTCCGGTTCGCCGACCGCTCCGTCGCCCTCCTCGACGGACGGCTCACCGCCCCCGCCGCCCCCGTCCCACGCGGCCTCCCCGGCGGCGCCGGGGCCGCCGGCACGCCGGGAGCGGTCGGAGCGTCCGCCGTGTCGGCCCGGCGCCGCTGAAAGAGTCGACGTGTTCTATCTCCGTCTGGCCCGGGGCTACCGGGCACTCGACCTCGGCCGCTGGCTGCTCACCGCCCTCGCCGGGGCGGTGGTCGCGGGTTTCCTGCTGCGCGCGCTCGGCCGGGCGATGAGCGACCCGATCGGCCCCGGCGACGCCCTGGTCCGGCTGCTCTGGTGCCTGCCGCCGCTGGCCGCCGTCGCCTGGTTCGCCGCCGTCGCCGCCCGCGCCGTCCCCGCCCAGCGGCCCGAACGGATCACCGGTCTGACCGCCGCCGGGGCCGGGGCCGCCCGGATCCGCGCCCTGATCGCCGGGGAGATCGCGCTCGCCTGCACCCTCGGCAGCGCGCTGACCCTGCTGGTCTTCCTGGTGCTGCGCAACGACATCGCCGGGCCCGAGCTCGCCCCCGACCTCGGTATGGGCGTCCCGCTGCCCGCCGCCGCACCCGTCACGCTGCTCGCCCTGGTGCCCCTGACCGCCGGATTCGCCGCGGCTAGCGCGGTACCGCTCGCCGAGGCCCTGCCCGGCGGCCGCCGCCCGGTACCGACCGGCTTCAGCCCGCTGCGCATCGCGCTGCCGGTCGGCCTGGCCGTCACCGGCCTCGCCCTGGAACTGATCGCGCTGCGGCCCGGCTCCGCCGCCGACGGCCGACCGATCCGCCTTCCGGCCGGCCTCGGCAGTACCAGCACCGCCGCGCTCGGCGGCTGGGCCGCGTGCGCGCTCGGCCTCGTGCTGCTCACCGGGCCGCTGCTGTCCTGGACCGGGCGGCTGCTCGCGCTCGGCCGCCCGACCCCGCTGCGGCTGCTGGCCGGGCGCGGGCTGACCGCACAGGCCCGCCGGCTCGGACCGCCGCTGGCCGTCCTCACCCTGGCCCTCGCGATGGTGCTCACGACCATCCGCTACTGGATCGGCACCCCCGGCAGCGCCGACGCGCTGCCCGCGATCGAGGCCTGCCTGGTGCTGGGCTGCACGGCGGCGGCCGTGGTGGCGCGGCTGGCCGAGGTCCGCACCGCCCGTCGGGATGTCACCGACGCGCTGCTGCGGCTCGGCGCCGCGCCCCGGCTGCTGTTCGGCGCCGTCGCGCTGCGGACCCTGGCCGCCGGCACCGTTCTGCTGGTCACCGGCGGGCTGACCGCCGTTCTGGCGGCCGCCGGGCTGGCCTGAGCCCGGACCTTCGGTCCGACCCAGGCTCCAGCCCGGCTCCAGCCCGGCTCCCGGTGGCCGCCCGCGTGCGCGGCCCTGCTTGCTCAGGCCGGCTCTGCCCGGCCCCGCCTGCTCGGCCCCGCCTGCGCTGGGACCGCCTGCTCAGCCCGCCGCTGCCAGCTGACCGCAGGCGCCGTCGATCTCCTGGCCGCGGGTGTCGCGGACGGTGGTCGGCACACCGTGCGACTGCAGCCGGCGGACGAACTCGCGCTCGTCCTCGGGCCGCGAGGCCGTCCACTTGGACCCCGGGGTCGGGTTCAGCGGGATCAGGTTGACGTGCACCCGGTGGTTCTTGATCAGTCGGCCGAGCAGGTCCGCCCGCCACGCCTGGTCGTTGATGTCCTTGATCAGCGCGTACTCGATGGAGATCCGGCGGCCGGACTTCTCCGCGTAGTTCCACGCCGCGTCCAGCACCTCGGCGACCTTCCACCGGGTGTTGACCGGCACCAGCTCGTCGCGCAGCTCGTCGTCCGGGGCGTGCAGCGACAGCGCGAGGCGGCAGCTCAGACCCTCGTCGGCGAGCCGGTTCATGGCCGGGACCAGGCCGACGGTGGACACGGTGATACCGCGCTGGGAGAGGCCGAAGCCGTCCGGCGCCGGGTCGGTGAGGCGGCGGATCGAGGCCAGCACCCGGTTGTAGTTCGCCAGCGGCTCGCCCATGCCCATGAAGACCACGTTGGAGAGCCGCGCCTCGCCGCCCGGGATCTCACCGGCCTTGAGCGCGCGCATCCCGGCGGCGATCTGCTCCACGATCTCGGCCGTGGAGAGGTTGCGGGTCAGACCGGCCTGGCCGGTGGCGCAGAACGGGCAGTTCATACCGCACCCGGCCTGCGAGCTGATGCACATCGTGACCCGGTCCGGGTAGCGCATCAGCACCGACTCGACGAGCGTGCCGTCGAACAGCTTCCACAGCGTCTTGCGGGTGGTGTCGTCGTCGCACGAGACGTGCCGCACCACCGACATCAGGTCGGGCAGCAGGCTCTCGGTGAGCTTCTCCCGGCTGGCGGCGGGGATGTCCGACCAGCTCGCCGGGTCGTTCGACATCCGGCCGAAGTAGTGGTTGGAGAGCTGCTTCGCGCGGAACGGCTGCTCGCCCAGCTCGGCGACGGCCTCCTTGCGCTCGGCGGGGCTCAGGTCGGCGAGGTGTCGCGGGGGCTTGGAGCCGCGCGGCGCGACAAAGGTGAGTTCTCCGGGCTTAGGCATGGTCTGACCAGTGTCGCAGACCGACGGAGCGAACCCGTCTCCCGTGGCCCGGGGGCGACCGTCACCCCTGGGTATCGGCTGTCATCGTCTGCCGTCCTCGGACGGCCCGTCGGCGGCCCCGTCGCTCACCCGGCTCCGCGGCTCTCCGGCGGCTCCCCGTCGCCCCCCGCGGCGGCGATGAGCCGGTTCCGTGCCTGCTCAAGGCGACCGGCGTAGTCCGGCATGAAGAGCTCGGGCAGCTCCTTCTCCAGCGGACCGGAGATCGAGTGCACGGCGGACCACACCGCCTCGTCCGGCACGATGGCGGCCAACTGGTCGGACCTGATCATCACTTCAAACAGCCAGTCGGACAGTACGAACGCCTGATCGCGGGTGAGGCTGATGGTCACCGGGTCCTCGTTCACCTCGGCACCGTACCGCGCGGAGGCGACGTGATTTCGGCACGGAGCGGAACACCGTCGACCACCTGGCCAACAGACTGGAGGCCGACGAGGCGTCGCCACCCGGTTCGACAGGACCCCGGGAAGCCGCCTCGCCGGCCTCCACGGCCCGCTGGTGAACCTTTAGCTGCCCACGAAGGCGGCCAGCAGCAGCCAGACCACCGGAGCGGTCGGCAGGAGCGAGTCCAGCCGGTCCATGATGCCGCCGTGGCCGGGCAGCAGGGTGCCCATGTCCTTGATGCCCAGGTCGCGCTTGATCATCGACTCCCCCAGGTCGCCCAGGGTCGCGGTGACCGCCGCGCAGCCGCCCAGGATCAGGCCCTGCCACCAGCTGCCGTCGTCGATGATCAGCTCCATCAGCAGCGCGCCCGCCAGCATCGACAGGCCGATGCCGCCGGCCAGGCCCTCGCGGGTCTTGCCCGGGCTGATCGTCGGGGCCAGCTTGTTCTTGCCGAACTTGTAACCCACCGCGTAGGCGCCGGTGTCGCTGCAGACCGTGACGATCAGGAAGAGCACGATGCGCTGGGGGCCGTCGTCGGCCGCCAGCATCATCGCCACGAAGGTGGCCAGGAAGGGGACGTAGAAGGCGGTGAAGATGCCCGCCGTTATGTCCCGCAGGTAGTTCTCCGGCGGCTGGGCCATCCGCCAGACCATCACCGCCAACCCGGTCAGCGCCAGGGAGGCCGCCGCCCACTGGACCCCCGCCCAGTAGCCGGTGGAGATCATCGCGATACTGCCCGCGACCAGCGGGATCAGCGGTGCGTTGATCTCCTTGCGCTCGGTCAGCCGGCTGGACAGCTCCCAGACGCCGACCACCACGGCCGCCATCACCACGACCAGGAACAGCGCCTTCACCACGAACAGGGAGGCGATGATCACCGCGCCGAGGCCGACGCCCACGCCTATCGCGGCTTGGAGGTTACGGCCACCGCGCTGCTTGCGCGGCTGCGGTTCGGGCTCGGCCACGGGTGTCTCCTGCCCTGGGTGGGACGACGGCACAAGGTGGGGCTGCCCGGCCGCCGGGTGGCTCGGCGGCGGCCCGGGGTAGGCCGGGGCACCGGGGAGCCCCGGTGCCTGCGGGTACGGCCGGCCGACCGGAGCCTGCGCCGGGCCGGCGTTCTCGGTGACCGCACGGAGCACGACCGTCTCGGCCGCACCCGGCACCGCCGTCTCGGGCTGCTCGTCCCGGAACAGCGGGCCGCTCAGCCGGCCGGCCTCCCGGCCCGACTGCTCCTCGGCCGGACCGGGGCCCGGCTGCGCTGTCCGCCCCGGGGACCGCCTCGGGGTCGGCTCCGGCCCGGGGCCGGTCGTCGGTACGGGAGGCATGACCTGAGTCTCCTCCGCGTCACCGCCCCAGTACACCGGAGGCTGCTGCGAGTGACCCGTTCGGTGTCCCTGGTCACCCGCAGCGGCCGGTCCGGCCGGGTACGGCGGGAACTGCTGGGTGTGCTGCATGCCGTTCGCGTCCGGCTGCGGCTGGTGGGCCTGCTGCGGGTGCGGCTGCTGCAGCGGTTGCCCCGGCCGGTACGGCCGGTGGTGCGGGTGCTGCTGATCGTGCTGGTTCTGCTGGTGCTGCGGGTCGGATGGGCCCCAGTAGCCAGGGGCGTCAGGGGCGTCGTTCATCAGACTTCGAGCAGCTCGGCTTCCTTGTGCTTCAGCAGCTCGTCGACGCCGGCCACGTACTTGGCCGTGGTGTCGTCGAGCTCCTTCTCCGCGCGGCGGCCCTCGTCCTCGCCGATCTCGCCGTCCTTGACCAGCTTGTCGATGGCGTCCTTGGCCTTGCGGCGGACCGAGCGGATGGAGACCTTGGCGTCCTCGCCCTTGCCGCGGGCGACCTTGATGTACTCGCGGCGACGCTCCTCGGTGAGCTCGGGGAGCACCACCCGGATGATGGAACCGTCGTTGCTCGGGTTGACGCCCAGGTCGGAGTCGCGGATCGCCTGCTCGATGGCCTTCAGAGCGGTCTTGTCGAACGGCGCGACGACCGCCATCCGAGGCTCCGGCACGGAGAAGGACGCCAGCTGGTTGATCGGCGTCACGGCGCCGTAGTACTCGGCCACGATCTTGGCGAACATCGCCGGGTGCGCACGGCCGGTCCGGATGGCGGCGAAGTCGTTCTTGGCGACCTCGACAGCCTTCTCCATCTTCTCCTCGGCCTCGAGGAGGGTCTCTTCGATCACTGTGTACTCCCTGTCCGGTTCATCTGCGGTTGTCCCGACCGGTGTCGGCGTCAAACCCGGTCGCGGTGTCGACGCCGTCCGGTACGGCTGATTGCTGCTCAGGCCCGGACAGAATCCTGGCTGATGAGTGTGCCGATCTTCTCACTCTTCACCGCACGCGCGATATTGCCCTCCGCCAGCAGCTCGAAGACCAGCATCGGGAGGTTGTTGTCCTTGCACAGCGTGATCGCGGTGAGGTCGGCGACCTTCAGATCACGGGTGATGACCTCGGAGTACTCCAGCGCGTCGAACTTGACCGCGTCCGGGTTGGTCCGGGGGTCGGAGTCGTAGACGCCGTCCACGCCGTTCTTGCCCATCAGCAGCACGTCGGCGTGGATCTCCAGCGCGCGCTGGACGGCGGTGGTGTCGGTGGAGAAGTACGGCATGCCCATACCGGCGCCGAAGATCACCACTCGGCCCTTCTCCAGGTGCCGGACGGCGCGCAGCGGCAGGTACGGCTCGGCGACCTGGCCCATCGTGATGGCGGTCTGGACCCGGGTCTCGATGCCCTCCTTGACCAGGAAGTCCTGGAGCGCGAGGCAGTTCATCACGGTGCCCAGCATGCCCATGTAGTCGGAACGGGCCCGGTCCATACCGCGGACCTGGAGCTCCGCACCACGGAAGAAGTTCCCCCCGCCGATCACCACCGCGACCTCGGTACCGGCGCGGACGACGGTGGCGATCTCACGTGCGATCGCGTGCACGACGTCCGGGTCGACGCCGAGCCCGCCGCCGCCGGCGAAGGCCTCACCGGACAGCTTCAGCATCACCCGGCGGCGCGTTCCGGCCTGGGGGTCCTGCGCGGTCTCCTGCGTCTCCTGCATGGACTTCTCCTTCTGCACCTACTGGTTCACAGGCGCGGGTGTGCGGATCCCCGGCCTGCGCGTACACGCGAGGAGGCCACTGCCGCGGGAACCGGTACGGTGTCCTGCACGGCAATGGCCTCCTCGTCGTTCATGGTGCCGACGCGGCCCGCCCATAGACGGATGACGCTGGGTGGAGCCCGCTCGGCGCGTCCCTCCCGCCCTGGTCAGCGGACGGGGGCGGTTCCCAGCCTATGCGGGCCGGGAGCCCGGTGGAACGTGGGTCAGGCGCCGACGCGGAAGCGGGCGAAGCGCTTGAGGGCGACGCCGTTCTCCTCGAGGACCTTGGCGACGGTCTTCTTGTTGTCCTTGGCGAAGGCCTGCTCCAGAACGGAGTTCTCCTTCACGTAACCGGTGACGCGGCCCTCGACGATCTTCGGCAGGGCGGCCTCCGGCTTGCCCTCCTCGCGAGCGGTGGCCTCGGCGACGCGACGCTCGTTCTCGAGGTCGGCGGCCGGGATCTCCTCGCGGGAGAGGTACTTCGGGGCGAAGGCGGCGATGTGCTGCGCGACGTCCTTGGCGACCTCGGCGTTCTCCTTGTCCAGCTCGACCAGGACGCCGACGGCCGGCGGCAGGTCGGGGCTGGTCTTGTGCAGGTAGACGGCAACGAAGCCGTCACCCGAGAACTGGGCGAAGCGACGGAAGACGATCTTCTCGCCCAGGGTCGCGTTGGCCTCGTCCACGAACTGCTGGACGGTCTTGCCGGCCTCGATCTCGGAAGCCAGGGCGGCCTCCAGGTCGGCCGGGGCGGTCTTCGCCACGTGGGCGGCGATCGCGTCGGCAACCTGGACGAAGTTGTCACCCTTAGCGACGAAGTCGGTCTCGCAGTTCAGCTCGACCAGAACGCCGGACTTCTTGTCCTCGGCGATCAGCGCGGCAACGGCGCCGTTGGAGGCGTCGCGGCCCTCGCGCTTGGCAACGCCCTTCTGGCCCTTGATGCGCAGGAGCTCGACGGCCTTCTGGACGTCGCCCTCGGCCTCGTCAAGGGCCTTCTTGCAGTCCATCATGCCGGCGCCGGTGAGCTCACGGAGCTTCTTGACGTCCGCGGCGGTGAAGTTCGCCATGGTGTGAATCTCTTCTCGCGTCTCGCGTGTCTGCGTGGGGTTGCGCCGGGACCGCTGGTTCGGTCCCGGCACGGGAGAGAGGGGCACCTACCGGTGTCGTACCGGCGGGTGCCCCTCACCCTTGGTACGTCAGGCCTGCTCGGCCGGAGCGTCGGCGGCCGGGGCCTCGACCTCGGCGGCGGGAGCCTCAACCTCGGCGGCCGGAGCCTCGACCTCGGCGGCGGGAGCCTCAGCCTCGGCGGCCGCGGGGGCCTCCTCGGCCTTCTTCTCGCCCTCGATGAGGTCCTTCTCCCAGTCGGCCAGCGGCTGGTCGGCGCCCGGCTCGGCCTTCGCGTCGCCCTTGGCGACACCCGCGCGGGACTTCAGGCCCTCGGCGACGGCGTCGGCGATCACACGGGTCAGCAGGGTGACGGAGCGGATCGCGTCGTCGTTGCCCGGGATCTTGTAGTCGACCTCGTCGGGGTCACAGTTGGTGTCGAGGATGGCGACGACCGGGATGTTGAGCTTCCGGGCCTCGCCGACCGCGATGTGCTCCTTCTTGGTGTCCACGATCCAGACGGCGCTGGGAACGCGCTGCATGTCGCGGATACCGCCGAGGGTCTTCTCCAGCTTGTCGTGCTCGCGCTGGAGGACCAGGAGCTCCTTCTTGGTGAGACCGGAGCCGGCCACATCCGCGAAGTCCAGCTCGCCGAGCTCCTTGAGGCGCTGCAGACGCTTGTAGACGGTCGAGAAGTTGGTCAGCATGCCGCCGAGCCAGCGCTGGTTCACGTAGGGCATGCCCACGCGGGTGGCCTGCTCGGCGATGGCCTCCTGGGCCTGCTTCTTCGTGCCGACGAAGAGGACGCTGCCGCCGTGGGCAACGGTCTCCTTGATGAACTCGAAGGCGCGGTCGATGTAGTTCAGCGACTGCAGGAGGTCGATGATGTAGATGCCGTTGCGCTCGGTGATGATGAAGCGCTTCATCTTCGGGTTCCAGCGACGGGTCTGGTGACCGAAGTGGACGCCGCTCTCCAGCAGCTCCCGCATCGTGACGACGGCCATAGCCGTACTCCTAAGGTGTTGCGCCCGGCTCTCGTGCAGCAGTCGTCGTGGGTCGCGCGGTGGCGCTCCCCGCTCGGGCGGCTGCGTTCGGCCGGGTCAGGCTCGGTTTTGTCCGTGGCAGCCAGGTGACAGCCACGCCTGACGCCCCGAACGTGCCGAGCCGCTTCGGCCTTCGCGGTCCGGGGACCGGTCGGGCTCGGCGGACCGAGCGGCACTCGCACCTGGCGGGGGTAGCGGCTGAGCCGCGTCCGACCGCCGGTGGCGGGGCGTGCGAAGTCGACCCGGCGGACCGGGTCGCGTGTGAAGTGTACGGGAAGCTCCGAGCGACGGGCGACTTCACAGCGGGGCGCAAGCAGCGCCGGGGCGGTGCCGGGGGCGGCTCCGGGGTGGGGCTGGAGTGGCCCCGGCTGTGCACTGGGGGCGGTGCGGTGTTGAGCCGGGCCCATGTCGAGCCCATGTCGAGCCCATGCCGGGCCTATGGCGGGTCTGTGCCGAAGGTGTGCGGAGCCCGGTCAGGGCGGGCGTCCTTGCGTTGCAGTGCACCCGTTCGGGGGACGCCGTTTGTCCACAGGGGCCGGTTGTCCACAGGAACCCGAGCGGGGGTGGTCGGGGCGGGGCGACGCGGGGACCCTCGTAGCCATGACGGTTCGCCCCTGCCCTGCGCTCTTCCCTGCTGCCGCCGCTCTCGGCGGCTCCCAACGGTTCGCTCTTCCGCCTCCGCTGCCACCACCACGCGGCCCGGAGCCGCGGCGTCGGGCGCTGCTGCTCGCCCTGCTCGTGGTGGCCCTCCTGCTCGCCGGCCTGCCGGCACCCGCGGGGCACGCGGCCGGGGTGGCTGCCGGGGTGGCTGCCAGGGCCGCGGCTTCGTCCGGGGCCGCCTGGGCCGCCGCCGGGGCGTCCGGGGATGCGCCCGGAGCAGGGCGGGCGTGGCCGGTGGGCGGGCCCGGCGGGGTGCGCGGACGGTTCGAGGCCCCGCCGAAACCCTGGGCCGCCGGGCACCGGGGAGTCGACCTGGCCGCGCCGTCCGGCACGGACGTACGGTCGGCGGCCCCGGGAGTGGTCACCTACGCGGGGCTTGTGGCGGGCCGCCCGGTGGTCACCGTCACCCATCAGGGCTCCGGCACCCCTCCGCTGCGCACGACCTACCTGCCTGTCGCGGGCTCCGTCCCCGTGGGTACCGCGGTGTCGGCCGGCCAGGTGGTCGGACAGCTCGCGCCCGGCACCGGCCACTGCGCCGACGACTGCCTGCACTGGGGGCTGTTGCGCGGCGAGCGGTACCTCGACCCGCTGGCGCTGCTCGGCGCCGGTGCGGCGCGGTTGCTGCCGCTGGGTGGCAGCGGGTGAGGGCTCCCGCCGATCAGCCCCGGCCGAGACCGTGCAGGGCGATGGCCACGGCGGCGTCCGCGATCGCTTCGGGGCTCTCGGCCCTTCCACCGCCGACTCGCTGCTCGGTCTGTCTGACGGCCGCCTCCACGATCCCCTGGAGCAGCGCCGCCGCCAGCCGGGGCTGGGAGTGCCCGAGGTCCTCAAGCGCCCGGATCACCAGGCCGACCAGCTTGCCGTGGGCTGCCCGGATGCGCTCCCGCGCGGCCTCATCGAGCTCGAGCGCCGAGATCGCCGCCACCGCCCGGTGTCGCGGGTCCCCGGCAAGCGCCAGCTGGCCCCGCACATACGCCTCGACCTGCCCGGCGGCGGTGTCGCAGCTCCCCATACCGGCCTCGATCTCGGCCGCCCAGAGCGGGAAGTCGACCTCGCACAGCACCTCCACCACGGCGGCGCGGGAGCGGAAGTACTCATAGACCGAGGAACGCGCCAGCCCGGTGCGCGCTGCAAGCGCGGGGAAGGTCAGGGCCTCCATGCCTCCTTCGGTGAGGAGGCTGCGGGCAGCGTCAAGAAGAGCTGCCCGCTGCAGCTGGCGATGCTCGGCCAATGTGGCCGCTCGGATCTTCGGCACCCTCCCACTGTACGGAGCCCTACACCCCGCCGGTACGGCGCCGCGCATGCCGGCGGTGGCACGCGGGGGCGCGGTGCCGTGCATATGCACGGCACGGCGCCGCCCGGCGGCACGCCTCACCTGATGTCGGAGAGCTTGGCCCGCAACTGCAGCACCGACTTGGTGTGGATCTGGCTGACCCTGCTCTCTGTCACCCCGAGCACCTGGCCGATCTCCGCGAGGGTCAGGCCCTCGTAGTAGTAGAGCGTCACGACGGTCTTCTCGCGTTCGGGGAGGGTGTTCACCGCCTGGGCCAGCAGCCTGCGCAACTCCCGGTCCTCGGCCACCTCCACCGGGTTCTCGGCGCCGTGGTCCTCCAGGGTGTCCACCAGGCTCGGTCGGTCCCCGCCCTCCCCGACCGGGTGGAGCAGCTCGTCGAGCGCCACCACGTTGGCGAGCGACAGCTGACTGAAGATCGCGTGCAGGTCCTCGATCGCGATGCCCATCTCGGCCGCGACCTCCGGCTCGTGAGGGGTCCGCCGCAGCCGGGCCTCCAGCGTCGCGTACGTGCGCTCGACCGCCTTCGCCTTCTGCCGCACCGAGCGCGGGATCCAGTCGAGCGCTCTCAGCTCGTCGATGATCGCCCCGCGGATCCGGCTGATCGCGTACGTCTCGAACTTGATGGCCCGGTTGATGTCGAACTTCTCGATCGCGTCGATCAGTCCGAAGACCCCGGAGGAGACGAAGTCGGCCTGCTCGACGTTGGACGGCAGGCCGACCCCGACCCGGCCGGCCACGTACTTGACCAGTGGCGAGTAGTGGAGGATCAGCTGCTCCCGCAGCCGCTGATCCGCTGTCTCCTTGTAGGAGCGCCAGAGCGCTTCGAGCGCCGTGCGGTCGCTCCCGCCGGTCTCCCGGCGCGGTGCGGGCGCCCCCGTCGAAGGGGGCGGCGCAGCCGGCTTGGCCGTACCGGTCGGCTCTGCGGCAACGGCCTCGGGGGCAACCGCTGTGGCGGGACCCTCCGCGGCAGTACCCGTTTCAGCGGTCGACCGGGCGGGAGCCTCCGACGTCCCGGAGCCGGCGGAAGCGTCGGCCTCCCCGGGTGCGCCAGGTCGGTCGGCCCGCGCCCCGATGCGCAGCCCTTCGCGGTCCCGGCTGCTGCGCGCCACCACCTGGTCCGCCCTCACCTCCTCGCCCGCGTCCGCCTCGACGGCCGGTGAAGCGCTGCGCGGGCCGCCGGTCTCGACGCCCACCTCGACGCCGGCCTCCGTACTCTCCGCAGCGCTTGCTGCACTGCTCGCCTCGGCGTCGGCCGGCTGGCCGGGCACCGAAGGGGGTCGACCGCCCTGCCGTGCCAGGGCCCCCATCGCACCCGCCGCTTTGGGCGGGAACTCGGTCACGGGGCGCCGCTCGGTCCTCGGCCCTCCCGAGGACCGGGCGCCACCGGTCACTCTGTGTCCGGGAATGTGTGTGGGCATGCGTTGGTCTGCGCCGTTCTGCCGAGTCATGTGCTGATAGGGAAGGCATGGCGAGCGTAGCGTGACCGACTCACTGCAATGCGCTACCGCCACTCGGTCGTCCCCCGATCCGGTGGCGTTGTCGTCACCGGATCCCGGCACCGGTGGTGGACGAACCACGACCCTCCCCCTCGGCCACATCTCTCCCCTGTCGCTCCTCAGCAAGCCCGGCTCCGCCTCATCGCGTCACCTCCCCCGCGCCAGTCGCCAATGCGCCCCGTACCGTTCGACGAAGCCGAGCGAGCCCAACTCGTAGAGCCGCTGGAGCACTTCGTCCGGCGGGAGTCCCGACTGCCGCGCCAAGCGCTCCACGGGCGCACCCTCCGCCGTGGCGGGAACGGCCTCCAGCACCCGGGCTACAGCCGGCTCCAGCAGATCCCTGGGCAGCACCGGCCCGAGGCGCTGCGGTGCCAGGTCGTCGCCGATCGCGCCGATCAGCTCGGCCACCTCCGCCGCATCGGTGACCAGCGTGGCGCCTCCGCTGCGGATCATGGCGTGCACCCCGGCGGAGAACGCCGACGTCACCGGCCCCGCGACGCCCATGGCGTGCCGGTTGAGGTCGCGCGCGCGCCGGGCCGTGCTCAGCGCGCCACTGCGGATCGCCGCCTCGACCACCACGGTGCCCCGGGTGAGCGCCGCGATGACCCGGTTGCGCAGCACGAACCGGAAGCGGTTGGGGTGTTCCCCTGGCGGCAGTTCGCTCAGCAGCAGCCCCTGCGCCGCGATCCGCCGGATGAGGTCGGTGTTCCCGCGCGGGTAGGCGACGTCGACTCCGCAGGCGAGGACCCCGACGGTCATGCCGCCGACGGCCAGCGCTCCGCGGTGGGCGGCCGCGTCGATCCCGTAGGCCGCGCCGGAAACCACCACCCACCCGCGTTCGGCAAGCTGTGCCGAGATGTCCCCCGCCACGTGCGCGCCGTACGCGGTGCAGGCACGGGCACCGACCACGGCCACCGAGCGGAGAGCGAGCAGACGCAGCGATCCCGCCCCTACCACCCACAGGCCGATCGGCCGCCCGTCACCCAGATCATCGAGCTGGCTCGGCCATTCCATGTCCCCCGGAATGATGAAGCGTCCACCGACCGCTCGTACCCGTTCCAGGTCCGCGCCGGGGTCGAGCCCGGCGAGTCTGGCGCGGTAGCTCGCGAGCCGGGCCGCGTCCAGGGCCGGATGGTCGGGCACCACGCCCTCCCGGATCGCCTGGAACACCTCGGCGGCGTCGAGCCGGGACAGCCACCGGCCGACGACCGCGTCACCGGGTTCGCCGAGCCTGGTCAGGGCCGCTCGGGCGTAGCGCTCCGGATCGGCGGCGGGGCCGGCTGCGGCGCCGACCGCCGCACCCGCATCGCGCCCGACGCCCGGCTCGGCCATCGGGGCCGCCAAGGCATCCCCCGACGACGCCTTCGGGTGCTTGATCGTCTGGTTCACGCTCTTTCTCCTCACTTCTTGACTGCTGGTCACTCTTTGCGGCCTGTGCCGGCGGGGCTGGTCCGCACGGACTTGCCGGACGCCGGCTCGTCCAGGGGCGGGCTGCCGTCCTGCGGATCGCTCGCGGCTCGGCCGTACGGATGCTTCGTCAACGGCAGGCCCTGTTCGACTCCGGTGCGCAGGACGAGTGCGGTCAGCACATCCCGCTGATCCGGGCGGTCCCGGCCCGCGAGGTCGGCGACCGTCCAGGCGACCCGGAGCACCCGGTCCAGGCCGCGGGCGGTCAGCAGCCCCCGCTCCAACTGGCGTGCGGCGTCGTCCAGTGCGCCGGAGGCCAGCTGCCAGCGGGTGCGCAGCTCATGGCCGGGCACCTCGGCGTTGGTCCGCCACGGGGTGTGGGCCAGTCGGGCCGCCGCCCGCTCGCGGGCCGCCAGCACCCGGGCCGCGACGGTCTCGGTGGTCTCGGCCGTACTGTCGCGTTCCATCAGCTCGACCCTGGTCACCGGGGCGACCTGGACCTGGAGGTCGACGCGGTCCAACAGCGGTCCGGACAGCCGCCCCTGGTAGCGGCTGACCATCACGGGCGTGCACTCACACCCCTCTCCGCGCCGCGAGTACCGCCCGCACGGGCACGGGTTCGCCGCCAGGCAGAGCAGGAACCTGGCGGGGAGTCGGAGCGAGCCGGCCGAGCGGGCGATCACCACCTCCCCGGACTCCAGCGGCTGGCGCAGCGCGTCGAGCACCCGGACGGGAAACTCGGGCGCCTCGTCCAGGAACAGCACGCCCCGATGGGCCAACGAGACCGCACCCGGCCTTGGCAGCCCACTGCCACCGCCGACGATCGCCGGCATGGTCGTGGAGTGGTGCGGGGCGCAGTAGGGCGCGCAGTCGATCAACGGCCGACCGGCGGGCAGCAGGCCCGCCACCGAGTGCACGGCTGTGACCTCCAGGGCCTCCTTCTGGGTGAGTGGCGGCAGCAGCGCCGGCAACCGCTCCGCCAGCATTGTCTTTCCGGCTCCCGGCGGCCCCTTGAGGTAGAGGTGGTGACCTCCTGCGGCGGCGATCTCCAGGGCTCGCCTGGCTTCGTACTGACCCGCCACATCGGCCATGTCGAGGCGTGCCTCCTTGTCGTCCGGCAGTCCGCGGACGCCCGCACTCGGCAGCATCAGCCCGGCCATCAGCGGATCGGGCCGGCCGCCGATGCGGTCGGGCGGCTCCTCCGGCTCCGGGGCCCCGCTCAGGACGGCGATGAGCTGGCGCAGGCTACGGACGCCGATGACGCTGACCCCGGGGACCAGCGAGGCCTCGGCGGCGGTCTGCTCGGCGACCACCACCTGCTGGTAGCCGGCGTCCGCGGCGGCGAGCACGGAAGGCAGTACTCCGCGTACCGGGCGCACCCGGCCGTCCAGCCCCAGCTCTCCGATGATCAGCAGTTCGGCGATGGCGGACGGGTCCAGCCGCTCGGCGGCGGCGAGGACGGCGCAGGCCACCGCGAGGTCGAAGCCGCTGCCGCTCTTGGGGACCGAGGCGGGGCTCAGTCCGACGGTGAGCTTCCGCTGCGGCCATGCCTCGCCGCTGTTCACGACGGCGGCGCGGACCCGGTCCCGGGCCTCGCTGAGGGCCTTGTCGGGCAGGCCGACCAGGGTGAACGCGGCGACTCCGGGCTCCAGGTCGGCCTGGACCTCGACGATCACGCCGTCGACGCCGACCAGTGCCACGGAACACGTGCGGGCGAAGGCCATCTCAGACCACCCCGCGCAGGTGGTCCACGGAGGCGGCGCCCCGGAGCCGGTTGATGACGGCCACCAGGTCGATGCGGACGCCGCCGGGCGGCAGGGGCGGCCACCTCGGGTCCTCCGGCGCGGACTGGTAGTCGGCGCCGGCCAGCCGGGCGAAATGCCCTGGCCAGCGCTCGACCATCCAGCGCTCGGCCAGTCGCTGCAGCCGGGCGGCCTTGGCCCGGTCGATGGCCTCGCTCGGCTGCTGGAATCCCCGCTCGGAGCGGGTCTTCACCTCGCAGACCGCCAGCGTGTCGCCGTCGAGGGCGACGATGTCCAGCTCGCCCTCGACACAGCGCCAGTTGCGGTCCAGGATGCGGAGCCCGTCCTCGGCGAGGCGGCGGGCGGCCACCCGCTCCCCGTAGCGGCCGAGGCCGTTGTTCGTACTGCGCCCCGGCCGGGCCTGCCCCTGGGGGCCGGGCTTCGGGTCGGCCGGAGCCGACGGGCCCGACGGGGCGGCGGGCGGGGGCCCGTCCAGCGCCCGGGCCGTCTTGCGTCGGGGCGGCCGCCCCACCTTTGCGTCCTGCTGATCCCCTGATGCCTGCTTGCGCGTCGAGCGCTTCGTGTCCTGCACGGTCATCACCTCCGCCGTGGAGGTTGCCGTGCAGGTCTACACGAGGCCAGAGACTAGTTATTTCCTGTGGATAACCAGGACCTGTGGATAACTTTCGTCACCCGGGAGAGTGGGAATCCCGGAATCGTCGAAATTCCTCTGGACACCACAGGACCGGTCGGTCCAACGTCAGTTCCCGAAGCCCGAGTCGTCCGAGGGCAGCTCCAGATCGCTCTTCGCGAGCTCCTCGATGTTCACGTCCTTGAAGGTCAGCACCCGGACCTTACGGACGAACCGGGCCGGCCGGTACATGTCCCAGACCCACGCATCCGCCATCGACACCTCGAAGAAGACCTCGCCCTGGACCGAGTGCACCTGCAACTCGTAGTCGTTGGTGAGGTAGAAACGCCGCTCGGTTTCGATCACGTACTTGAACAGGCCGACGACGTCCCGGTACTCCCGGTAGAGCTTGAGCTCCATCTCGGTCTCGTACTTCTCGAGATCTTCGGCACTCATCCAGGCGTCCCCTCAACTTGTCACGTCCACCCATTGTGGACCACCACACCCACCCTCAGAGCCGTACTGGAACGACTGGCGGCCCCTCGGCCAACAGTTGCCCCACGAACTCCGCCAGCCCGACCGGGTAGACCGTCTCGGCGGTTTCCCGCAGCTCCTCGATCGTCCACCAGCGCGCCGCGAGCAGCTGGGCGTGTTCATCGGCGCCCATTCCCGAGTGGTCGAGCACCGTGTCCGAGGTCCGGGCCAGGTGGAACCACTGCTCCTGCTCGTAACGCTGCTCCTGAAAGGAGAAAGAAGCCGTGCCGTACGCCACCAAGGGCCCCAGCTCCACGCCCCGCAGTCCGGTCTCCTCGACCAGTTCCCGCGCGGCCGCCTCGCGCACGCCCTCCCCCGATTCCAAACCGCCCCCGGGTGTGAACCACCAGGTGACGTCCGGTACCGCAGGGTCGGAGCCGCGGAAGAGCAGGAGCCGGTCCTGCCCGTCCAACAGCAGGATGCGCGCTGCCCTGCGACGCTTTGCCGTCATGGCGCTTCCCCCTGCTCTCTCCCTACGCCCCGGTGGCTCTTCCGATCCTGCCATCCGGCGGCGGCGTCCGGGGTGGTGTTCGGCAGAGCGGCCGGGCAACGGCCCCGGGCGGTTGCGGTCAGGCCGCGCGGCGGCGCCCGATCCGGCCCGCCAGCCCCGCCACGCCGCCCACCGCGGATGTCACGACGATCAGCGCCGCGCCTACAACGGTGGCGTAGAAGGTCGGCTCCAGCGGGCCCGGTTCGCCGGCCTTCGGCCCGTCGAGCGCGTCGAAGGCCTGGGTGCGGGCAAGCAGCCCGCCCCGGCCGAACGGCATCAGGGTGGCCTCCACCCGGGCCTGCACCTCGCCGGCGGGGATGGTCCCGCCGTCGATCTCCAGGTGGGTACGGGAGTCGAGCGAGCCCAGCCGGTTGTCACCGAGCAGGAAGAGCCGGCCGGCCGGCACCTCGACGCTGAAGGGGCTGCCCGTCGCGCCCTGTGCGGCCAGGTACGGCTCGTCCACCGGCTTGCCATTGACGGTCAGGCGGCGGTCGTCATCGGTGGTGGCCACCGTGTCGCCACCCACCGCCACCACCCGCTTGACCATCAGCTCGCCGCCCCAGGCCTGGTCCCGGAAGACCACCACGTCGCCCCGGCCGACGGCCCCGCCGTCGATCCTTCGGGCCACGACGGTGTCCCCGACCCGGAGCGTAGGAGCCATCGAGGCCGTGGGGATGCGGTAGGGCCGGTAGTCCACGGCAAGG
Organism: Kitasatospora sp. NPDC048239; assembly: GCF_043202015.1. Lineage (NCBI taxonomy): Bacteria > Bacillati > Actinomycetota > Actinomycetes > Kitasatosporales > Streptomycetaceae > Kitasatospora > Kitasatospora sp. NPDC048239. The sequence continues at coordinate 807,271 of NZ_JBICZP010000002.1, read as the reverse complement.
AGCGCGAAGCCGCCGACCATGAGGACCAGACCGAGCCCGATCGCCACTCCCTGAAGCACGGCGGCCGGCCGACGTCGGGACCGGGCGACGGGAGGCGGCCCGTCGACCGTCTGCTCCACGACACTGCTCATCGAAACCGCCCAACCCCGACCGACCCGGAAACACACACGGCGCGCCGGGGCCACAGGCGAAAAACCCGGCGGGCCGTGGCACGTCCGAGCAGATTACTCGTCGGTACCACGGCCCGCGCAAGACCCGGGGCCAACCCGGTGGAGGTCAGGACCGCTTTCGCCGGTTCGCCCGATCCCGCAGCCTGCGCACCAGAGGCAGCATCCCGACCGCGCCGACGGCACCGGCCACAGGCGGTACGAGCGGCGCGGCCGCCGACAGCCCCTTCTGGTCGAAGGTGCTCGGCACCGGCAGCGTCGCCCAGTGGTCGATCGGCCAGGCCACCACGAATGCGCGGCCGATCACCTCGTCCACCGGAACACTGCCGCCGCCCGGCTGGTCCATGTGGAAGCGGGAGTCCAGCGAGTCCGCACGGTGGTCGCCCATGACCCAGATCGAGTTGTTCGGCACCTTCACCGGACCGAACGGCTTGGTACCGCAGGGGGTGTTGCCGGGGAAGATGTACGGCTCGTCGAGTGCGATCCCGTTGACCTTGACCGGCCCCTCCCCCTCGCACTCGACGGTGTCCCCGCCGATCGCGATGACCCGCTTGATCAGGTCCTTCTCGTTGGCGGAGGGCATCAGGCCGACAAAGCTGAGGACGTCCTGAACGCCGCGGACAAAGGAGTTGTCGCTCTGCTGGACGGGCTCGTCGTTCAGCCAGCCGCCCGGGTCGTGGAACACCACGACCTCGCCACGCTCGGGCTCCGCGCCGAACCACGGCGTCAGCTTGTCGACCAGGACACGGTCGCCCACCTGCAGCGTGTTCTGCATCGACTCCGACGGAATGGAGAACGCCTGGACGAAGAACGTCTTGATCACAAGTGCCAGGACCAGCGCGATGCCGACCAGGATCGGCAGTTCCTTCCAGAAGGAACGCTGCTTCTGCTCCTTGGCGGGAGGTTCCTCAGCCGACTCGTCCACCGAACCCGCCTCGTCCCGGAAGGCATCCGAGGCATCGCCTGCGCTGTCGCCCGGTTCGTCGGCGGACTGGGCCGCCGCGTCCTCGGCGGACGCCGAAGCCACTGCGGACTCGGCCGACCGGGCCGCCCGGCTGCCGGAGCCCTCGGGCTCTCCGGCGCCTGAGCGGGCGCCGATCACCAAATCCCCCACAACGTCTCCTCCCAGCTGTGCGGACGCCTGCGCGCCCGCGCTCACAGTGCCGCACAGCGGGCACCACGTTCCAGCACCACCGACCGTAAGCCCGCCTCAGAGTTGCCCGTCATGGGCAGGTCTGACACCAGCACAGCCTGCGGAGCGGCCGCCATCTCGTACCGGCCGCTCCAGCACTTCTCTATCACTCCCGGGCATCCGGCCGGCGATCCCACACGCCCGGCCACGCCGCTCTCCGGTCGGCCCGCCCTACTCCGAGGACCGGCCCAGCCGGCGGACGACAAACGGAAGGATGCCCAACACACCCATAACGAGCGGAGGTTCCTTCGGAACCGGCCCAACGGCCACCGCGTTCGGCCCGGTTTCAGGGTCCGTCCGAGCCCGCGCCAGCGAGGAGAGTGAACCTGGCACATCAAGTTGATGGAACCGGTCCAACGGCCAGGCGATCACAAACGCCCGACCCACCACACCGCTCAACGGGATGGTGCCCTGCCCCGGATTGCCCATGTGGAAGCGGGAGTCCGCGGAAACGTCGCGGTGGTCGCCCATGACCCAGAGCCGCCCCTGCGGCACCTTCACCTTGAAGGGCTGCCTGGACGGCGGGTTGCCCGCCGCGAGGTAGGGCTCGTCCACCGCCGTGCCGTTGACGCTGATCCGCCCCTGGTCGTCACAGCATTCGACGGTGTCCCCACCGACACCGATCACCCGCTTGATCAGATCCTGCTCGCTGTCCGAGGGCAGCAGCCCGACGAAGGTGAGGACCTGCTTGGCTCCCCGAAGTACCGGACCGTCCGTCTCCGACTTGTGCTCGGCCTCCAGCCAGCCGCCCGGATCCTTGAACACCACCACGTCGCCGCGTTCCGGCTCGCTGCCGAACCAGGGGGTGAACTTGTCCACCAACACCCGGTCCCCGATCTGGATGGTCTGTTCCATCGAACCGGAGGGGATCACGAAGACCTGCACCATGAAGGTCTTCATCACCAGTGCGACCAGCAGTGCCACCACGACGATCAGCGGCACCTCGCGCAGGAGGGAGCGCTTGCGACGCCGGGCCGCCTTGCGGGCGGTGCGACGGCGTTCCGCCCGCCCCCGGGTTGCCGGCGACGCAGGGGTGGCAGGCCCCACCGCGCCGGCTGATCCCACCGAATCGGCAGGTCCTGCCGGGTCAGCGGCTTTGGCCCGGTCGGCGGAGGCCGCCGGATCACCGGAGGCCTCCGCGGCAGGACGGTCGGCCAGACGGCCTCTACCTCTGGTCCCCATGGCCACCGGTCCCCCCTGTCGCGGCGAAGGCCGCCGGACGGTCCAGGCTGCTCCAGTGGCCGATCGGGTAGACCACCCACTCCGCCCGCCCGATCACCTTGCTCTCGGGCACGAAACCGCCGCCGGGCTCGCCCAGGTGGTCGCGCGAATCGCGGGAAGCGCTGCGATGGTCCCCCATCATCCAGAGCCGGCCGGCCGGCACCACCACATCGAAGGCCACGTTCGAGGGTTCGTCTCCGGGGGCCAGGTAGGCCGACTCGTCGACCGGTACACCGTTGACGGTGATCCGCCCGCCGGGGCCGGTGCTGGTCACCCGGTCCCCGCCGACCCCGATGACGCGTTTGACGTAGACCGAGTTCCCGGCCGGGGCCAGTCCGAGGTCCCGCCCGAACGAGCGCAGTCCGTCCCAGAAGTCGTCCGGTTCATCCGACTCGCGGAGAAAGGAGCCCGTCCCGTCGAAGACGACCACGTCCCCGCGCTGGGGGTGCCCACCGAACGCGTAGGCCAGCTTGTTCGCGATCAGGCGGTCGCCGGGGTGCAGCGTGTTCTCCATCGACCCGGAGGGCACCGCGAACGGGCGCGCCACAAAGGCGTTCACCAGGAGCAGGGTCACCAGGCAGATGCCGACCAGCAGAAGCAGGTCTCGCGAGCGCGAGCGGGCCGGGGCCTCGACATCCTCCTCGGATACGTCGGGCTCCTCGCCGGCCTCCCCGTTGAGCGGCTCATCGGGCGCCTCATCGAGCTCGGACGTCACCGACCCGGCCGACTCACCGGGCTCCGCCGACTCCCCCACCTCGGCCGACTTCCCGGCCTCAGCCGACTTCCCGGCCTCGACGGCGGGCCTCTCCGAGGATTCCGCGCGCCCGGCGGCCTCCGACCCGCCGTCGGCGGCGGTCGCGGAAACGACCGCGGACCGCGACGGCGAGTCCGCACCGGTGGGTGCGGGACTGCCGTTGCGGTCCGCGATTGGTTCGTGCGTGCTCATCGGGGGGTGAGCTTACCGTGCGGCAGCCTGGCCCCGTCGAGCGTCCCGATCCCCTGGCAGAGCCAGAGGCCGGTGGATCAGCGGTCGCGCTTCTCCTTGATCTTCGCGGCCTTGCCGCGCAGGTCACGCAGGTAGTACAGCTTGGCGCGGCGAACCGCACCGCGGGTCACGACCTCGATCTTCTCGACGACCGGGGTGTGCACCGGGAAGGTGCGCTCCACGCCGACGTTGAAGCTGACCTTGCGGACGGTGAAGGTCTCACCGACGCCGGCGCCGTGGCGGCGGATGACGACGCCCTGGAAGACCTGGACACGGGAGCGGTTGCCCTCGATGACCCGGACGTGAACCTTCAGGGTGTCACCGGCGCGGAAGGCCGGGATGTCGGTACGCAGCGAAGCCGCGTCGACAGCAGCGAGCTTGTTGCTCATGTTGCTCTCCATCGCAGGCGCCACGGGCCGCCCACGGAAGTTCGTCACAATGGGGTGAGCTGCGGGCCGCATCGGTTGGCGATGATCCCCCCGTGGCGGGGGCACCGGACCACGTAACCCCTACGAGAGGGGCTCAGCGACAGACAGCAGCGGCCTATTCTTCCACATCACCGGCCACGGACCGAAATCGGCCGAGCTCCTCGTCCCAGGCCAGCCCGAGAATGCTGAGGGCCTCGCGCTCCTTCTTGTCGAAGGAGCCGTACTGCCAGCGCTCCACCAGGTCGGGGCGGTTCGCCAGGGTGCGGGCGAAGGCCTGCTCGCGCCGCCAGCGGGCGATCCGGCCGTGGTTGCCGCTGAGCAGCACGTCCGGCACAGTCCGTTCCCGCCACTCGGCGGGCTTGGTGTAGACCGGGCCCTCCAGGAGGTCGGCCATCGCGCCGGGGGCGAAGGAGTCGTCCCGGTGGGACTCGGCGTTGCCGAGCACACCGGGAAGCAGCCGGGCGATCGCCTCGACCATCACCAGCACGGCGACCTCGCCACCGGCCAGGACGTAGTCGCCGATCGACGCCTCGACCACCGGCATCCGGGTGGCGGCCTCCTCGATCACCCGCCGGTCGATGCCCTCGTAGCGCGCGGGGGTGAAGGCCAGCCACGAGCGGCTGGCGAGTTCCTGCGCGAGCTCCTGGGTGAAGGGCCTGCCGCTGGGGGTGGGCACCACCAGCGTGGGCACCTCGCCCTCGGGGCCCTGAGCCAGCACCGCGTCCAGGGCCTCGCCCCACGGCTCGGGCTTCATCACCATGCCGGGGCCGCCGCCGTACGGGCTGTCGTCCACCGTCCGGTGCACGTCGTGCGTCCAACCGCGCAGGTCGTGGACGTGCACGTCGAGCTGGCCGCGGGCGCGGGCCTTGCCGACCAGCGAGATGTTCAGCGGCTCGAGGTACTCGGGAAAGATCGTGACAACGTCTATCCGCATCCCACTCGACACCTCAGCAGTCTCGGCCGCCGAGGCCGCCGAGACGGTCGGAGCCGCCGAAACCACCGGAACCGCCGGACCCACCGAAGTCGCGTCCTCGGTCACCGCGACCCCTCCGAGTCCGCATCCACGTCCGAGCCCGCATCCGCGTCCTCAGCCGCGTCGGGGCCCTCCTCGGAGCCCTCCTCCGCGTCCCGGACGACGTCGGCCTGCTCCGGGTCGATCAGCCCGGGCGGCGGGTCGAGCACCGCACGCTGGTTCTCCAGGTCGATGGCCGGCACGATCCGGCTGACGAACGGCACCAGCACCTCCGTCCCGTCGGGCTTCTTCACCGTGAGCAGGTCCTGGTAGGGGAGGTGGACGATCTCCGTCAGCTCACCGACCGGGGTGCCGTCGAGCAGCACCACGTCCAGGCCGATCAGCTGGTGGTCGTAGTACTCCTCCGGGTCCTCCGGGCTCTCCTCCGGGTCGACCTCGGCGATCAGGATGGTGCCGCGCAGCGCCTCGGCACCGTTGCGGTCCTTGACGCCGGCGAAGCGCAGCAGCAGTCGGCCGCTGTGCACCTTGCCGGACTCGACGGTCAGCGGCCCGGCCGACGCGGGGTCGGTGAGCAGGACGGCACCGGGCCCGAGCCGGAGCTCCGGCTCGTCGGTGCGGACCTCGACGCTGACGTCCCCCTTGATGCCGTGGGCGCGGCCGATCTTGCCGACGACGAGCTGCACGGTGATCGTTCTCCTGGGTGAGTGCTGGTGCTAGGGAGGGCAGGTAAAGACGGGGCGGGCTGCGGCGGAACGCAGGGCGGGAAGGCCCGAGTGGTCCGGCAGCCGGGAAAGACAGAAGGCCGGCCGGGACGACATGCGTCCCGGCCGGCCTCAAGCCTGACGGCTGAACGAGCAGCTGCGTCAGCGAATGCTGTCCACGTCGACCAGGTCGACCCGGACGTTGCGACCGCCGAGGGCGCCGACCACGGTGCGCAGTGCGCGCGCCGTGCGGCCGCCCCGGCCGATCACCTTGCCGAGGTCATCGGGGTGCACGCGCACCTCGATGGTGTTGCCCCGACGCAGGTTGCGCGAGCGCACCTGCACCTCGTCGGGGTGCTCGACGATGCCCTTCACCAAGTGGTCGAGGGCGTCCTCGATCACGCTCAGGCCTCGACGGCGGCGTCGGCGTCAGCCTCGGCCTTGTCCGACTTCTTGGCCTTCGGGGTGATGGCAACACCGGTGGTGGCGTCCTCGAAGCCGGCGACGGCCTTCGCGAACAGGTGCGAGAAGTCCTCGACCTTGGGCTCGGCGACGAGCAGCGGGGCCGGAGCCGGCAGGCCCTTGTACTTCTGCCAGTCGCCGGTCAGCTTGAGGATCGCGAGAACCGGCTCGGTCGGCTGGGCGCCGACGGACAGCCAGTACTGGGCGCGGTCGCTGTCGACCTCGATCTTCGAGGGGTTGTAGGTCGGCTGGTAGATGCCGATCTCCTCGATCGCGCGACCGTCACGCTTGGTGCGGGAGTCCGCGACGACGATGCGGTAGTGCGGGGAGCGAATCTTGCCGAGACGCTTGAGCTTGATCTTGACTGCCACGGGAGTGGAATCTCCTGGTGTTGACGTGGGTGAACAGCGTCGCCATCGCGTGGGGTTGCGGGGCAAGCCGTTCAAGGGACACGCCAGCCGTAGGAGAGAGGGGTCCTGTCTCGGCTGCCGAGTACTCAGCTGTCCATTCTGCCATACCGGCGCGAAGCACCCTCACACGGCCATCACAGTCACCGGGCCGCGAACCCCGGACACCACACCTCGGACACCACACCTCGGACACCGGACACCGGACGCCAGGCCCCGGGCCCCGGGCCCCAGGCCCCAGGCCGCGAGCCTCGGACCCCGCACAGGCAGGCACCCGCCCAGCCCGGCCGGACAGCAGACACGCCGAACAGCAGAGCCGCCAAACAACAGATCGGCCTCAGAGCAGGTCCGACCGGGAGCCCCCGCTCCCGGTCAGCCCAACCACTGGAACACCGATGGATTGCCGATCACCCCGGACGGACCACTGCCCGCACAGCCGCCAACCGGATCCCGGCCCACCCGGGCGTCAACGCGACAGCCGCGAGAGGACCGCGAGGGAACCTACGCGATCTTGAACGGCTGCTGGCACGCGCCACAGACGATGGACGCCTGCGCGAGCACCGACGGCACCACCCGGACGTTGCGCCCGCAGCCGCAGACCGCCTTGACCCTGACGCCACCCCCGGAGGAGCCGTGTCGGGCGGCAGGACCGCGGAAGGCCCGTGTCGTGCCGTCGCCGGCCACCGCCTCCTGGTGGGCGCCGAGCGCCCTATCCAGGCGTTCGATGGTCTCCGCGTACCGCTCCTGCGTCTCCTTGAGCATGGTCACCTGGGAGAAGCCGCTGCTTGCGTGCGGTTCGACCGGGTGCGCCAGGCCCAGCTCCGAGGCAAGGAGCAGGAAGCGCCGGTTGTGGTAGCGGCCGGCCCGCGAGGTGTCCCGGATATCCCGGGCCGCGGCCAGACCGTGGGCGGCCTCGTGGAGAAGCCGCTCGAAACCGAGCCGCGTCCCGCAGGCCGAGGAGGACTCGCCGATCAACGCCTCGGGAGAGGCGAGGTCGGGGAGATCCTGATGGAAGGCCTGGATGTCGCTCCAGGCGGCGGCCAGTTCGGCCGCGAGAACGAGGGGCTGTGTCGTGCTCACGCTAGACCAACGATGGAGTGAGAGCCGATGTTCCGCGTGTTCCCGTTCCCCGGGAATTCCCAGGCAACTCTCAGGAATGTACGACTGCGCGCGAATTGCGCGCTCCGGATCTGACGCAAGACCAACCCCCTGCAGGTTTGGGCCCGTCGCAGCTCGGCGGGCCACGCAAATTCCGTCCGGGCGCGGGCTGTCGCCCCCAGGACGTACGGCCCGTGATCCTGTCGAGTTGACAGGGCCACGGGCCGTACACCGTACCGCTATTCCGTTAATACCGGCAGTTGACCGGCCAGTAGGCATGTCAACTGATGAGAGACCGTTGGACAGGCTTCACCGGTAACCGGAAATACTGCTCAGTAAGCTCGCGCGACGATCGCGATATTGCCTTCCTGATCGTCCGTCTGCGGCACCGAACCATCGGCGGCAATGATGCAGCGCACCGAGACGCTCTGCTCCGCCAGCTTGGCCTCGCCCTCCGGACCGAGGTCGGCCCAGGAAATGCGGCCCCAGCCGGTGGCGGCGGCCTCGGCGGCCTCCTCGATCGTCTTCACGTCCACCGTGCGGGCCTCGCGGCGCTCGCGGGACTGGCGCAGCAGCAGCGCCTGGTCCTCCTCCAGGATGCCCGGGAGCAGCTCCGCCAGGCCGTCGATCGCGACCGGCTCCTTGCCACCGGGGATCCGGCGGGCCAGCATCGCGGTGCCGTTCTCCAGGTCGCGCGGGCCGACCTCGATGCGCAGCGGCACACCCTTGAGCTCCCAGTCGACCGCACGGCGGCCGAACGGGGTGTCGGTGCGGTCGTCGACGACGACCCGGATGCCCGCGGCCTCCAGTCGGGCGCCGATCTCGCGGACCTTGGCGATCACCGCGTCGTCGCCCTTGATGGCGAGGACCACGGCCTGGACGGCGGCCAGGCGCGGGGGGACCCGCAGACCGTTGTCGTCGCCGTGGGACATGATCAGGCCGCCGACCATACGGGTCGAGACGCCCCAGGAGGTCTGCCAGACGTACTCGCGCTCGGCGCCCTGCAGCTGGTAGGTGGTGTTGAACGCCTTGGCGAAGTTCTGGCCCAGCTCGTGGCTGGTGCCCATCTGCAGCGCCTTGCCGTCGCCCATCATGCCCTCGAGGGTGAGGGTGTTGATGGCCCCGGCGAAGCGCTCCTTGGCGGTCTTGCGACCGAGCACCACGTCGATGCCGAGCACGTTGGTCATGAAGTCGCCGTAGACATCCGTGTGGATCATCGAGGCGTACTCACGGGCGTCCTCGTACGTGGCGTGGGCCGTGTGGCCCTCCTGCCAGAGGAACTCGGTGGTGCGCAGGAAGACGCGCGGGCGCAGCTCCCAGCGGACCACGTTGGCCCACTGGTTGATCAGCAGGGGCAGGTCGCGGTGGCTCTGCACCCACTTGGAGAAGTACTCGTTGATGATGGTCTCGGAGGTGGGCCGGACGACGACCGGCTCCTCCAGCTGCTTGCCGCCGCCGTGGGTGACGACCGCGAGCTCGGGGGCGAAGCCCTCGACGTGCTCCGCCTCCCTGGTCAGGTAGGACTGCGGGATGAACATCGGGAAGTAGGCGTTCTGGGCGCCGGCCTTCTTGATCCGGGCGTCCATCTCCTGCTGCATCCGCTCCCACAGGCCGTAGCCATACGGTCGGATGACCATGGTGCCGCGCACCGGACCGTTGTCGGCCAGCTCGGCCTTGTTGATGAGGTCCTGGTACCAGCGCGGGAAGTCGTCCGCCTGGGGGGTGAGAACGGGTGCCTTTGCCATGGGGCGAATGGTACGGGGATCAGGGCCCTGACTTCGAATCCGATACCTCGGCTCCCTCCCGGCCCTTGGCGCGATCCCGCCCGATCCATCCCGATCCTTCGCAGGATCCCTCGCTCGATCCGTCCCGATCCCTCATGCGATCCCGCCCAATCACTCGTGCGATCCCACCCGATTCCTCCCAATCACTCGCGATCCCACCCAATCCCTTGCGATCCGCTCGATCCCTCGCGATCCGACCGGTGGGATCGCAATCCGGCGGGATACATCGGGACCGAACGGGATCCGTCGGCCCGCGGAACGCCAGGGGGCGCACGACCGCGACACGCGCGCACCACCCTGCACCCCTCTGGACGCCGCGCCCGAGCCGCTGTTCGCTGGAGTGGGGCGGGACTTTGGGGGAGCCGTAGCAGGACACCGAAGGACCGGATGGGAGGCCGCGATGGCTTCAGCTCGGGTGACCGGCACAACCGCACGACCAGCAGGTGCTCGACCAGCAGGCGCACGCCCGCACGACCCGCACGACCCGCACGCCGCGACGCGTCCGGCGGCACACACGACGGCACACACGACGGCACACACGACGGCACTCACCGCAGCGCACACGGCAACGCACCTGTCGGCACACCCGGAGCCGTGCCCGGGAGCGCACTCGGCGACACCGTCCGCGGCCTGCGGCATCACCGGACCGACCGCCGGACCGACCGCCGGGCAGGCCGCCGGACCGACGCGGGCGCGGGACTGGGCGGAGATCCAGGAACGGATGCTGGTGCCCCTCTACGAGTCGGTCTACGACCGGCTGGAGGTGGGCCCGGCGACCAGCGTGCTCGGTCTGGGCTGCCGCTCCGGGCTGGCCCTGCTGCTGGCCTCCGGACGGGGTGCACAGGTGGCCGGCCTGGAGCCGGAGGCGGAGCTGCGCGAGCTGGCGCGGGGCCGCAGCCTGCAGGTCGGCGCAGGCCCCCGGTCGGCGGCCGCGGTCCCCCGCTCGGCCCATTCGCTCGTCACCGTTTTCGAGCAGTTGCCGGGATCGTCGGATCCCCGCCGGGTGGTGGCCGAAGCCGCCCGGCTGACGCTCCCCGGCGGACACGTGGTGCTGGCCGCCTGGGGGCCGCCGGAGCGCTGCGAGAGCGCCTCCGTCCTGGACGTCGCCCGCCGGATGGCCGGCCGCACCACCGCGCGCGACCCGTTCGAGCTGAGTACGCCGGGCGCCCTGGAGGACCTGCTCACCGGAGCCGCCCTGCGCCCGGCCGGCAGCGGCCGGGTGAGCTGCCCGTTCGCGTACCCGGACCTGGACAGCGCGGTGCGCGGGCTGCTCTCCACCGGTCTGTACGAGGCGGCGGCGGAGTTCTCGGGCCTGCCACTGGTGGCGAAGGAGCTGGAGGAGGCACTGCACCCGTACCTGCGGCCGGACGGCACCGTCCGGATGGAGAACCTCTTCCGCTACCTGATCGCCGAGCGGCCCCGCTGACCACCCGGGACCGATCACCTGCGGCCTGACCACACAGCAGGGGGCGTGCGCCACCCGGCACACGCCCCCAGCACCCCCGACGGCCCCGATCCCGGCCCCGGCGTCCACCCGACCCCAGGAGCCCCCACCCGACCCCAGGAACCCCCAGGGCCCCCAGGACCCCCAGAAACCCCACCCGAACGGCTCAGGCCTGGTCGTGCACCTTCCGCGGCACCCCGGCGGCCCGGTAGGCCCCCTCCTCGTCCAGCGTCTCGGCCTCCAGCAGCGCCGCCGCCAGCGCGTCCAACCGCTCCCGCTGCTCCGTCAGCAGCCGCACCGCTTCGTCGTAGCACTCGGAGACGATCCGCCGGGCCTCCTCGTCCACCGCGTCCAGCGTGGTCGGCGCGGCGGACAGCCCGTACGCGCCCTGCGGGTCGGCGGGTACGGCGGTGAGCCGGCCGACCCGTTCGCTCATCCCCCAGCGGCCGGCCATCCCCCGGGCGATGTTGGTGACCTGTTCCAGGTCGCTCTCCGCGCCGGTGGTGACGACCCCGTAGACCACCTGCTCGGCGGCCATCCCGCCGAGCGCACCGATGATCCGACCGCGCAGGTAGGACTCGGTGTAGGAGTACCGGTCGGTCTCGGGCGTGGAGAGGGTGACGCCGAGCGCCCGGCCGCGCGGCACGATGGTGATCTTGCGGACCGGGTCGGCGCCCGGCTGGAGCATGCCGAGCAGGGCGTGGCCACTCTCGTGGTACGCGGTGCGCTCCCGTTCGCCCTGCGGCATCACCAGCGGTCGGACGGCGCCGAGCTGGACCTTCTCCAGCGCGTCGGAGAGGTCCCGCTCCCCCACCGCGTCCTGCTCGCGCTTGACGGCCAGCAGGGCGGCCTCGTTGACCAGGTTGGCCAGCTCGGCTCCGGTCATCCCGGGGGTGACCTTGGCCAGCCGGCCGAGGTCGGCGTCGCCGCCCAGGGGCACGGACCGGGCGTGGATCCGCAGGATCGCCGCCCGGCCGTCCCGGTCCGGCGGGCTGACGGTGATCCGGCGGTCGAACCGGCCGGGGCGCAGCAGGGCCGGGTCGAGGACGTCCACCCGGTTGGTCGCGGCGATCACGATGACGCCCTCGGAGCCGGTGAACCCGTCCATCTCGGTGAGGATCTGGTTGAGCGTCTGCTCGCGCTCGTCGTGACCGCCCATGCCACCGCCGCCGCCGCGCTGGCGGCCGATGGTGTCGATCTCGTCGATGAAGACGATCGCGGGGGCGACCTTGCGGGCCTCGGCGAAGAGGTCCCGCACCCGGCTGGCGCCGACGCCGACGATCATCTCGATGAACTCGGAGGCGGAGGCGGAGAAGAACGGCACGTCGGCCTCGCCGGCCACGGCCCGGGCGAGCAGGGTCTTGCCGGTGCCGGGCGGGCCGCTGAGCAGGACGCCGCGCGGCATCTTGGCGCCGAGCCTGCGGTACCGCTCCGGGTTCTTCAGGAAGTCGACGACCTCGGTGAGTTCGGCCTCGACCTCGTCGATGCCGGCCACGTCGGCGAAGGTGGTGCGCTTGCCGGGCTCGGCGGTGATCGGCTTGGGCGGGGCCTTGCGGCCGAGCGCGCCGGCCCCCATGCCGCCGGCCATCCGCCGGGCGAGCAGTACCCAGACCAGGATCAGCAGCAGCATCGGGGCGAGCGAGATCAGCAGGTTGGCGAGGAAGCTGCGCTGCTGGACCACCGGTTCGGCGGTGACCTCGACGCCCTGCTGCTGCAGGGTGGTCCAGAGGTTGTCCCCGGCGAAGACCGGGCGCTGGGTGTCGAACTCGGTGTACGTGCCCTTGGCGCCGTCCGGCTTGGGCTCGGCGCTCTTGAGGGTGCCCTCGATCGCGTCGCCCTTGGAGTAGATCTTGGTGATGTTGCCCTTGTTCAGCTGGTTGTTGAACTCGGTGTAGGAGATCGTGGTGGCGCCGCCGTTGCCGAGGAAGGACAGCAGCAGGTCGGAGATCAGGAACACCACGAGCGCGGTGAGGATGAGGCCCATCCAGCCGCCGGGCATCTTTCGGCGCGGAGGCGGCGGGGGCGGGGCGCCCTCGGACCGCCAGGGCTGGTCGGGGGTCTGGCGCGGCGGCACGGGATCGGTCACCCATCGGACAATACGGACACCCGCTCAGGTGATCCATCTGCAACGCCGCGCCCGAGGCCCCCCTGGCCGGGCCCTACTCCCCCAGGCCGGGCCACTCCTCCGCGGTCAGCGCGAACCGCTCGTGGTCCCGCCAGGCGCCCTTCAGGAACAGCATCCGCGGCGTGAAGCCCTCGTGCCGGAAGCCCAGCCGCCGCGCCAGCGCGATCGAGCGCTCGTTGTCCGGCTGCACGTTGATCTCCAGCCGGTGCAGTCCGAGCCCGCCCGCCGCGGCCGGGGCGAAGCAGTGCTCCAGCACCAGCCGCATGCCCTCGGCCATCCGGCCCGTCCCGGCGAACGGCAGATACGCGTCGTAGCCGAGCGCGCCGTTGCAGAACCGGCCCATCACGATGTTGGCGACGTTCACCTTGCCGACGAGCCCGCCGCTGCCCTGATCGACGACCAGAAAGGTCCGCAGGCCCGGCCCCTGGCGCTCCAGGAGCTCGGGCAGCCCGTTCGGCTCGACCGGGTTCCACCGCCCGATGTGCTCGGCGGACCGTCGGACCGCCTCGGCGTACGCCACCTCGTCCTCGGCCCTCGGGGCCCTGATCGTCACTCTCACCGCACCATCATCGGACATCCGAACGGCCCGCCGCCCGGTGCGTACCGGGCGGCGGGCCGTTCGGAGCCGTGACGGGCCCGAAGCCGGTCCGGGGTCGGCGGTGACCGACGACAGGCGGGCCGGCGCCCGGTACGCACCGGGCGGCGGGCGGGCCGACGACGGGCGGACCGGGAACAGCCGGGCCGACAGGACCGGCAGCCGTCCCCGACCGCAGGACCTGCGACAGGACCTACAGCAGGTCCTTGAACTCCTTGGGCAGCTGGAAGTCGGCCGGGCCCTTGCCCGCTCCGAGACCGAACGCGCCACCGGGGGCCTGCTGGTCGGCCGCGCCCGGGCCGAGGGCGCGGCGCTCGGCGGCCGCGGCCTCCTCCTGCGCGCGCTTCAGCGGGTTGCCGGACTTCTTGCGACCCTTGGCCGCCGGGGCCTTCTTGGCGGACTTCTTCCCGCCGCCGCCCATGCCCGGGATGCCCGGCATACCGGGGATGCCCTTGCCGGAGGCCATCGCGGACATCATCTTGCGGGCCTCGAAGAACCGCTCGACCAGGTTGTTGACCTCGCCGACGCCGACACCCGAGCCCTTGGCGATACGCAGGCGGCGCGAGCCGTTGATGATCTTCGGGTCGGTCCGCTCGGCCGGGGTCATCGACTTGATGATGGCGCCGACGCGGTCGACGTCCCTGTCGTCGATGTTGTTGATCTGCTCGCGGATCTGGCCCATGCCGGGCAGCATGCCCAGCAGCTTGGAGATCGAGCCCATCTTGCGGACCTGCTCCAGCTGGTCCAGGAAGTCGTCGAGCGTGAAGTCCTTGCCGCCGCCCTGCAGCTTGGAGGCGATCTTCTCGGCCTCGGCCTGCGAGAAGGTCTGCTCGGCCTTCTCGATCAGGGAGAGCACGTCGCCCATGCCGAGGATGCGCGAGGCCATCCGGTCCGGGTGGAAGGCGTCGAAGTCGTCGACCTTCTCGCCGTTGGAGGCGAACATGATCTGGCGGCCGGTGACGTGCGCGACCGACAGCGCGGCACCACCGCGGGCGTCGCCGTCGAGCTTGGACAGCACCACACCGGTGAAGTCGACGCCGTCGAGGAAGGCCTGCGCGGTGGTGACCGCGTCCTGGCCGATCATCGCGTCGACGACGAACAGGACCTCGTCCGGGTTGACCGCGGCCCGGATGTCGGCGGCCTGCTGCATCAGCTCGGCGTCGATGCCGAGGCGACCGGCGGTGTCGACGATGACGACGTCGTACTGCTTCTGCTTGGCGTACTCGATCGAGTCGCGGGCGACCTGCACCGGGTCGCCGACACCGTTGCCCGGCTGCGGGCCGTAGAAGGAGACGCCGGCGCGGTCGGCGACGACCTGGAGCTGGTTGACGGCGTTCGGGCGCTGGAGGTCGCAGGCGACCAGCAGCGGGGTGTGCTTCTGCGTCTTCAGCCAGTGGCCGAGCTTGCCCGCCAGGGTGGTCTTACCGGCACCCTGGAGGCCGGCCAGCATGATCACCGTCGGGCCGTTCTTGGCGAACTTCACCCGGCGGGTCTCGCCACCGAGGATGGCGATGAGCTCCTCGTTGACGATCTTGATGATCTGCTGCGCCGGGTTCAGCGCACCGGAGACCTCGGAGCCGAGCGCCCGCTCCTTGATCTGCTTGATGAAGGCCCGCACGACCGGCAGCGCGACGTCCGCCTCCAGCAGCGCGATGCGGATCTCGCGGGTGGTGGCGTCGATGTCCGCCTCGCTGAGGCGGCCCTTGCCCCGGAGGTTCTTGAACGTCGCTGCGAGGCGATCGGAAAGGGTGTCGAACACGTCGTCGCGGGTCCCTTGCGGCATCGGTATGAGTACGGTCGTCGCCCCCAAGGGTATCCGGCCGCCCTGGCAACGGTCTCCACCCCCGGGTGGACCGTCCTGGAAGCGCTCAGCCGAGCGCGGCCCGCACGGCCGCCGCGACCTCCCCCGCGCGCTGCGCCGCCAGCGGCCGACCGGCCTCGTCGGTCAGGTAGAAGGAGTCGACGGCGTCCGCTCCGAGGGTGCTGACGTGCGCGGTCCGTACCCGCACGCCGGCGCCGTCCAGCGCCCGGCCGATCCGGTGCAGCAGGCCGGGGGCGTCATGGGCGCGGACCTCCAGCACCGTGGCGCTCGCCGAGACGACGGCCGGCGCGACCGCGACCACCGGCGGCGGCGTGGGGATGCCTCGCCGCCGGGGGGCCGCCGCGTCCCGCTCGGCGAGCCGGCGCGAGACGTCCAGCGTGCCGTCCAGCGCCCGGCGCAGGTCGGCCCGCAGCCGGGCCGCCTCCGGCAGCTCGCCGAACTCGGCGGCCACCGTCCAGGACAGCAGCAGCACCGCGCCCGCGCCGATCGGGTCCAGCTCCCGCAGACCCGCCTTCCGGACGGTCAGCCGGTGCAGCGCGAGCACCCCGGCCACCGTGCCGAGCAGGCCGGGCCGGTCCGGCACCGCCAGCGTGAGCTCGACGCCCATCGGCTCGGGGTGCTGCACGGCCTCGCCGGGCACCACCGAGCCGTACGGAACACCGCCGTCCGGGCCGCTCTGGGCCAGCAGCGAGAGCGCCGGCCCACCCGTCCGGGCGGCCTCCACCGCCAGCCGCTCCTGCTCGGCCGTCGGCTCGGCGTCCGCCGTGTGCGGACCCGCCGGGCCGGACCCCTGGGCCGGCCGGCCGCCCGCCAGCTGGGCGGCCACCCGCGCCGCCAGCCCGTCCACCAGCGAGGCCCGCCAGCTGCTCCAGGCCGCCGGACCGGTCGCGGTGGCGTCGGCCTCGGTCAGCGCGTGCAGCAGCTCCAGCTGGGGCAGGTCGGCGACCACCTTGGTGATCGCCTCCACGGTGGCCGGATCGTCCGGGTCCCGCCGGGTCGCGGTGTCGACCAGGGTCAGGTGGTGGCGCACCAGCACCGCCAGGGTCTCGGTGTCCTCCCGGTCGAAGCCCATCCGCACGGCCACGTCCCGGACGATCACCTCGCCCGCCTCGCTGTGGTCCCCCGGCCAGCCCTTGCCGAGGTCGTGCAGCAGGGCGGCGACCAGCAGCAGGTCGGGCCGGGACACCCGGCGGGTCATCGCGGCGGCGCGCACCGCCGTCTCCACCAGATGGCGGTCCACCGTCCAGCGGTGCACCGCGTTGCGCTGCGGTCGGCAGCGCACCCGCTCCCAGTCCGGCAGCAGCCGGGTGATCAGGCCCTCCGCCTCCAGCGCCTCCCAGACCGGGATGCAGGCCTCGCCCGCGCCCAGCAGGGTGACCAGCTGCTCGCGCGCCTCGTCCGGCCAGGGCACCGGCAGGGGCCGGCACTCGGCGGCCAGCCGGCGCACCGTCGCGTACGAGATGGTGAGGCCGTTCTGGGCGGCGGCGGCCGCGGCGCGCAGCGGCAGCACCGGGTCGGCGGCCGGGCGGGCGCCCTGGGCGAGCACCGCCTCGCCGTCCTGCTCGACCACGCCCTCGGCGAGCGGGCGGCGGTCCACCGTGCCCCGGGCCACCGCGCCCGAGCCGCGGCCGGCCCCGGTGAACGGGAAGGACAGCCGTGAGGAGCGCCGGCCCCGGGCGGAGCGGGCCGCGAGCACCCGGTCCACCGCCCGCCAGGTGACATCGCTCGCGTAGGCGATGGTGCGGGCGGCCTCGTACACCTGGCGCAGCAGGGTGTCGGCGTCGAGCACCCCGAGCCGTTCGGCCACCTGGTCCTGGTCCTGGAGGCTGAGCCGTTCGGTGGCGCGGCCGGTGGCCAGGTGCAGGGCGTCGCGGACGTCGGCCAGCCGGAGTGCGGCGGCCTCCAGGCCGTCGCGCGGGGCGTCGGCCAGCCAGGTGGCGGCGATGGCGTTGAGCGCGACGACGTCCCGCAGGCCGCCCCTGGCCTCCTTGAGGTCGGGCTCCAGCAGGAAGGACAGCTCGCCGTGGCGCTCGGCCCGCTCGCGTCCGAGTTCGCGCAGCTCGGGCAGCCGCCGGGGGGCGCCGGCGCGCCAGTCGGCGAGGACGGCGGAGCGCAGGGCGGCGGTGAGCGCCGGGTCGCCGGCGATGTGGCGGGCGTCCAGCAGGCCGAGCTGCGCCTTGAGGTCGGCGGCGGCGACGTCGCGGGCCTGGGCCAGGGTGCGTACCGAGTGGTCGAGGGCGGCGCCGGTGTCCCAGACCGGGTACCAGATGCGCTCGGGCAGGGCCGGGTCGAGCGGGCCGTCGTGCAGCAGCAGCACGTCGAGGTCGCTGCGCGGGGAGAGCTCACCGCGGCCGTAGCCGCCGACCGCGACCAGGGCGACCCCGGCCGGGTGGCCGGCCTCGGCCAGCAGACCGGCCAGCCACTCGTCGGTGAGCCGGGACAGGGCGGCCCGGCGGGCGCTGCCCCCGGGGCCGGGCGCGGCCAGCAGCGCGGCCCTGGCGGCGGTGTGGTCGAGGAGGCCGTGGTCGGGGGACCCCTGCCGCTCACCGGCGGGCGGGGAGGGCGGGTCGGCTTCGGTGGTCATTGGTTCTCCCCGTCCGTCGTCCGGTTGAGCAGGAGCCGCTGATACGCCGTCGGCGGACCGGCGACCGTGGACCGGTCGCAGGCCCGCCTGCGGTGTTCGAGTGGAGCCGATGTTAGAGGGCGTCGGGGCCGCGTTCGCCGGTCCGGACCCGGACGGCGGTGTCGACCGGGATGCTCCAGACCTTGCCGTCGCCGATCTTGCCGGTCCGGGCGGCCTTCACGAGGACGTCGATCAGCTGCTCGGCGTCCTCGTCCTCCACCAGGACCTCGATTCTGACCTTGGGCACCAGGTCCACGGTGTACTCCGCGCCCCGGTAGACCTCGGTGTGTCCGCGCTGGCGGCCGTAGCCGCTGGCCTCGGTCACGGTCAGTCCGTGCACGCCGAAGGCCTGCAGGGCGGCCTTCACGTCGTCCAGGCGGTGCGGCTTGATGACCGCGGTGATGAGCTTCATCAGGCGTCGACCTCGGTCTTCTCGGTGCGTGATCCGGTACCGGCCGCGGTACCGGCCGTCGGGGCGGCGGGGGCGGCGACCACGGCCACGGCCGGGGCCGGGGTGGTCCTGGCCAGGCTGGCGCCCACCGCGCTGAAGTCGTACGCGGACTCGGCGTGCTCGGTCTGGTCGATGCCGGCGACCTCGACCTCCTCGGCGACCCGGAACCCGACGGTCTTGTCGATCGCCTTGGCGAGCAGCCAGGAGAGCACGAAGGAGTACGCGGCGACCACGGCCACGCCCATCGCCTGCTTGCCCAGCTGCTCCAGGCCGCCGCCGTAGAACAGGCCCTTGGCGCTCTGGCCGACCGTGCCGGTGGCGAACAGGCCGACCAGCAGCGAGCCGACCGCCCCGCCGACCGCGTGCACGCCGACCACGTCGAGCGAGTCGTCGAAGCCGAAGCGGTACTTGAGGCTGATCGCGGCGGCGCAGACGGCGCCCGCGATCAGGCCGATCGCGACCGCGCCGAGCGGGCTGACCGAGCCGCAGGCCGGGGTGATGGCGACCAGTCCGGCCACCGCACCGGAGGCGGCGCCCAGCGTGGTGAACGCGCCGTGCCGCAGCTTCTCGTAGATCAGCCAGCCGATCAGCGCGGCCCCGGTGGCCACCTGGGTGTTGACCAGCGCCATCGCGGCGACGCCGTTGGCGGCCAGCGCCGAGCCCGCGTTGAAGCCGAACCAGCCGAACCACAGCAGCCCGGAGCCGAGCATCACCAGCGGCAGGCTGTGCGGGCGCATCGGGTCCTTCCGGAAGCCGACCCGCTTGCCCAGCACCAGGCAGAGGGCCAGGCCCGCGACACCGGCGTTGATGTGCACGGCCGTGCCGCCGGCGAAGTCGATCACGCCGTTGCGGTCGCCGAGCCAGCCGCCCTCGCCGCCGTCGAAGAAGAAGACCCAGTGCGCGACCGGGAAGTAGACCACGGTCACCCAGAGCGCGATGAACAGGCCCCAGGCGGTGAACTTGGCGCGGTCCGCGATGGCGCCGCTGATCAGCGCCGGGGTGATGATCGCGAACATCAGCTGGAAGGCGGAGAACGCGGTGACCGGGATCGTCCCGGTCAGGTCGTTCAGGCCGACGCCGTGCATGCCGATGAAGTCCAGGTTGCCGATCAGGCCGGCCCCCGCGTCGGGGCCGAAGCTGAGCGAGTACCCGTAGAGGACCCAGAGGACGCTGACGATGCCCAGCGAGATGAAGCTCATCGCCAGCATGTTGAGCACGCTCTTGACCCTGACCATGCCCCCGTAGAAGAAGGCCAGGCCCGGGGTCATCAACATGACCAGGGCCGCACTGATGAGCACGAAGGCGGTATCGCCCGCGCTGAAGCCGTCCGGCATCGGCGTCTCCTCATGAATGGAAGCCGCTCCACACCCGGGATACCTGTCCCGTGCCACCCGGGGTGTCGGCGATGAGAGGAGAGTGCCGAAGGCGGGTTTCGGCCGATGCGGCCCGTTGTTTCACGGCCGTGACGACGGCGACGCAGGGGTTACGCCTACGTGAACCACGGCCGCGCCGCCGTGCGCGATCGGCTACCGTGCCGCCGCGCGTGACGAGGAGTACCGGAAACGCCACCGACCGTGGCGGCGGCGGCCGTCACGGTCGGCGGAGCCCGGGGGCGGCCCCGGAAAAATGGCCCGGAAGGGTCTGGGCGGGCCCGCGCAGGCCCGCGCCAAGGCCTCGGAGCCGGTCTCAGACCACCGAGACGTACTCCGGGATGTCCTGGACGACGCGCTCCTTCAGCCGGCTGACCGCGTCCACGCCGTGGTAGCGGGCCGAGGCCGCCTCGGTGGTCTTGCGCACCCGCGAGTTCAGCCGCTCCGAGCGGACCTTGGTGGCGATGTCCACCGCCTGCTCGGCCATCACCGCGGCCTGCTCCGGCTCCTTCTGCAGCAGGTACACGCTGGCCATGCCGATCAGGTTGAAGGCGTAGGACCGGACGTGGTCGCCGTCCTGGCGGAAGAGGTCGACCGCCCGTTCCATCACCGGCGCGGACATCGAGGCGTACAGCTCGGCCTGGTCGGAGTGGTAGGCGAGGTCCCGGAAGGAGTGGGCGTTCTCGGCGTTCAGCTCGGCCGGCGAGAAGAACTTCAGCCAGTCCGGGTCGCCGTCGCCCTCCCGGATGTCGGTGAAGGTGTCCTCTGCCAGCCGGACGGCCCGGGCGCAGCGGTTCACCTCGCCGATGGTGGCGTACGCGCGCGCCTCCATCGCGTACAGCAGAGACTGCTGGCGCGGAGTGGCGGTGTCGCGGCTGCCGTACTGGGCGAGGTGGATCAGCTCCAGGGCGTCCTCGCCCCGGTTGAGGTGGATCATCTGGCGGCTCATGTCGGTGAGGATCAGCGCGCCGAACGGGCGGTCGCCGGCCTCCTTGGCGGCGTGCAGCGCCAGCACGTAGTACTTCTGCGCGCTGGGGTGCATGCCGACGTCGTACGACATCCAGCCGGCCAGGTGGGCCAGCTCGGCGGTGAGCCGGAACAGCCGCTTGGTGGTCTGCTCGGGGTACGTCTCCTGGAGCAGGTCGGTGACCTCGTGCAGTTGGCCGACGACCGCCTTGCGGCGCAGCCCGCCGCCGTTCTGGGCGTCCCACTGGCGGAACATGACGGTGGTCTGCTCCAGCAGCTCCAGCTCGGGCTCGGAGAGCCGGCCGGTGAACGGCTCGCCGCCGTTGGCCGCGGTGAGGATCGGGGTGGGCGTGCCGTTCGGGCCGGGGGCCAGCCAGCGCTGCATCGGCTCGATCAGTGCGGCGCCGGCGGTCAGGGCGAGCGAGGTGCCCAGGAAGCCCCGCCGGTTGAGCATCAGGTCGCTGCGGGAGTAGTCGCTGATCAGCTGGACGGTCTGGGGGGCGCTCCACGGCAGGTCGACGCCGCCGCCCACGGTGGAGACCGGGATGGCGGCGCGCAGGCCGAGGTCCTCGATGGAGACCACCGAGCCGAAGCGCTCGGAGAACAGCTCCGACATGATCTTGGGGATCGGCTCGCGGGGCTGCTCGCCGTCGAGCCAGCGGCGCACCCGCGAGGTGTCGGTGGACACGTGGTGGGCGCCGATCTGGCGGGCCCTGCGGTTGACCTGGCGGGCCAGCTCGCCCTTGGACCAGCCACTGCGGGCGAACCACGTGCTCAGCTTCTCGTTGGGTTGCTTCTCTGCCATGGGAACGTCCCCATCCCGCCCGGCCCCGGTCCGGGGCCCCGATCGTGACCGCCCGACGGTTGCGGGCTTCTTGCCAGACGTGCCGTACCTGAGAGGTGCTGCCGCACTGCTGTCGTACTGGTGTGCCATCCTTGCGGACGGTGCGTCAGATCTCCCAACTCCCGCCCCCAGCGGGCCTGGAGTGAACTCCCCGACGCGGTCTGCGTGCTGAAGGTAATGCCCCCTGAGCCGTCCGGGGGAGCGGCCCTGGCGAAACGCCACCTTTCGCCACCCCCAGGAGTGAACCGAAGCAGGACGGCACACGCTTCACTAGGTAGTCCCGACGGTCCGGCATATGCGGGCCGCCAAGTCCGAAACGGCGCCTCGGCAACAACGGCAACACGCAGCAGTCACAGGCGAGTTTGCAGCCCGCCCTGGTCGACGGCCGCCCCGCGCACACGACGATCCGGCATCGGCCCCGTCCGCCACAAGGCGGCGCCCGAGGCGCACCACCACAACAGGCGCACGCCACGCGCTGCGCGCCGCCACCGCACAACGCACGACACAACAGACAATCAACACACAGTCACCATCCCGTAACCACCGGCAACGAGAACCTGTTGGGGGAGGCATGGACAACCTGTTCGGCGAACTTCGACTGGGGCACCTGCGGTTGGCGCCGCTGGGCGCGCGACGCCGCAGCCGGGTCACCGCGTCCCAGGCGGCCGCGGAGTACACCGGCCGCTGGGGCTGGGCGGTCACCGCCGGCACCGCGAGCGGCGCCACCGCCCCGGCCCGCTGTCACTGCGGCACCCCGCGCTGCGCCGCCCCGGGTCTGCACTCCGCGACCGGCGGCGAGAGCGTGGGAGCGGCCGGCGAGGACGCACCCGTGCTGTTCCCGACCGGCCGCGCCTTCGACGTCCTGGACGTCCCGGAACAGGCCGGCCTGCAGGCCCTGGTCCGGCTGGAGCGCATGGGCACCCAGGTGGGCCCGGTGCTCGCCGCACCCACCGGCCGGCTGCAGTTCCTGGTGGCCGCCGGCACCGCCCGCCGACTGCCCGACCTGCTGTACCGGATGGGCTGGGACGACGCCGCCCTCGACCTCGCCTGCCACGGCGAGGGCAGCTACGTGGCCGCGCCGCCCACCGTGCTCGGCGGCCTCGGCCCGGTGCGCTGGCTGCGCCGTCCGAACCGCGACAACGCCGGCTGCCCGCCCGAGGCCCGGCTGCTGCTCGGCACCCTCGCCTACGCCTGCCACCGCAGCCGCGAGCGCACCGCCGAACCGGCCTGGCTGGCCTCGTAGCGGACACGGCGAAGGGCCCGCCCCTCACGGAGCGGACCCTTCCTGAACCGGAACCGGGACCAGGGCCGGACCGGGCCCGAAGCCAGCCCTGAAACCAGGGCCGGCCCCGAAGCCGAACCGGCGCCGGGGCCTGCGACTCAGTCGCCGATCAGCGCGTCGACGAAGGCACCCGGCTCGAACGGCGCCAGGTCGTCGGCGCCCTCCCCGAGACCGATCAGCTTCACCGGGACGCCCAGGTCCCGCTGGACCGCGACCACGATGCCGCCCTTGGCGGTGCCGTCCAGCTTGGTCAGCACGATGCCGGTGATGTCGACCACCTCGGCGAAGACCCGGGCCTGGATCAGCCCGTTCTGCCCGGTGGTGGCGTCCAGGACCAGCAGCACCTCGTCCACCGGGCCGTGCTTCTCGACCACCCGCTTGACCTTGCCCAGCTCGTCCATCAGGCCGGTCTTGGTGTGCAGCCGGCCGGCGGTGTCCACCAGCACGGTGTCGGCACCCTCGGCGATGCCCTCCTTGACCGCGTCGAAGGCGATCGAGGCCGGGTCGCCGCCCTCGGGCCCGCGCACGGTGCGCGCACCGACCCGCTCGCCCCAGGTCTGCAGCTGGTCGGCGGCGGCGGCCCGGAAGGTGTCGGCGGCGCCGAGCACCACCTTGCGGCCGTCGGCGACCAGGACCCGGGCCAGCTTGCCGGTGGTGGTGGTCTTGCCGACGCCGTTCACGCCGACCACCAGGACCACGGCCGGGCCCTCCGCGTGCTTGGTGGAGTGCACCGTGCGGTCGGCGTCCTTGCCGACCAGCTCGACCAGCTCCTCGCGCAGCAGGGCGCGCAGTTCCTCCGGGGTGCGGGTGCCGAGCACCTTGACCCGGGTGCGCAGCCGCTCGACCAGCTCCTGGGTGGGGGCCACGCCGACGTCCGCGGTCAGCAGGGTCTCCTCGACCTCCTCCCAGGTGTCCTCGTCCAGGCGCTCGCGCGAGAGCAGCGTGAGCAGGCCCTTGCCGAGCGAGTTCTGCGAGCGGGAGAGCCGGGAGCGCAGCCGGACCAGCCGGCCGGCGGTGGGCTCGGGGACTTCGAGGGCCGGGGCCTCCTCGACCTCGACCGTCTCGGGGACGGCCTCGGCCTCGGGGAGTTCGACCTCCTCGACGGTGCGTCGGGGCTCCTCGGTCGGCGGCGCGGACTCCTCGCCGACCTGGGGCTCTTGCGGGGTCGGGGGCGCCGTGACGACCGGCGCCTGCGACTTCGGGGGCAGCTGCTGGCGTCGTCTGCCGGAAACGACGAGGCCGGCGATCGCGCCGACGGCGACCACGGCGATGACTACGGCAAGAATCACGTATTCCATAACGTGAACCAGTATCCGTGACGGCGGGCGCGACGGACCGCAGGCGGACTGGCCGTCTCCGACGGATCTCGGCGCGAATCCGGCCGGACCGGCAGGAGACGGACTACCCCGGTGCGGCGGCGCGCGGCCCCGCCCGCTGCGCGTCCCCGCTCCGGCGGCCGGGCGGCGCCCCGGTGCGCAGGCGCTGGCTGATCACCTGGGAGATGCCGTCGCCCTTCATGGTCACCCCGTACAGGGCGTCGGCGGACTCCATGGTGAGCTTCTGGTGGGTGATCACGATCAGCTGCGAACTCTCCCGCAGCTCCTCCATGATCCCGACCAGTCGGCGCAGGTTGGTCTCGTCCAGCGCCGCCTCCACCTCGTCCATCACGTAGAACGGGCTGGGCCGGGCCTTGAAGATCGACACCAGCAGCGCCACCGCGGTGAGCGAGCGCTCGCCGCCGGAGAGCAGCGAGAGCCGCTTCACCTTCTTGCCCGGCGGGCGGGCCTCCACCTCGACCCCGGTGGTCAGCATGTCGTCCGGGTCGGTCAGCACCAGCCGGCCCTCCCCGCCCGGGAAGAGCCGCGCGAACACGCCCTCGAACTGGGCGGCGGTGTCGCGGTACGCCGCGGTGAACAGCTGCTCGACCCGCTGGTCCACGTCCTTGACGATGTCCAGCAGGTCGCGCCGGCCACGCCTGAGGTCGTCCAGCTGCTCGCCGAGGAACCCGTGCCGCTCCTCCAGGGCCTCGAACTCCTCCAGCGCCAGCGGGTTCACCTTGCCGAGCTGCTGGTACGCCCGTTCGGCCGCCTTGAGCCGCCGCTCCTGCTCGCCCCGGTCGTAGGGCCGGGGCTCGCCGGGCTCCTGCCCCTCCTCCGACGGCGAGGGCGGGACGGGCCGGTCGGGGCCGTAGGAGGCGAGCAGTTCGCCGCCCTCGATGCCGAACTCCTCCAGCGCGCGGGCCTCCAGCTGCTCGATCCGCAGCCGCTTCTCGGCCCGCAGCACCTCGTCCCGGTGGCCGGCGTCGACCAGCTTGTCCAGCTCGGCCTTCAGCTCCCGGCCGCGCTCCCGGCCCTCCCTGAGCTCGGTCTCACGCTCCGCGCGCGCCTCCTCGACGGCCGCCCGCCCGGCGTCCGCCCGAGCCAGCGACACCTCCAGACAGGCCAGCAGCTGCCGGGCGCCGGCCGCGACGGCGTTCGCCACCCCGGCGTCGTGGACGGCGCGCCGGCGGCGCTCGGCGGCCCGGGCCCGCGCCTCGCGCTCGGTGCGGGCGGCCCGGTCCAACTGGTCCGCCCGGCCCGCGAGACCGCGCACCCGCTCCTCGTGGGTGCGCACCGCGAGCCTGGCCTCCATCTCCGTCTGCCGGGCACGGGTGGCGCCCTCGGCCAGTCGCCGCTGCTCGGCGGCGTCCGGCTCGTCCTCCCCCGCATCCGCCGACTCCTCGGCCGCGGCGAGCCGTTCGGCCAGCTCCCCGGCGGCGGCGAGGAGCTGGACCAGGCCGTCCTCGGCGCGGGTGGCGGCGGCCGACAGCCGCTCGGCCTCGCCGGCGGCGGCCCGCGCCTGGCCGCCGAGCCGGCCGAGCGCGCCCGCCACCTGGGCCCGTTCCTTCTCGGCCTGCCGTCGGCGGGCGGCCAGTTGCTCCAGTCCGGCGGCCGACTCCCGGCGCTGTTCGGTGAGTTCGGCCAGCCGTTCGGCCGACTCCGCGCAGCGTTCGGTCAGTTCATCCAGTGCGCGGGCCGTCTCGTCCACCGCCGCCTGGGTCTCCAACAGGCTCGGCGCCGCACCGGACCCGCCCTGCGCGAAGCCGCTCCCGAGCCGGTCGCCCTCCGCCGTGACGGCGCTCAACCCGGGGTGTTCGGTGAGGAGTCGCAGCGCGTCGTCCAGCGAGTCGACCAGCACGGCGCCGGCCAGCAGGGCGCGGACGGCGGGCAGCAACCCGGCCGGTCCGTCCACCAGTTCGGCGGCCCAGCGGGCCCCGGCGGGCAACTCCCCGACGGGTCGTCCCACTTCACCGGCGTCCGCGATCAGCAGCGCGGCCCGTCCGGCGTCCTCCTTGTGCAGCAGCCGCAGCGCCTCGGCCGCGGTGGCGGGCGAGTCGACGGCGACGGCGTCCGCCGCCGCGCCGAGCGCCGCCGCGACGGCCGTCTCGCACCCCGGCTCGATCCGCAGCAGTGCGGCGGCCGGGCCCAGCAGGCCGGCCAGCCGGTCGCCGGCGGCGAGCAGCGCACCGCTGCCGTCCTTGCGGCGCAGGCCGAGTGCCAGCGCCTCGTGCCGCGCGGTCAGCCCAGCCCGCTCGCGCTCCGCCGCACCGGCCGCCTCCCGGGCGGCGGCCAGCCCGCGCTCGACGGCGGCGAGTCCCTCCCGGGCGGCCTCGTACCCGGCGTCCGCCTGTTCGTCGTCCGCCGCCAGCGCGTCGACCTGCCCCTGGAGCTCCTCGAACTCCTGCTGGGCGGCCCCGGCACGCAGCAGCGCCTCGTCCCTGGCCTCGGCGAGCCGGCCGATCTCGGCCTCGGCGGCGCCGGCCTTGGACCGGGCGGCGGCCGCCTGGCCCTGAAGCCGGGCCAGGCCCTCGCGGCGGTCGGCGATGGCCCGGGCGGCGTCCTTCAGCCGGCGCTCCTCGGCGGCCAGCCCGCGTTCCAGCTCCGCCCTGGTCTCCACCGCCTCGGCCAGCGCGTACCGGGCCTCCTCCAGCGCCTCGGCCAGCGCGCCCTCCTCCTCCCGGATCCGGGCGGCCTCCTGCTCCAGCTCCTCCGGATCGCGGCCGCGGCGCTCCTCGGCCTGCCCGCCGGCGGAGGCGTGCCGGGCCCTCGCCTCGGCCAGGCCGATGGTGCCGCGGGTGCGCTCGGCGAGTGCGGAGAGCCGGTACCAGGTCTGCCGGGCGGCCTCCAGGCCCGGGCCGAGCTGCTGGACCTGCGCCTCCAGGACGGCTTCGCGCTGCAGCGCGCGGGCGAGCTCCTGCTCGACGGTGGAGCGCCGCAGCCGCAGCGCCAGCTCGTCGGCGATCTCCTCCTCGACCGCCTTGCGCAGCGTGAGCAGGTCGTCGGCGAGCAGCCGGAGCCGGGCGTCGCGCAGGTCGGCCTGGATGCCGGCGGCCCGCCGGGCGATCTTCGCCTGCCGGCCGAGCGGCCCGAGTTGGCGCCGCAGTTCGGCCACCAGGTCCTGGACCCGGTTGAGGTTGACCTGCATCGCGTCCAGCTTCCGCAGCGCCTTTTCCTTGCGCTTGCGGTGCTTGAGGACGCCGGCGGCCTCCTCGATGAAGGCCCGGCGGCCCATCGGGTCGGCGTGCAGGACGGAGTCGAGCCGGCCCTGGCCGACGATGACGTGCATCTCGCGGCCGATGCCGGAGTCGGAGAGCAGTTCCTGGATGTCGAGCAGCCGGCAGGTGTCGCCGTTCAGCGCGTACTCGCTGCCACCGTTGCGGAACATGGTCCGGGTGATGGTGACCTCGGCGTACTCGATGGGCAGCGCGCCGTCGGAGTTGTCGATGGTGAGGCTGACCTCGGCGCGGCCGAGCGGGGCGCGCCCGCTGGTCCCGGCGAAGATGACGTCCTCCATCTTGCCGCCGCGCAGGGACTTGGCACCCTGCTCCCCCATCACCCAGGAGAGCGCGTCGACGACGTTGGACTTGCCGGAGCCGTTGGGGCCGACCACGCAGGTGATGCCCGGTTCGAAGCGCAGCGTGGTGGCGGAGGCGAAGGACTTGAACCCGCGCAGCGTCAGACTCTTCAGGTGCACGCGCCGGTCTCCTCATTGCTCGCCAGAGCCCCCAGCGGCGACTGTATCCGGCGGTGGGCGGCCGAACCGCCCCCGGACACGACGACCGTGCGGACACGACGACCCCGGACACGACGAAGGGACGCCACTCAGGGCGTCCCTTGCAAACTGCGTCCCTTGCGGGGCTCTTTGCGCAACGGCGTCGATCTGTGAGGACCGGGCGGGACTCAGGTGAGAGCCGGCTCCCGCTGGTCCAGGTCGATGCTGTTGAGCAGCGAGTGCTCGTCAGCGACAGCGATGAGAGCGTCGTTCTCAGCCTGCATCCGAATGAGCTCGGACTCCAGGTCCTGGACGCGCTGCTGAAGCCGTCGCATCTCGGAGAGCATTCGCGGGTCGGGGCCGCCGACATACCCGAGAAGCGCCTTTGCCATGATGAATGGTCCTCCACGCTGAGTGACCGAACCGGAACGGTACAGGTCTAGGGGGAAGGGGGACGCACGCGCGGCGCGTCACCGGTAGTGCTGGCTGGGCACTACGGCACATCCGCCGTGAGCTGGGCTCACGAGGGCATGCACCTGCCGGGTAAACGCGGTCGTGTGCGCGGGTTTCCAGCGTCTCACCAAAGACGGAAAGGGTCAACACGATCACCGCACGCTACCGCGCCCCTGTCACCTGCATGGCGGTGTCGTCACGCCAAGTGGTCTCGGGCCGGTCCACCAGGTGCTCGTGGATCATCGTTCGATGCGGAGTCAACCACGAGTCTGCCCGGATGGCAACCGTATGACACCGGCAGTTGCCGATCTTTTCGCGTGGGCCCCGCGTCCCTCGCACGGCCCACGGCGGCCACCGGGATCAGCGGATCGCGAAGCTCTCGTAACCGTCGCCGACGGCCGTCCAGATCTCGGTCACGCCGGTGACGGCTCCGGGGGTGTCCGGGCCGCGCAGCAGTGCGAGCAGCTGCTCGCAGTCGGCGGCCAGACCCTCGGCGACCACCTGGACCCGGCCGTCGCCGAGGTTGCTCGCATAGCCGCTCAGGCCGATCTCCAGCGCCCGTGCCCTGGTCCACCAGCGGAACCCGACCTGCTGGACCTTTCCCCGCACCCAGGCGGTCACCCGGACCGGCTCGTCCCCGTGCGCGTCACGACCATGCATGCCCCGACCCTATCCGGCACAGCCCTGACCTGCCCCGTTGGACCCCGTTGGACGCTGGCGGCGACTAGGCCCCGACGGGGCCCTCCCTGGTCCAGCCGGGGCTGTGGATCTCGATCTGCAGGTCGGCGCCGTGCCCCTCCCTGCCGCACCCGCGGCAGACCCACGCCGGGTCGTACGGGTGGGCCTCGCAGCCGTCGGGGTCGTGCCGCAGTCCGACCGGAGGCTCGGGCAGCACCCAGCGGTCGCCCCAGGAGAGCAGCGCCTGGGTGAGCGGTGCGAGGTCCCGGCCGGCCTCGGTCAGGTGGTACTCGTAGCGCGGCGGGCGCTCGCTGTAGGCACGCCGTTCGACCACCCCGGCCTCCTCCAGCGCACGCAGCCGGGCGGTCAGCCGGTCGCGCGGGGCGCCGGTGTTGCGGGCGATCCGGTCGAAGCGGTGGTTGCCGTAGAAGAGCTCGCGGACGGCGAGCAGCGCCCACTTCTCGCCGACCACCTGGAGGGCGGCGGCGATCGAGCAGGGGCGGCCGGGGAGGGCGGAGGGGGTGCCGGGAGTCACACCGCCAGCCTGCCACACAGGGTTTCGTTTTCAAACCGGCCCGGTCGACGCCCGCCCGGGTGGCCCGCCGGACAACCGTAGCGGCCCCCGCCGACCAGGGCGGGGGCCGCTGCACACACGGGTCGTCGCGGGGGCGGCCGGTCAGAAGCCGCCGCCGAAGTCCCCGCCGCCACCGCCACCGCCGAAGTCGCCCCCGCCGCCGAAGCCACCGCCACCGCCGTCGAATCCGCCGCCGAAGTCCGAGGAGTCGAAGTCGCCGCCGGAGAAGTCGCCGCCGTCGTAGCCGGAGCCGTCCATCGACCCGGCCGCGTAGGCCGGGCTGCTCATCATCGAGCCCAACATGGTGCCGACCAGCAGACCGGGCAGCAGCCCGCCGCCGCCGAAGCCGCCGAAGTAGCCGCCGGCCCACGGGCCGTACACCGGTCCCGCGTTCCAGTACGGCTGCGGTCCGTGCTCGGTCGGCACGGTCCGGATGTCCGGGTCCTGGCCGGCGGCCAGTCGGGCCGCGTCCGCCTGGCAGACCGGGACGGTGCGCGTCGCACCGCCGGCCGGCGCCCAGTCGGCGTCCTGCACGGACGGACCGTGCCGCGGGTCGAAGAAGCACGGCGGACGGCGCTCCGGCAGCGGGCGCTGCTCCCGCCGGGCCGCCAGGGTGGCCAGCGCGAACCGGCCGTCCTCCAGTGCCTCGGTGACCGGCTTGACGTCCGCCGGGCCCTTGGCCTCGTCCATGGTGCGCTTGGCCTGCTCGTAGGAGTCCAGGGCGTGCGCGTAGTCGGTGCGCTGGACGTCGTCGGCGTCGGCCGCGCCCGGGTTGAAGTCGAGCCGGTCGAGCTCCTCGCCGAAGGCGGTGATGTCCTCGTCCACCACCCGGCGCAGCTGCGCCAGCTCGGCGCGGCGCTGCTCCTCCTTGCGCCGCCGGGCCCGGCGGAACAGCAGGAACACACCGGTGCCTGCCAGCGCCAGCAGGGCCAGCGGGATCACCACGGCGGCGACCGACATACCGCTGCCGCCGCCCACGCCGTGGCCCTTGACCTGCGGCGCGGCGGTGTCGACGAAGTCGTTCAGGGTGGCGTCGATGTCTCCCGGGTGCGACCGGAAGGAGGCGCCCGCGATCCGCTCCGCACTTCCGCTGGGCAGCGCGGACTTGTCCGATCGGGCCTGGAACTGGTCGCCGCGCCAGATGCCGTAGGTGCCGGTGATGCCGACCTTGGTGCGCAGGTCGGGGAAGACCGAGGTGGCGCCGTACGGATCGGCGGCCGGGACGACCGCGATGAAGATCGGCTTGTCGGTCTTGCGGATCTTCTCGGTCAGGGCGTCGGCCTGGCTCTGGCTGAACCGGCCTTCCATCGCCGGGTCGACGTAGACCCGGCCCTGCTTGAGGGCCGCGGTGGCGTCGTCCAGCCCGCCGGCCGCCGAGGCCGCCGGAGCCAGCACGAGCAGCAGCCCGAGCAGCGCCGCCACCAGCGCCGCCGCCAGGGTTGGCGGGCCGGCGCTCCGGGACGGTCGTCGAGCAAGGGTTCTCATGCCATCGACGCTACCCCCAGCGCTCCCCGGACGGGGCATACCCTTCGTCTACGGGTCGGCCGGCGCACCCCCACCGTCCGCCGGGGTCCGGCCCCTCCTCCGGGATGATGTCGCCCCCCGCCGTCCCCCATCCGTCCCTAAGCCGCGCGGAGCCGGGAACCGCAGACCCCGCCCGGACGTACGTCCCGGCAGGTCCGCGGCCGTTCGCCCGGCGCTCCCGGGCGCCCCGACCGTACCGCGCGACCAGGCATAGTGGTGCCGGACCACCCGGACCATGACCTTCTCTTGACCGTTTCTCTCGATCGGAGCACTCGGTGTTCATCGGCCTCGTCACCGCCGTGGCGGCCTCCGCCTGCTACGGCACCGGATCGGTCCTGCAGGCCGTCGGATCACGCCGCTCCGCCCGCGAGGAGGCCGCCCGCGGCACCTCGACCGGAACCACCGAGCACGGCGGCCCCAGCCTCTCCTCGACCGCGAAGGCCGCCGTCACCTGGGAGTTCATCCTCGGTACGGTGCTCGACCTGATCGGGTTCGGGCTCGGCGCGCTGGCCGCCCGGCTGCTGCCGCTGTTCCTCTCGCAAACCATCATCAGCGCCAACCTGGTGATCACCGCGGTGCTCTCGATCAAGCTGCTCGGCATCCGGCTCAAGCAGCTGGAGTGGGCGTCGATCGGCGTGCTCTGTTCGGCGCTGGTCCTGCTGGCCGTCTCCGCCGGGCCGGAGGGCGGCCACCACGCGGCGATGTCCTTCCACTGGTGGCTGCTGGCCATCACCACCGTGCTGCTGGTCGGCGGCGGCCTGCTGGTGCGGCGGATGGGCGCGAAGGGCGCCATCGTCGCCGGTCTGCTCTCCGGCCTCGGCTTCGGCGCGCTCGGCGTCGGCGTGCGCATCCTCAACGGCGTCGACCCGTTCGAGCTCGGCAAGCTGCTCTCCGACCCGGCCCTGTACGCCATCCTGGTCGGCGGCCTCGGCGGGATGTACGTGCACACCATCGCCCTGCAGATCGGCTCGGTGAACGGCGCCACCGCCGCCCTGGTGGTCGGCGAGACGGTGCTGCCCGGCGCGGTCGGCGTGCTCTGGCTCGGCGACTCCTCCAAGGCCGGCCTGGGCTGGCTCGGCGTCCTCGGCTTCCTGCTCGCCGTGGTCTCCGCCGTCGGCGTCGCCTACTTCGGCCAGGACACCCACGGCTCGGCCGAGGCCCCCTCGGCCGAGCCCGAACTCACCAAGCGGTAGCGGCTGTTCAGCCCCCGTTGCGCAGCCGCGGGGCGCGCTGGCAGCGGGGGCAGAAGTAGCTGGAGCGGTTCATCCAGGCCGCCCGGCGGATCGCCGTGCCGCAGCGGCGGCAGGGCTCGTGCTCGCGGCCGTAGGCGTCGAGGTCCCGGGAGAAGTAGCCGCTCTCGCCGTTCACATTGACGTAGAGGCTGTCGAAGCTGGTGCCGCCGACGGCGAGCGCGGAGGTCATCACGTCCCGGGCGGCGGCCAGCAGGACGGCGGCCTGGGGGCGGGTGACGGAGGCGGTCGGCCGGTCGTAGTGCAGCCTGGAGCGCCACAGCGCCTCGTCGGCGTAGATGTTGCCGACCCCGCTGATCAGCGTCTGGTCGAGCAGCGCCCGCTTGACCGTGGTGCGCCTGGCCCGCAGCGCGGCCACGAAGACGGCGTCGTCGAAGCGCGGGTCCAGCGGGTCGCGGGCGATGTGTGCGATGGAGACCGGGGTGCCCTCCGGGTCGTCGTCCTCGGCCTCCTCGACCGCCAGGCCGCCGAAGGTCCGCTGGTCGACGAAGCGCAGCTCGCGCCCGCCGTCGGTGAACCGCAGCCGGACCCGCAGGTGCTTCTCGTCGGGCACCGCCGGGTCCTGGACGAGCAGTTGGCCGCTCATCCCGAGGTGGCCGATCAGTGAGAAGCCGCTCCCGGCCGCCGGCCCGGCGGTACCGGAGAGCGGCACCCAGAGGTACTTGCCGCGCCGCTGCGCGGTACCGAGCGTGGAGCCGGTCAGCCGGGCGGCGAAGTCGGCCGCACCGGCGGTCTGGCGGCGCACCGCGCGCGGGTGCAGCACCTGGACGTCGGCGACCGTCCGCCCGGCGACCCAGTTCGCCAGACCGCGGCGGACGACCTCTACCTCGGGAAGTTCGGGCACCTCTACAGCCTCCAGCACGCGGGAACGGGCAGGAGGAAGGGTACTGCGTGCTCAGGCCTTGGCGCCGGGCACCCGGTCGGCGTACTTCTCCTTGATCGCACGCCAGGCGCTCTCGGCGGCCTTCTGCTCGGCTTCCTTCTTCGAGCGGCCGACGCCGCTGCCGAAGTCCTCGCCGGCCACCCGGGCCGCCGCGGTGAAGGTCTTCTCGTGGTCCGGACCGGACTCCTCGACCACGTACTCCGGCACACCGATGCCCACCGAGGCGGTGAGCTCCTGAAGGCTGGTCTTCCAGTCCAGGCCGGCGCCCAGCTGAGAGGACTCCTCGATCAGCGGGTCGAACAACCGGTGGACGAACTCGGTGGCCGCGTCCAGACCCTGGTCCAGGTAGACGGCGCCGATCACGGCCTCGACGGTGTCGGCGAGGATCGACGACTTGTCGCGGCCGCCGGTACCCTCCTCGCCCTTGCCGAGGCGGATGAACGTGCCGAGCTCCAGGCCCCGGCCGACGTCGGCCAGCGCGCGCGAGTTGACCACCGCGGCGCGCAGCTTGGCGAGCGTGCCCTCGGGAACGTCCGGGTGGACGCGGTAGAGGGTGTCGGTCACCACCAGGCCCAGCACCGAGTCGCCGAGGAACTCCAGGCGCTCGTTGGTGGGAAGCCCGCCGTTCTCGTACGCGAACGAGCGGTGGGTCAGGGCACGTACCAGAAGGGCGCGCTCAAGTGTGTACCCGAGGCGCCCTTCCAGAACGTCGTATTCGGTCGAAGCCGGCCCGCCGGCCTTGCCACCATTGCTGGAGGACGACTTGCGGGAGGGGTTACCGTCCGACATCGATCCGTACACCCGCCGATCAGACCGAGAGGACCTGGCGACGGTTGTACGTGCCGCAGCTCGGGCACGCAATGTGGCCGAGCTTCGGCTCGTGGCAGCTGTCGCACGCCACGAGGGCCGGAACGACGGCCTTCCAGTTGGAACGGCGGTGGCGCGTGTTGCTGCGCGACATCTTCCGCTTCGGAACAGCCACGGCTACTTCTCCTGGTTCTCGGCGGCACCCTCACGGGTGTCGCTGTTCTTGATCCCGTCACCCTCGTCGCCGGGGGCGGCGGAGAGTCCCTGCAGAGCCGCCCACCGGGGGTCGGCGGCGTCGTGGTGGTGCGTCGGGTCGTCGCTCAGGCGCGCTCCGCACTCGGAGCACAGGCCCAGGCAGTCGTCCTGGCACACCGGCTGCAGCGGCAGTGCGAGCACCACCGCGTCACGCAGCACCGGCTGGAGGTCGAAGAAGTCGCCCTCCAGGCGGTAAGTCTCTTCCTCCGAGTCCTCGTCGAGGTCCTCGGTCCCGGAGGTCCGGGCGCGCATGCGCTCGTCGGACTCCGGGTAGTAGTACAGCTCCTGGAAGTCCACCTCGAGGTCGTCCTCGACGGGCTCCAGGCACCGCACGCACTCGCCCTCGACGCCGGCCTCGGCGGTGCCGGTGACCAGCACGCCCTCGACCACGGACTCCAGGCGGAGCTCCAGCCGGATCTCGCTCTTCTCCGGTACGCCGATCACATCGATGATCCCGAGGCCCTCGGGGGCCTCCAGAGTCCGGGACACCTTGCGCAGCGAGCCGGGGCGACGACCGAGCTCGTGCGTGTCGAACACGAGGGGGTCGCGGTGGTCGAGGCGGTTCAAGGTGTCCTGACTTCCTGAGAAAACTGATGCGCGGCGCTGCTCATCGGGTGGATGCGCGGGCAGACCGACAGCCCGACACGGAGAGGCCGGAGTGGTCAGACTACCGGAGTCTCCCGCCAGGCCCAACTTCGGCCGGACGCCGCTCCCCGGCCGGGCCCGGATCAGCGGCCGCCGAGCTCCCGCAGCCTGGTCATGTCGATCATGCTGGTGTCGAAGAAGCTGGTCTCGTCCAGACCGGGCTGCTGCGGGGCCTGCGGCGGCACCGCCGGCGGGGCGGTCGGGGCCTGCGGGTAGCCGTAGGCGTCGTACTGCTGCGCCGTGAAGCCCTGCTGCTGCTGCGGGTAGCCGTAGCCGTCCTGCTGGCCGACCGGGTAGCCCTGCTGCTGCGGCTGTTGCTGCTGACCGTAGCCGTACTGGGCGCCGTACGGGTCGGCCTGGCCCGCCGGGTCGAAGCCGCCGCCGTACACCTCGGCGTACTGCCCGCCCTGCTGCTGCTGCGCGGTGGCGGCGTACTGGTCCGTGCCGGGGGCCTGCCAGCCGGCCGCGGCCGGGGTCTGCTCCGGCCAGGTCTGCTGCTGCGGCACCTCCTCGCGGTACCACGGCACCTCCTCGCCGTCCGGGTCCGCGGCGAAGCCGGCCGCGACCGCCTCGGCGCGGTTCTTGGCCTGCTGGGCCTGGTCCGCGGCGGCCAGGTAGGCGCCCAGCTCGTCGATCGGGGCCTTGCCGAGCAGCTTGTCGCGGCCCTTGCCGACGGCCTCCAGCGTCTTGCCGAGGACGGTCTCCAGGGTGGCGAGCTTCACATCGACGTACTCGTCGACCTCGGGGCTCGGGCTGATCCGCTGCGGCTGGAACTCCTCGCCGTCGCTCTCGCCGCCGAAGTCGGTCTCGAAGACGCCGGCGTCGCCGCGCAGCTTGATGCGCCCGCGGCCGACCGAGCCCAGCGTCTTGGTCAGCACCACCTCGAAGTTGGCGAGCTTGCTGTCCACGTAGTCGTCGGCCTCGGCCAGCTTGGCCTCCACCTCGGCCCGCGCCTCCGCGAGGATCCGGTCCGCCTCGGCCTGGGCCCGGCGCACCACCTCGGTGTCGGAGATCAGCGAACCGCGCTCGGCGTGCGCGCCGTGGATGATGCGCTCGGCCTCGGCCTGGGCGTCGGCCACCACCTGCTCGTGGTCGGCCATCACCGACTGCGCCTGGGCCAGCTCGGCGGGCAGCGCCGCCCTCAGGTCCTGGAGCAGTCCGACCAGCTCGGCTCGGTTCACCACGCAGGAGGCCGACATGGGCATCGAGCGGGCGTTCTCGACGGCCGCGACGATCTGGTCGACCTTGTTCTGCACGTCCACGGGGCTTCGTCTTTCCGTGTGCCGCCGACGGTCCGGCGGAGGCAGGCCCGGCGCGATGGACCTCACCGCAGGGCAGGAATACAGACTGTACGGCCCCTGCGCGGCGAGGTCACAACGCTCGGACCGACCCGGCCGCCCCGCCCCGGGACAAGCCGTGACGAACCGGCAGAAACGGACTCGGCGGCCTACTGCGCCCTGCGCTCCGCGATCCGCTTGACCAGCCGGTCGTGCACCACCTCCGGCAGCAGGTGCGAGACGTCGCCCCCGTACGAGGCGACCTCCTTGACCAGCGTGGACGACAGGAAGCTGTACGTCGGCGAGGTCGGCAGGAAGAGCGTCTCGACGCCGGTCAGCCCGTGGTTCATCTGGGCCATCTGCAACTCGTAGTCGAAGTCGCTGACGGCCCGCAGCCCCTTGACGATCGCGGGGATGTCGCGCTCCCGGCAGAAGTCCACCAGCAGGCCGAGGTGCGACTCGACCACGATGTTCCCGTACTGGGCGGTGGTCTCCTCGATCAGCGCGATCCGCTCCTCGATGGTGAACATGCCCTGCTTGTTCCGGTTGACCGCGACCGCGACGTGCACCACGTCGTAGAGCTTCGAGGCCCGCTCGATGATGTCGAGGTGACCGTTGGTGATCGGGTCGAACGATCCGGGACAGACGGCGCGACGCATGGCGTGAATGCTCCCTCGTGGGGTGACGACAGCTGCGGGCCGCGGCCCGCTACGGGTGTTGGCGGGCCTCGGCGGCGGCGCGACCGTACCAGAGCGTGCCCTCGCCGTAGCGACGCGAGCGCAACACGTCGAAGCCCTCGGGCCAGCCGAACTCGCCGCCTCGCGTGCTGCGCTCCACGGTGACGAGTGCGTCGTCCGCGAGCCAGCCCCCGGCCAGGAGTGTGATCAGCATCTCGCGCAGCTCGTCGTCGGTGACGGCGTAGGGCGGGTCGAGAAAGACCAGGTCGTACGGGGTCTCCGGGGCGGGGCCGGCGATCACCTTCTCGGCCCGGGCCGCCTTGAGCTCCGCTCCCGGCAGGCCGAGCGTCCGCACGTTCTCCCGGATCACCCGGGCCGCCTGGCCGTCCGCCTCGACCAGCAGGACGTGCTCGGCGCCGCGCGACAGCGCCTCCAGGCCGACCGCGCCCGATCCGCCGAACAGGTCGAGCATCCGGGCCCCGTGGATCGTGCCGCGCAACGCCTCCAGGGTGGAGAACATCGCCTCGCGGGCCTTGTCGGAGGTCGGGCGGGTGCCCCGGCCGGGCGGTACGGCCAGTCGGCGGCCGCCGGCCGCCCCGGCGATCACGCGGGTCATGGTGGTGGGAGGTCCTTTCGTCGCTGCCCGACCACGCTATACGGCCACCACCCCGCCGGCAGACCGGCGGGGTGGGAAGCCTCTTTCCTCAGGCGCTCGGCTCGCCTCCGGGCCGCTCGCCGGGGTTACTCGCCAGCCGCCTGGGGGGCCGGGGCGGCGGCGCCGAGCAGGGCCGGCGAGGCGTAGCGGGACCAGGACAGGCAGCCGTCGGGCGGGCAGTACTCGGGGCGGCGCGGGTCGTGGCCGAGCTCGCGCAGCTTGGTGCGGACGGAGTCGGGGGTGCGGCCGAAGCGGGCGGCGATCCGGGCGACGGTCTCGCTGTCGTGGAAGCGCCGGACCAGCTCCTCCTCGTGCTGCGGCACCCAGGGGGCGCCGTGGCCGGGGTAGAGCTCGCGCAGGACGTCACGGTCGGGGATGGGCTCGGAGACATCGGCGACGATCGCCAGGGCCCGCAGCGCGCGGTTGAGCGCGATCCGCAGCGAGGCGACGTCCTCGACCGGCAGCCGGAGCTTGCCGGAGGCGAGGGGCGCGGCGGCGGCCCCCTCGCGCCAGCCGGTCAGGGTGAGGGTGACCTCGCGGTCGTCGTCGCTGGCGAGTTCGATCCGGAAGACCTTGTCGCCGAGCGGGAGCTCGTTGAGATGACGGAATGCCATGGCAGGACCCCCAAGTGTCGTGCCAGGTACGCACCTTGGGGGTGCGCCCTGAACAACTACATTCTCTCGCGGGGGTCTGACAATCGGGCCCTCCGAGGCTGCCCGATCCCGGGGCTCAGCCCTTCTCCATGTAGGCCGCGCGGTCCTCGTCGATCAGGCTCTCCAGCACGGTGCGCAGCTCCGGGTGGGTGGC
The DNA here is from genome assembly GCF_043202015.1 of Kitasatospora sp. NPDC048239. Classification (NCBI taxonomy): domain Bacteria; kingdom Bacillati; phylum Actinomycetota; class Actinomycetes; order Kitasatosporales; family Streptomycetaceae; genus Kitasatospora; species Kitasatospora sp. NPDC048239. The sequence goes on along the minus strand of NZ_JBICZP010000002.1, from coordinate 768,815 downwards.
CAGCTCCGGGTCCTCGGCGACCAGCCGGGTGGCCTCGGCCCTGGCGGTGACGATGACCTCCTCGTCCTCCAGCACCGAGAGCACCTTGAGCGAGGACTTGACCCCCGACTGCGCCTGGCCCAGCACGTCGCCCTCGCGGCGCTGTTCGAGGTCGATCCGGGAGAGCTGGAAGCCGTCCAGCGTGCCGGCCACCGCCTCCAGCCGGGCCCGGGCGGCACTGCCCGCGGGCATGTCGCTGACCAGCAGGCAGAGCCCGGCCGCGCTGCCGCGCCCGACCCGGCCGCGCAGCTGGTGCAGCTGGGAGACGCCGAAGCGGTCCGCGTCCATGATCACCATGGCGGTGGAGTTGGGCACGTTGACGCCGACCTCGATCACCGTGGTGGCCACCAGGACGTCCACCTCGCCGCCCGCGAACCGGCGCATCACCTCGTCCTTGGCCTCGGGCGCCAGCCGCCCGTGCAGGATCTCCACCCGCAGCCCGGCCAGCGGGCCCTTCAGCAGCATCTCGGCGGTCTCCACCACCGAGAGCGGCGGCCGGCGCTCGTCGCTGTCGGCGCCGACGTCCTCCAGGTCCGCGCCGGCCGCGGCCTTGCGCCGCTTCTTCGGGTCGGCGGGCTCCTCGTCCCCGATCCGGGGGCAGACCACGTACGCCTGGTGGCCCTTGCCCACCTCCTCGCGGACCCGCTCCCAGGCCCTGGCAAGGAAGTTGGGCTTCTCCACGGCCGGGACGACATGGGTGGAGATCGGCGAGCGGCCGGCCGGCAGCTGGTCCAGCACCGACGTCTCCAAGTCCCCGAAGACGGTCATCGCGACGGTCCGCGGGATCGGGGTGGCCGTCATCACCAGCAGGTGCGGCGGCTGTTCGCCCTTGGCCCGCAGCGCGTCCCGCTGCTCGACGCCGAAGCGGTGCTGCTCGTCCACCACGACCAGGCCGAGGTCCTGGAACTGCACCCTGTCCTCGATCAGCGCGTGCGTGCCGATCGCGATCCCCGCGTCCCCGCAGGCCATGTCCAGCAGCGCCTGGCGGCGAGCCGGGACGCCCATCGAGCCGGTCAGCAGCGCCACCTTGGTACCGAGGTCCGAACCGCCGAGCATGCCGCCCTCGGCGAGGTCCCCCATCATCTCGACGATCGAGCGGTGGTGCTGCTGGGCCAGCACCTCGGTGGGCGCCAGCAGGACGGCCTGGCCGCCCGCGTCGACGGCGACCAGCATGGCGCGCAGCGCGACGAGGGTCTTGCCGGAGCCGACCTCGCCCTGGAGCAGCCGGTGCATCGGGTGCTCGCCCGCGAGGTCGGCGAAGATCTCGGTGGAGACGGCCTGCTGGCCCTCGGTGAGGGTGAACGGCAGCCGCTCGTCGAAGGCGTCCAGCACGCCGCCGGCCCGGCGCGGGCGGGGCTTGGCGGGCAGCGCGGAGTCGGCCGCCCGGCGCTGGGCGAGGGCGACCTGGAGGACGAAGGCCTCGTCCCAGCGCAGCCGGCTCTGGGCGCGCTCGCGGTCCGCCTGGCCGCGCGGGCGGTGGATCAGCTCCAGCGCCTCGGGCAGCGGGATCAGGTCGTGCCGCTCGCGCAGGTCGGCGGGCAGCGGCTCACCGACGTCGGACAGGTGCTTGGTGAGCGCCGTCTCGATGCAGATGGACAGCTTCCAACTGGGCATCTGGGAGCTGGCGCCGTACACCGGGATGAGCCGGCCGGCGAACTGCTGCGCGGCCTCGGAGCCGGCCTCCTCGTCGAGCAGCTGGTAGTCCGGCGAGACGAGTTGGCGGGTGCGGTTGAAGACCCCGACCTTGCCCGCGAACAGGCCCTGGGCGCCGGACCGCAGCTCCTTCTGCCGCCAGCCCTGGTTGAAGAACACCAGGGAGAGCCGGCTGCGGCCGTCGGTGACGACGACCTCCAGGCGGTCGCCCTTGCGGCCGCGGAACGGGATCAGGGTGACCTTCTCGATCCGGGCCAGCACGGTGACGTGCTCGTCGATCTCCAGCTCGTCCAGGCTGGTGAGCTGGCCGCGTTCGACGTAGCGGCGCGGGTAGTGGTGCAGCAGGTCCCCGACCGTGCGCAGCTTGAGGCTGTCGGCGAGCACCTTCGCGGTGCGGTCGCCGACGAGCTTGGTCAGTGGTTCGTCGAGAGCGCCCATCACCGCCCTGTTTACACCACCGGGCCGACAGTCCGGGCGCTACTCCACCCCGATGAGCAGCGGCGCGGACTCCTGGCCGCCGTGGAAGACCACCGCGTCCACCTCGGGCCGCCGGTGCCGGGCGTGCGCGACCAGCCCCTCGGCCAGGCCCTCGGGTGCGCCCTCGCCGAGGATCAGGGTGACGAGTTCACCGCCCGCGCCGAGCATCCGGTCGAGCACGCTCGTGCCGACCTCGGCCAGCCCGGCGCCGATCACCGCGACGTCCCCGTCGATCAGCCCGAGCACGTCCCCGGCCTGGCAGACCCCGGCCATCGTCCAGGACTCCCCCTCGGCGAAGGCGAGTTCGGCGTACCGGGTGGCGCCGGCGGCCGAGGTCATGGCGACCACGTCCTCGTCGAAGCGCCGGCCGGTCTCGTGGACGGCGAGCGCGGCCAGGCCCTGGACCGGCGAGCGGGTGGGCAGCACGGCGATCCGCACGCCCTCCTCGCGCAGCTGGTCGGCGGCGGCCCCGGCGGCGGCCCGCAGTTCGGGGTCGTTGAGCAGCAGCACGACCTCGCGGGCGGCGGACCGTCGGACGGCGGCGGCGAGTTCGGCGCTGGCCGGCGGGCGGTCCGGGTCGGCGTGCAGGACGACGGCGCCGGCCTGTTCGCAGAGTTCGGCCAGGCCCGTGCCGGAGACCACGGAGAGCACCGCGCGGGTGCGCTCCTCCCGCTCGCCCCGCTCGTCGGCGGTCCCGGAGCGGGCGGCGGCCTCGGCGAAGTGGGTGATCCGGATCTGGTGCGGCCGCCCGGCCCCGACCCCGGCCTCGACGGCGGCGCCCGCGTCGTCCACGTGCACGTGGACGTTCCACAGGCCGTCGCCGCCGCCGACCACCAGGGAGTCGCCGAGTTCCGCCAGCCGGGCGCGCAGCGCGGGCAGCGCCTCGTCGGGGGCGTCCAGCAGGTAGATCACCTCGAACGCGGGGTGGCCGGGGCCGGGCGGCCGCACGTGCCCCTCGCAGCTCTCCGCGATCCGCACGTCCCCGCGCAGCGCGACCGGGCCCATCGGCTGGTGCCCTGCGACGGCGTCGGCGAGCGCGCCGAGGACGGCGACCAGGCCGCGTCCGCCGGCGTCCACCACCCCGGCCTCGGCGAGCACGGCGAGCTGCTCGGGGGTGTGCCGCAGCGCGTCCCGGGCGGCCCGGTAGGCGGTGTCGGCGACCTGGGCGAGGCCGCCCCCGGCCCGGACGGCCTCCCGGGCGGCGACCCGGGCGACGGTCAGCAGCGTCCCCTCGACGGGCTCGGCGACGGCCTGGTAGGCGGAGTCGGAGGCCCGCTGGAGGGCGGCCCGCAGCTGGTCGGCGCCGCCGCCCTCGGCGAGCGTCTCGGCGGTGCCGCGCAGCCACTGGGCGAGGATCACGCCGGAGTTGCCGCGGGCGCCGATCAGCGCGCCGCGGGCCATCGCCCGGGCGGCCTCGGCGAGCCCGGGTGCGGCGCCCCCGACCGGATCGGTGAAGCGGGTCTCGACCGCGGCGGCGGCGGACTCCACGGTCAGGTAGAGGTTGGTGCCGGTGTCGCCGTCGGGGACGGGGTAGACGTTGAGTGCGTCGATCTCCTCGCGGGCCTGGCCGAGCGCGCGCAGGGCCAGCTGGCACCAGGTGCGCACGGCCGGGGCGTCGAGCGTGTGCAGCACCAGGTCTCCTCCGGATGGGACGCCGCGATGGCCTCAGGATGAACGGCGAGGGGTGATACCGGCAGGTTATCGGGGGCCGCGGGCGGGTGCGGGGGGCGGCGAGCGCAGCGATCACCTGCGCGGTCGTGGTAGTTTCGTTGAACGGAAGCAAGCGTTGTATGCTCTTCCGGTTGCCTGGAACAGTCCAGGCTCACCCCATTAGTCCAGTCTGGTTCACGTGAGTGCTCCGGTGGGTTGGCGGGGTTTTCGAACGTAAATGATCTGAAGTCTTGGAGTGACTCCTGTGGCTGCCAACTGCGACGTCTGCGGCAAGGGGCCGGGCTTCGGCAACAGCATCTCCCACTCTCACCGCCGTACCCCCCGTCGTTGGAACCCCAACATTCAGACGGTGCGCGCTGTGATTGGGCGGACGCCGAAGCGGCTCAACGTCTGCACCTCGTGCATCAAGGCCGGTAAGGTCTCGCGCTGACGCGCAGACCGGTAAGCCGGTCCTCCAGTAAGCCGGTTCATCCTCGGATGGGCCGGCTTCCTGTTTTTCCTTCCGCGCCTGCGCACCTCCGGTGCCTTCCGCGCCTTCCTGGGCGGGCCCTCGGGCCCGCCCAGGGCCGTTCTCAGCGCCAGCGCCAGGCGTGGTCGACCGGTCCGATCCCGGCGCCCAGCGCGAACCCGCCGGCGATGGCGCCGGTGATGTACTCCTTGGCGGAGGCCACCGCCCCGGGCAGCGGCTCGCCCTTGGCCAGCCCGGCGGCGATCGCGCTGGCCAGTGTGCAGCCGGTGCCGTGGGTGTGCCGGTTGTCGTAGCGGGGGGCCCGGTACCAGTACTCCTGGCCCGCGCCGCCGTAGAGCAGATCGGCGGCCTCGCCCTCCAGGTGTCCGCCCTTCACCAGAACCCAGCGCGGCCCGAGGTCGAGCAGCGCCTTCGCCGCGTCGAGCATCTGTGACTCGTCCTCGACGGTGCGGCCCGTGAGCTGCGTCACCTCGTGCAGGTTGGGGGTGGCGAGGGTGGCGACGGGCAGCAGCCGCTCCCGGACGGTCGCGACGGCCTCGGCGGCCAGCAGCGCGTCCCCGTGCTTGGAGACCCCGACCGGGTCGACCACCACCGGCGCGGACACCCCGGCCAGCAGCTCGGAGACGGTCTCCACCAGTTCGATCGAGGCGAGCATGCCGGTCTTCACGGCCTGGACGCCGATGTCGTCCACCACGCTGCGGAACTGCGCCCGGACGGCCTCGGCGGGCAGCTCCCAGTAGCCCTGGACACCGAGCGAGTTCTGCGCGGTGACGGCGGTGATCACGCTCATGCCGTGGACGCCGAGGGCGAGCATCGCCTTCAGGTCGGCCTGGATGCCGGCGCCGCCGCCGGAGTCCGATCCGGCGACGGTGAGCACGCGGGGAGGCGCGAGGGAGGGGCCGCGCGAAGCGTGGCCGCCGGGGGCGGGGGTGGGCGACGGGAGAGCCATGGGGCCAAACCTACCCGGGCCGGTTCAGAGCACGGCTTCGGATTCCACCCAGCGGTCCTGCGGCACGGTCTTGAGGCGGGTGACGGCCTCCGCGACCGGCACCAGCTCGATCTCGTTGCCGCGCAGCGCGGTGAAGTGGCCGAACGCCCCCTTGTGGACGGCCTCCACGGCGTGCCAGCCGAACCGGGTGGCGAGCACCCGGTCGCGGGCGGTGGGGGTGCCGCCGCGCTGGGTGTGACCGAGGATGACCGGCCGGGCCTCCTTGCCGAGCAGGTTCTCCAGCTCGTGGGCGAGCCGGTTGCCGATCCCGCCGAAGGTCCGGTGGCCGAACCGGTCGACCTCGCCGTGGTCGAAGCGCATGGTGCCGGGCAGCGGGGCGGCACCCTCGGCGACGGCGATGATGGCGAACTTCTTGCCCCGGGAGAAGCGGTCCTCGACCATCCGGGCCACCGCCTCGATATCGAAGGGCTTCTCCGGGATCAGGATGCCGTGGGCGCCACCCGCCATGCCGGCGGTGAGGGTGATCCAGCCGGTGTGCCGGCCCATCAACTCCACCACCATCACGCGCTGGTGGGACTCGGCGGTGGTCTTCAGCCGGTCGATCGCGTCGGTCGCGACGTGCACGGCGGTGTCGAAGCCGAAGGTGACGTCGGTGGCGTCGATGTCGTTGTCGATGGTCTTCGGCACCCCGACCACCGGCAGCCCGGCGTCGCTGAACATCTTGGCGGCGGTCAGCGTGCCCTCGCCGCCGATCGCGATCAGCGCGTCGATGCCGATGTTGCCGGCCAGCGTCCGCGCGTTGTCCACCGCCCAGGCGATCCGGTCGCGCTGGACCCGGGCCGAGCCGAGGATGGTGCCGCCGAGGGTGAGCAGTCCGGTGACGTCGTCGTGCGAGACCGGCCGGGTGCGGCCCTCGATCAGACCGAGGAAGCCGTCCTCGATCCCGACGATCTCGTCACCGTGCACATCGGTGCCCCGGTGCACCACCGAACGGATCACCGCGTTGAGGCCGGGGCAGTCGCCGCCGCTGGTCAGGACACCGATGCGCATGGTGGCTGTGCTCTCCTGCTCCGCCGTGGTTCAGACCACCTGCCCGGACAAACCGGGCAGGCTCAGGTGACCGCAAGCCTACGCGGTCACCGCCCTGGGACGGCGTCACGTCCACGGCCCGGACGTCACTCGGCGAAGTGGTCCCAGCCCGCGGCGCGGTCCCAGGCCTCGCCGTCCACCGTGACCCGGCCGCCGCGCCGGCCGCTGGGCCGACCGGTCACCTCGCCCACCACCCGCCAGCGGGCGGGCAGTTGGATCCCGCGCGGGAAGGTCGCCACGATCGCGTGGTCCTCGCCGCCGGAGAGCACCCAGACCAGCGGGTCCACCCCGACCGCCTGGCCGATGTCGGCCATCTGGGCCGGGACGTCGAAGTCGGCCGCCTTCAGGTCGATGTCCACCGCGCTGGCCCGGGCGACGTGGCCGAGGTCGGCGACCAGCCCGTCGCTCACGTCGATCATCGCGGTGGCGCCCAACTCCGCACCGGCCGGGCCCGCGTGGTACGGCGGCTCGGGTCGGCGGTGCGCCTCCACGAAGGCCCGCGGGGAGCGGAAGCCGCGCTGCAGCACCGTCAGTCCGGCCGCGGACCAGCCGAGCCAGCCGGTCACCGCGACCACGTCGCCCACCTGGGCACCGGCGCGGGTCACCGGCGCGCGCCCCTGGAGGTCCCCGAGCGCCGTGATGGCCAGGGTGATGGTGTCGCCGCGCACCACGTCGCCGCCGACCACCGTCGCGCCGGCCACCTGGCACTCGTCGCGCAGCCCGTCCATCAGCTCGGTGGCCCAGGTGGTGGGCAGGTCGGCGGGGGCGACCAGGCCGAGCAGTATCGCGGTCGGCACCGCGCCCATCGCGGCCACGTCGGCGAGGTTCTGCGCGGCGGCCTTGCGGCCCACGTCGTACGCGGTGGACCAGTCCCGGCGGAAGTGCCGGCCCTCGATCAACACGTCTGTGGTCGCCACCACCCGGCCGTCCGGCGCCTTCACCACGGCGGCGTCGTCACCCGGGCCCAGGTCGACCGCATCGGTGAGCGGTACCCGGGCGGTCAGCTCCCTGATGAGTCCGAACTCGCCCAGCTCACCCACGGTCCCCTGCATCTGCCGTCCTCTCGCGTCTTCCAACGTTTCAAACCCGACGTCTGCGGGCAGTCCGCTCCCCCGCGCGCAGCGTACGCCCTCCGGTGGTGCAGAGGTCTCCCCTCCCCGCCCCACCGCGCGGTAGCGTGGTGATCAGACTGCCGGTGAGCCCGTTTCCCACCCCGGGAGCCGCCCGGGTGATCACGGCGGCGTTCCTCCGTACCCCAGCCGCCGGGAGGCCCCCGTGGTACAGGCATACATCCTGATCCAGACCGAGGTCGGCAAGGCCACCGCCGTGGCCGAGTCCATCTCCAAGATCCAAGGCGTGCTCCAGGCCGAGGACGTGACCGGGCCCTACGACGTGATCGTCCGCGCCGAGGCCGAGACGGTGGACGACCTCGGCCGTCTGGTCGTCGCGAAGGTCCAGCAGGTCGAGGGCATCACCCGCACCCTCACCTGTCCGGTGGTCCACCTGTAAGCCCCGGCTACCATCGGCGGGTGGCCCGAGAACTGCGCGTCCCCCGCTTCCTGGCGGCACTGCCGGCCCCCGTCCGATGGCTGGCCCTGCCGCTCGCGCTGACCTGCACCGTGGTGGTGCTGGTCGGCAGCTGGGGCGCGCCCGAGCAGATCGAGGTACCGCAGCCCAACGCGCGCCAGGCCGAGTACTGCCGCGCGCTGAACGCCGCGCTGCCGCCGACCCTGCTCGGCCACCCGCGCCGGGACCCTTCACCGGTCTCGCCGCTGGTGGCGGCCTGGGACAGCACCCCTCGCATCGTGCTGCGCTGCGGCGTGCCGCACCCGGAGGGGCTGACCGAGGAGCGCCAGCAGGAGATCTCGCCCACCGTCAACGACGTCACCTGGTGGCCGGAGCAGCTGACCGACGGCGGCTACCGCTTCACCGCCACCCAGCGCGCCGTCTTCGTCGAGGTGACCGTCCCCGGCGGGGCGACCGCCAACCCGCTGGACGCGGCGGCCTCGCTCTCCGACGCGGTGAAGGCCGCCATCCCCTGACGCGGCGACCCGCGGCGACGGCGGTCCGCGACGACACGGAAGGAGGGCGGGCCGGGATTACCCGGCCCGCCCTCCTTCGAACAGGTCCTAGCGCAGGCCGGTGGAGCGGCGCAGCGCGGTCTGGAGCAGCCGGTCGATCAGCTCCGGGTAGGCGAGGCCGGTGGCCTCCCACATCTTCGGGAAGGCCGAGATCGGCGTGAACCCGGGCATGGTGTTGATCTCGTTGATCATCCAGCTGCCGTCGTCCAGCAGGAAGAAGTCGACCCGGGCCAGGCCCTCGCAGCCGAGCGCCTCGAAGGCGGCGATCGCCTGGCGGCGGATCTCGGCGGTCTCCTCGGCGGAGAGCTCCGCCGGGATCCGCACCTCGGAGGAGTCGATGTACTTGGCCTCGAAGTCGTAGAACTCGTAGCCGCCGCCGACCAGCACCTCGGCCGGGACGCTGGCGCGCGGGCCGTCCTCGAACTCCAGGACCCCGCACTCGATCTCGCGGCCGGAGACGCCCGCCTCGATGATCAGCTTGGGATCGTGCCGACGGGCCTCCTCGATCGCGGCGTCGAGGTCGGCGAGGTCCTTGACCTTGGTGATGCCCATGCTGGACCCGGCCCGGCAGGGCTTCACGAACAGCGGCAGCCCGAGCTCCGCGACCCGCTCGCGCACCGCGGTGCGGCCGGCCTCGCTCTCCCACTCGCGCGGGCGGACCACCGTGTACCGGCCCACGCCCAGGCCGTGCGAGGCCAGGACGCGCTTGGTGAACTCCTTGTCCATGCCGACCGCGCTGGAGAGCACGCCGTTGCCGACGTACGGCACTCCGGAGAGCTCCAGCAGGCCCTGCAGGGTGCCGTCCTCGCCCCACGGACCGTGCAGCAGCGGGAACACCACGTCGACCTCGCCGAGCACCTTGGGGGCGGCCCCCGGCTCGCTCCAGACCACCTCGCGGCTGCCCGGGCCGACCGGCAGGACCACCTGGCCCTCGACGGCCTCGGCGACGTGGGCGACGTCCGGCAGCCGGCCGTCGGTGATGGCCATCCGGGACGGCTCGTCACTCACCAGCGCCCAGCGGCCCTCGTGGGTGATGCCGATCGGCAGCACGTCGTACTTCTCGCGGTCGATCGACCTGAGCACACTGCCCGCGGTGGTGACCGAGATGGCGTGCTCGGAGCTGCGTCCGCCGAAGACGAGCGCTACGCGCGGCTTCGCGGACCGGTTCGGGGAGGACTGTTCGATGCTCATATCGGGTTTGAGACTACCGTGCGAGCTGTTTCCGGAAAGTCACCCGGCGCTGTGATTCGCCGGTGCTCTTCCGGGCCGCCCGGAGCCGGCGCCGCCCCACTCGGTCGCGCTGGGTGCCGTCTCAGCCGGCGCCGTCCCGCTGGGTTCCGTCCCGCTGGGTTCCGTCCCGCTGGGTTCCGTCCCGCTGGGTTCCGTCCCGGTCAGTGCCGCTCCGACTTGGCCGAGCGCGACATCAGCGCCTGCAGCGCCTCCTGGGTGGGCCGGCCGTTGTGCACCACGTCCACCACGGCCTCGACGATCGGCATGTCGACGCCGCTGCGCCGGGCCAGGTCGAGCACCGACTCGCAGGACTTGACGCCCTCCGCGGTCTGCCGGGTGGCCGCGATGGTCTCCGCCAGCGACATCCCCCGGCCCAGGTTGGTGCCGAAGGTGTGGTTGCGCGACAGCGGGGAGGAGCAGGTGGCCACCAGGTCGCCCATCCCGGCGAGCCCGGCGAAGGTGTAGGGGTCGGCGCCGAGCGCCAGCCCCAGCCGGGTGGTCTCGGCCAGCCCGCGGGTGATCAGCGTCGCCTTGGTGTTGTCACCGAGCCCCATGCCGTCGGCCATGCCGACCGCCAGGCCGATGACGTTCTTCACCGCGCCGCCGAGCTCGCAGCCGATCACGTCGGTGTTGGTGTACGGGCGGAAGTACGGGGTGTGGCAGGCCGCCTGGAGCCGCTTGGCGACCGCCTCGTCGGTGCAGGCGACCACACTTGCGGCAGGCTGCCGGTTGGCGATCTCGCGGGCCAGGTTGGGCCCGCTGACCACCGCCACCCGGTCCGCGGCGACCTTGCCGACCTCCGCGATGACCTCGCTCATCCGCTTCGCGGTGCCGAGCTCGATGCCCTTCATCAGGCTGACCAGCACCGTCTGCGGTTCGATCAGCGACGCCCAGGCCGCCAGGTTCTCGCGCAGCGTCTGCGAGGGCACCGCGAGCACCGCGAAGTCGGCCCCGGCCAGCGCCTGCGCCGGGTCCAGGGTGGCCCGGATCGAGGCCGGCAGCGGGACGTCCGGCAGGTAGTCCGGGTTGACGTGGGTGGTGTGGATCGCGTCCACCAGCTCCCAGCGGCGACCCCAGAGGGTGACCTCGCAACCGGCGTCGGCCAGCACCATCGCGAACGCGGTCCCCCAGGAACCCGTTCCGAACACGGCGCATCGGGTCACTTGCCGACCTCCTCGGTACCGCTGTCGCGCGAGCCGGCGGCCCGCTGCCGCTCGGCCGCGGCCGCCGTGGCCCGGTCGCGGGCCGCCGTCCGCATGTCGTAGCGCTCGGCCGGCGGCTCCTCGCCGCGGACCTCGGCCAGGACGGCGGTGATCGCCGCCATGATGTCCTCGGTGGCGTCCCTGAGCACCTGAGCGGTCAGCTCCTGGCCCTGGTACTTGCTGAGGTCCACCGCCGGCCCCGCCGTCACCGTCACCTTGTGCCGCGGGAAGAGGTTGAACCGGCCCTTGCCGGATCCGCCCCTGCCGTAGGGCGGGATGATCTCGTGCGCACCCCAGTGCGCCACCGGGATGACCGGGGCGCCCGTCATCAGCGCCACCCGGGCCACCCCGCTCTTGCCGGTCATCGGCCACAGGTCGGGATCCCGGGTGAGCGTGCCCTCCGGGTAGAACTGCACGCACTGGCCGCCGTTGACGGCGTCGATCGCCGAGCGGAACGCCTGCGCCGCGTCGGTCGACTCCCGGAACACCGGGATCTGGCCGGTCTTGCGGAGCATGAACCCGATGAACGGCACCGAGAACAGCGAGGACTTGCCGAGGATCCGCGGCGGCCGCCCGCTGTTGTACTGCCAGTGCGCGTAGACCAGCGGGTCGATGATCGAGTTGTGGTTGACCGCGGTGATGAAGCCGCCCTCCTGCGGAAGGTGCTCCCAGCCCCGCCAGTCGGGCTTCACCAGCGCGGTCGTCACCGGCTTCACCAGCACGGCCGCGAAGCGGTACCAGATGCCGTAGTCGGCGTTGCCGAAGCTGGCGTACGAGCGGCGGGCCACCCCAGGTCCTCCTCATCCGGTGCGGCACGTGGGGTGCCGCAGTCCTAGCCTCCCGGCGCCGCGCACCGGGGACGGTGCCCGGGCCCGGGCGCGGAACAGTCTCGCCCGATCGCTCATCGGCTGTCGAGCAGCCCCGCCAGCCGGACGGGCAGGCGTGATCAAACGCACGTCCGCACAGTTCGGACGGCCTGGCGAGGGTTCCGGGACCGGCGTCACAATGACGCCGATGACCCAGGACACCGTACGCCCCAGCGGGCCCGTCGCGCCCCCCGCACCCACCGCCGGCTGGTCGCTGGTGCTGCCGCTCAAGCCGCTCGCCGTGGCGAAGTCCCGGCTGGCCCCGTTCGCCGGGCCGCACCGGGCGGACCTGGCGCTCTCCTTCGCCCTCGACACCGTCACCGCCGCGCTGGCCACCCCGGGCGTGTCCCGGGTCCTGGTGGTCACCCGGGACGCCGAGGCCGGCGCGCGGCTGGCCGCGCTCGGCGCGGTCGTGGTCGCCGACGAACCCGGCGGGGGCCTCAACCACGCGCTGGCGCACGGCGCGGCGGCCGCGCTGGTACTCGACCCGCGCGCGCCCTTGGCCGCGCTCTCCGCCGACCTGCCCGCGCTGCGGCCGGCCGAACTGGCCCGGGTGCTGGCCGCCGTACCGCCGAGCGGCCGGGCCTTCCTGGCCGACTCCCCCGGTCTGGGCACCACCCTGCTGGCCTGCACCCCCGGCAGCCCGCTCTCCCCCGCGTTCGGGGACGGCTCCCGGACCCGGCACGCGGCCGGCGGCGCCCGCGAACTGCGCCTGGACGGTGTGGAGTCGGTGCGCCGGGACGTCGACACCGGGACGGACCTCGCCGAGGCCCTCGCCCTCGGGGTGGGCCCGCACACGGCCGCCGCCTCGGACCGGCTCGGCCGGCCGCCGGAGGCCCGCCGACCCGCACGGTGAGATGCCGCCGGGACTGTCGGACCCGCTCGCTATGCTGCTTTCATGCAGGCCACCTCGTTCACCTTCGACCCCGCCACCCGGGCCGGCTCCGTGCTGCTCGACGACGGGACGCCGGTCCCGTTCGACGCGGACGCCTTCGACGCCGGCGGCCTGCGGCTGCTGCGCCCCGGCCAGCGGGTGCGGATCCGCACCGAGGGCACCGGCGAGGCCCGCCGGGTGGTCTTCGTGACGCTGCAGACCTTCCCCGACCCGGCCGACGCGGTCTGACGCCCCTCCCGGCGCCGCTCCCCGGCGCTGCGCGGAGGCTGCGGACGCCGTTGGCCGGGCGACCGCCCCAGGTGACCGGAGGCCTCCGGTCACCGACCGAGCGCCCGGAAAGCAGAAGAGCCGTGGCGGCCCGGTCGCCCGGAATTCCGGGAGAGGGTGCCGCCACGGCTCTGGAAAACCGCCCGTTACTACTTCGCGGTGGTCTTGCGCGCGGTGGTCTTGCGGGTGGTGGTCTTCTTCGCCGGAGCCGTCTTCTTGGCCGTGGTGGCCTTCTTGGCGGCGGTGGCCGTGGTCTTCTTGGCGGCGGCCGTGGTGGTCGCCTTCTTGGCGGCGGCCGTCTTCTTCGACGCGGCGGCCTTGGTCGCAGCGGCCGTGGTGGTCTTCTTGGCGGCGGCGGCCGTGGTCTTCTTGGTCGCGGTCGCCTTCTTGGCGGCGGTGGCCGTGGTCTTCTTGGCGGCGGCCGTGGTGGTCGCCTTCTTGGCGGCGGCCTTCTTGGTCGCGGCGGCGGCCGGAGCGGCGGCGGCGGCCGAGGCGGCACGCTTGGTGGCGGCGCGCTTGGCGGCCGGGGTCGCGGCGACACCGCTCTTGCCCGGGGTGAGGGAGCCCTTGGGGGCCTTCTTGACCGACGGGCCCTCCTTCGGCAGCTTCTTGCTGCCGCTGACCAGGTCCTTGAAGCCCTGGCCGGGACGGAAGCGGGGCACCGAGGTCTTCTTGACCTTGACCTTCTCGCCGGTCTGCGGGTTGCGGGCGAAGCGCGCAGAGCGCTCCACCTTCTCAAAGGTGCCGAAACCGGTGACCGACACCCGGTCACCCGCCACAACGGCACGCACCATGGTGTCGAGCACTGCGTCGACGGCCTCTGCGGCAGCCTTGCGACCGCCCAGCTGCTCGGCCACCGCTTCGACAAGCTGAGCCTTGTTCACGTCTTCCCCTTCGGAAACGGGCGCCGGATGATTCCATCCGTTCATTTCGCACGTTAGGTATGTATCTGCGGACTTTCAATTACCAAACGCGCGAATCACCCTAGTGTCGCAATGGATTTGCGCGTCGGCGACCTCAGTCGACGGGCGGGCGCCCCTCGTCGAGGTCCTGCACAAAGCGACTCAACCGCCGTGCCGCCCCCGGAAGATCGCGCTTGGCGGTCTCGGTGACGATCAGCAGTTGACGGGTGAGAGCGGTCTTTGCATCGGCAGACACGTTCAGCGCATGCACGCGGGCGTGAGCTTGCTTCAACCGCTCGGCCACAAGCGCGTAGAGCGCTGCGACTTCCGGGTCGTCCAGCCCCTCAGCAGCTGAGGTGGCGGCGTCCGGCCGGTCGTCAATTCGGCGTTCGGCTCCCCGGCCCGTGGACTCCGGTGACGCGGGTTCGCCGCCCGCGTACGGAGGTTCATGGTGCCGGTGCATGTACTGATTGTGCCATCTACCCGCAGTTGTGCTTGCCCGGGCCCCTCTGCGGCAATGCCAAATCGGCAATCGGGGTCCGGTTGCGGACCCGAACTCCGGCTCCGCAACGGCGGATGGCCCGCCCCCCCGAGGGGGGAGGCGGGCCATCCGGCGGAACGTCAGAATGCTTGTTCTCAACGGACTCCCGGTGAACCGGGCGATCCGCGGGAACCGGCGCCGGACTCTCAGGCCACCGGGAGCGTACGCGGCTTGAAGGACGGCCGGGTCGCCTCGAAAGCCGCGATGTCGGACTCGTTCTGCAGGGTGATGCTGATGTCGTCCAGGCCGTTCAACAGCCGCCAACGGACGTTGTCATCCAGCTCGAAGGCGGCCGTGACGCCCTCGGCGCGCACCTCGCGGGACTCCAGGTCGACGGTGATCTCGGCGGTCGGGTCGGCCTCGGTGAGCTCCCACAGCCGCTCCACCGTCTCCTGCGGCAGCACGACCGTGAGCAGGCCGTTCTTCAGCGAGTTGCCACGGAAGATGTCGGCGAAGCGGGAGGAGATCACGGCGTGGAAACCGTAGTTCTGGAGCGCCCAGACGGCGTGCTCCCGGGAGGAGCCGGTGCCGAACTCGGGGCCGGCCACCAGGACCGTGGCGCCCGCCCGCTCGGGGCGGTTGAGGATGAACGACTCGTCCTTGCGCCAGGCCTCGAACAGCCCGCCCTCGAAACCGGAACGGGTGACCTTCTTCAGCCAGTGGGCCGGGATGATCTGGTCGGTGTCGACGTTGCTGCGGCGCAGCGGGACGGCCCGGCCGGTGTGGGTGGTGAACTTCTCCATGCTGCTCAGGCCTCCACAGCGACGTTGGACGGGAGATCGACGGGCGCGGCCAGTCGGCCGAGCACCGCGGTCGCGGCTGCGACCTGCGGGGAGACCAGGTGGGTACGGCCGCCCTTGCCCTGCCTGCCCTCGAAGTTGCGGTTCGAGGTGGAGGCGCAGCGCTCGCCGGGGGCCAGCTGGTCGGGGTTCATGCCCAGGCACATCGAGCAGCCCGCGTGGCGCCATTCGGCGCCGGCCGCGGTGAACACCTTGTCCAGGCCCTCCTCGACGGCCTGCAGGGCGACCCGGACGGAGCCGGGGACGACCAGCATCCGTACCCGGTCGGCGATCCGGCGGCCCTCCAGGATGGCGGCGGCGGCGCGCAGGTCCTCGATCCGGCCGTTGGTGCAGGAGCCGACGAAGACGGCGTCGACCTCGACCTCGCGCAGCGGGGTGCCGGCCTCCAGGCCCATGTACGCCAGGGCGTTCTCGGCGGCGGTCCGCTCCTGCGGGTCGGCGAAGGACGCCGGGTCCGGGACGTTCGCGCCGAGCGGGGCGCCCTGGCCCGGGTTGGTGCCCCAGGTGACGAACGGGGTCAGCTCGCTCGCGTCGATGAGGATCTCGTGGTCGAAGACCGCGTCCTCGTCGGTGACCAGGGTCTTCCAGTAGGCGACCGCGGCGTCCCAGTCCTCGCCCGCGGGGGCGTGCGGGCGGCCCTCCAGGTAGTCGAAGGTGGTCTGGTCGGGGGCGATCATGCCGGCCCGGGCACCCGCCTCGATGGACATGTTGCAGACGGTCATCCGGGCCTCCATGGAGAGGCTGCGGATGGCCGAGCCGCGGTACTCCAGGACGTAGCCCTGGCCGCCGCCGGTGCCGATCTTCGTGATGACGGCCAGGATCAGGTCCTTGGCGGTGACGCCCTCGGGCAGTTCGCCCTCGACCGTGATCGCCATGGTCCGGAAGGGGGCCAGCGGCAGGGTCTGGGTGGCCAGCACGTGCTCGACCTGGCTGGTGCCGATACCGAACGCCAGGGCGCCGAAGGCGCCGTGGGTGGAGGTGTGAGAGTCCCCACAGACCACGGTGGTGCCGGGCTGGGTCAGGCCCAGCTGCGGGCCGACCACGTGCACGACGCCCTGCTCGACATCGCCCAGGGAGTGGATCCGGACGCCGAACTCGGCGGCGTTCCGGCGCAGCGTCTCAAGCTGCACCTTGGAGACCGGGTCGGCGATCGGCTTGTCGATGTCCAGGGTCGGGGTGTTGTGGTCCTCGGTGGCGATCGTGAGATCGGTACGGCGGACCGGGCGGCCGGCCAGTCGCAGGCCGTCGAAGGCCTGCGGACTGGTCACCTCGTGGAGCAGGTGCAGGTCGATGAAGAGCAGGTCGGGCTCGCCCTCCGCGCGCCGCACGACGTGGTCGTCCCAGACCTTCTCTGCGAGTGTCCGTCCCATCGGATTCCCTCCAGCCGGCCGCGTTGCCGGCCTTCTCTTGTCGTCGAGGTCAGTGCTTTCGCCGCCCTGTGAGGCACGCGTCGCGCGACCTGCACGCCGGATCGGTGTCCACGATGCGGACGCCTTGTCGAGGCCGCATCCTGGATGTCTCCCGGGCTGCTGCATCCAGAGTGGCGCTTTTCGCGGAAGATTGAACTTGCGTCTCGCGGAATGAGACTGCAGTCTTAGGGCATGGACAACTCTAGCGGCGTCGGCGTTCTCGACAAGGCCGCTCTGGTGCTGAGCGCACTGGAGTCGGGCCCCGCCACGTTGGCGGGGCTGGTCGCCGCCACCGGTCTGGCGCGGCCCACGGCCCACCGGCTCGCCGTCGCACTCGAACACCACCGACTGGTCACCAGGGACATGCAGGGCCGGTTCATCCTCGGCCCCCGTCTCTCCGAACTCTCCGCCGCGGCGGGCGAGGACCGGCTGCTCGCCACCGCGGGCCCGGTCCTGACCCACCTGCGCGACGTCACCGGCGAGAGCGCACAGCTCTACCGCCGACAGGGCGAGATGCGGATCTGCGTCGCCGCCGCCGAGCGGCTCTCCGGTCTGCGGGACACCGTCCCGGTCGGCAGCACCCTGCCGATGAAGGCCGGCTCGGCCGCCCAGGTCCTGCTCGCCTGGGAGGAGCCCGAGCGCCTCCACCGCGGCCTGCAGGGCGCCCGGTTCACCGCGACCGCGCTGAGCGGTGTCCGGCGGCGCGGCTGGGCGCAGTCGATCGGCGAGCGCGAGCCGGGCGTGGCCTCCGTCTCGGCCCCGGTACGCGGCCCCTCCAACCGCGTGGTGGCCGCCGTCTCGGTCTCCGGTCCGATCGAGCGCCTGACCCGCCACCCGGGCCGACTGCACGCCCAGGCCATCATCGAGGCCGCCAACCGGCTCACCGAGGCCCTCCGCCGCGGCTGACACCCTCCTCCCCCGAAACCGGAAAGGGCCCGCTCACCTCGTGAGCGGGCCCTTTCCGGGAGAAAGCCGGGAAATGCAAAAAAGCCCCGGTGACCGGGGCTTCCTTCTTTACTGGCTGGGGTACCAGGACTCGAACCTAGACTAAATGAACCAGAATCACTCGTGCTGCCAATTACACCATACCCCAACAAAGCATCGAGCCGATGGGCACGCCTCTCACAAGGACACAGCCATCGGCTTTCCTGCTCTGGTACCCCCGACCGGATTCGAACCGGCGCTACTGCCGTGAGAGGGCAGCGTGCTAGGCCGCTACACAACGGGGGCTTTCTTGGTGATCCCTTGCGAGATCAGTACCCCCGACCGGATTCGAACCGGCGCTACTGCCGTGAGAGGGCAGCGTGCTAGGCCGCTACACAACGGGGGCTTTCTTGGCGGCCCCTTGCGGGACCAGTACCCCCGACCGGATTCGAACCGGCGCTACTGCCGTGAGAGGGCAGCGTGCTAGGCCGCTACACAACGGGGGCTTGTACTGCTTGATACTACCTTGGTACTGCGGTGGTGCTGGGTACTGCGCTGGGGTACCAGGACTCGAACCTAGACTAAATGAACCAGAATCACTCGTGCTGCCAATTACACCATACCCCACCGGAGTTCAACCCCTCGACGGGGTCTTGCTCGGCGCTGCTCCGGCCGTTCGGTCCTGACGAGGTTTCTGGTCCCTCGCCGTTCCCTCCCGGGCGGCGCAGAAAGAACATTACCCGATGCCGGGCGCCGCTCCAAAATCGATAACCGCAGGCAGGGCCGGGGACGCCGCGGGCCCGGCACGCTGCCGGGCCCGCGACCTGCTCAGAGCCCGCCTCAGGAGGCCGGGACGGCCGCCAGGGCGGCGGTGAGCCGGCGCAGCGTCTCGGGGCGCCCGAGCAGCTCCATCGACTCGAACAGCGGCGGGGAGACCCGTCGGCCCGTGACGGCCACCCGCAGCGGCGTGAAGGCGAACTTGGGCTTGATGCCCAGTCCGTCCACCAGCGCCTCGCGCAGCGCGGCCTGGATCGGCTCCGGCGAGAAGTCCGCCAGCTGCTCCAGCGCCGCGATGCTGGCCTCCAGCACCGGGCGGGAGTCGGCCGTGAGGACCTTCGCCGCGTCGTCCGGGTCGAGGGCGAAGTCGGCCGGGTCGACGAACAGGAAGCCGGCCATGCCGACGATCTCGCTCAGCACGACCATCCGCTCCTGGGTGAGCGGTGCCACCTTGGCCAGCAGCTCCAGCTGCTCGGCGGTCGGCTCGGCCGGCAGCAGGCCGGGGGCCTGCAGGTACGGCACCAGGCGGCGGACGAAGTCCTCCGGGGCCAGCCGGCGCACGTGCTCGGCGTTGATGTGCTCGCACTTCTTGAGGTCGAAGCGGGCCGGGTTGGCGTTGACGTCCGCGATGTCGAACGCCGCGACCAGCTGCTCCACCGAGAAGATGTCGTCGTCCGCGGAGAGCGACCAGCCCAGCAGCGACAGGTAGTTGAGCAGGCCCTCGGGGATGAAGCCGCGCTCGCGGTACAGGTTGAGCGAGGCCTGCGGGTCTCGCTTGGAGAGCTTCTTGTTGCCCTCGCCCATCACGTACGGCAGGTGGCCGAAGCGCGGGGTGGTGCCGTCACCGACGCCGATGTCCGCGAGCGCCGCGTACAGCGCGATCTGCCGGGGGGTGGAGGAGAGCAGGTCCTCGCCGCGCAGCACGTGGGTGATGCCCATCAGGGCGTCGTCCACCGGGTTGACCAGGGTGTACAGCGGCGCCCCGTTGGCCCGGACGATGCCGTAGTCCGGCACGTTCTCCGGCTCGAAGGTGAGCGTGCCGCGCACCAGGTCGTCGAAGGAGAGCGTGCGGTCGGGCATCCGGAAGCGCAGGATCGGCTCGCGCTTCTCCAGCTTGTAGACCGCGACCTGCTCGTCCGTCAGCTCGCGGCAGTGGCCGTCGTAGCCGGACGGGCGGCCGGCCGCGCGGGCGGCCTCGCGGCGGGCGTCGAGCTCCTCGGTGCTGCAGTAGCAGTGGTACGCGTGGCCGGCCTCGTGCAGGCGGCGGGCGACGTCGGCGTAGATGTCCATCCGCTGCGACTGCCGGTACGGCGCGTGCGGGCCGCCGACCTCCGGGCCCTCGTCCCAGTCGAAGCCCAGCCACTTCATGGCGTCGAGCAGCTGCTCGTACGACTCCTCGGAGTCGCGGGCCGAGTCGGTGTCCTCGATCCGGAAGACCATCGTGCCGCCGTTGTGGCGGGCGAAGGCCCAGTTGAAGAGGGCGGTCCGGACCAGGCCCACGTGCGGGTTGCCGGTCGGGGAGGGACAGAAGCGGACCCGGACGGTGGGGTCGGTGTTAGCCACGCTTGATCACCTTGTTGGTGAGAGTGCCGATGCCTTCGATGGAGACGGCGACCTGGTCGCCGACGTTGAGCGGGCCCACCCCTGCGGGTGTGCCGGTGAGGATGACGTCGCCGGGAAGCAGCGTCATGGCCTCGGAGATGTGGACGATCAGCTCGGCGACCGAGCGGACCATCTGCGAGGTGCGGCCGGTCTGCCGCAGCTCGCCGTTGACCGTGCAGGTGACGGCCAGGTCGGCCGGGTCGAGGTCGGTCTCGATCCACGGGCCGAGCGGGCAGGACGTGTCGAAGCCCTTGGCGCGGGCCCACTGGCCCTCGCGCTGCTGGATGTCGCGGGCGGTCACGTCGTTGGCGCAGGTGTAGCCGAGGATCACCTCGGGCACCCGGTCCAGCGGGACCTCGCGGCACATCCGGCCGATCACCACGGCCAGTTCGGCCTCGTGCTGGACGTCCGAGGAGAACGGCGGGTACGCGATGGACTCGGTCGGGCCGATCACCGCGGTGGACGGCTTGAAGAAGGTCAGCGGGGCGGCCGGGACCTCGTTGCCGAGTTCGGCGGCGTGCGCCGCGTAGTTGCGGCCGACCGCGACGATCTTGTTGGGGAGCATCGGGCTGAGCAGCCGGACGTCCTGGAACCGGTAGCTCTCGCCGGTGGGCTGGGGCTGCCCGAAGGGGTGGCCGGCCAGCGCGTGGACGACCAGAGACTCGGGCTGGGCGGGGTCGCCCTCGACCACGCCGAAGGAGACGGTGCCGGCGGCAGGGCTCCCCTCTCGGACGGAAAACCTGGCAATGCGCACGGCTGGGCTACCCCTCGCTTCGTCGGCCGCCCGGGGCGCGCCCGGGCGCTGGTGGGCGCCGCGCCGTCCTGGCCACGGGCCCGCTCAATCGTCGACCAGGCTATCGCGTGAGCCCCTGCCTGCCCGCTTTGCCCCTGTTCAGCGGGGTTGCGCCCCTCCCCGGCGGCGGGTGGCGTCACGGCGAAGGGCGCCGCGGCCGCACGGTCGGGTGCGGCCGCGGCGCCCTTCGCTCGGGGCCGGGCGGTGTCAGTCCTGCGGGACGGCGACCACCGGGGCGACCATCAGCCTGGTGCGGCGCGGGTTGGCCGTGTTCGTGGGCAGCTCGGTCGCGTACGTCGCGACGTCCGCGGAGCCGCGGGCGCCGGGGATCTTGCTGAAGTCCTCGACCGAGGCCAGCGTCGTCCGGCGCGGGTTCGCCGTGGAACGGCTGGACTGCGTGGACGTGGTGGCCGTGTTCGCCTGGGACATCGCGTCAGCACCTTGGAGGTCGCGGCCGGGCGGATCCACACGGATCGGCCGAGGCCTGAGTGGTTCGGGGGGTTTGCGGGCAGGCTGAATCGAGGCCGTGCTCCGGACAGCCAGGTTACGGATCTCTTTCCACAGCCACCGTGACCAAAGCTACACATTGGCCTGTGATTTTGCTCACTAATTGAAGAGCAATTCTCTTATATCCGACATATCGCTTCATCAGGTTTTACCGACATAGCGGCAATAACGGACAAACCGGAACCACTGCACTTCCAGTTGATCTCGGGTCGGCTTGGCATGTATCCGGCGAGTGTCCGAAAAAGGCGGTATTCCGGTCCGGTTACCGCACAGTCAGTGAGACCGCGCACGCATTCGGTAGCGCCGCGCGGTGAGCCCTGGCGGCCCTTGTTGGGATTCCCCGGCTGTGCTGGAATGCCACGGACCGTGGGTAGGGAGTAGTCCACCCCGGTGACCCGCTCTCCCGGACCGGCCGGGGTGCGGAGGAAACTCGACACCGTCCAGGCCGCGGCGACGCGGCGGGACGCCCGGTCCAGAGGTTGCGACGCCAGTGCAGGGACGTTTCAAAAGGGGTAGCGGCGCCGCGGGTGACCCGGAGTCGCGTGAGCCGTTGGCAGCCCCCCAGCAGGCGGCGACGCCCGGCGGTCCGGCCGAACCGGCGCCCGACGGGCCCGGCCGTCCGGAGGTCGACGGGCCCGAGGACCGGAAGTCCGCCCGGGACAAACTCCGCAAGACCCTGACCAGGCGCCGCGCCAAGGGCATGAGCCGGCTCGCGATGCGCAACTGGCGGATCCGTACCCGCCTGATCGCGCTGCTCGCGCTGCCCGTGCTCGTCGCCCTCGTCCTCGGTGGTCTGCGCATCCAGACCTCGCTCGAGACCTCGCAGCAGCTCGCCCAGATGGCCAACCTCTCCGATCTGGCGAAGAAGGCGACCAGCCTCGCCGACGCGCTGCAGACCGAGCGGGACATCAGCGCCGGTCCGATCACCAAGGACCCGAACGCCACCCTCGACGACGAGATCACCAACGCCCGCAAGATCACCGACGATCTCAGCCGCACCTTCACCGCGTCCTCGGACAAGTTCGAGAACCTCGAGCTGTCCGGCGGCAAGGCCCTGCTCTTCCAGGTCCGCAAGGACCTGAACTCGATCGCCGACGCCCGCAACACCCCGTACCAGAACAACCAGAACATCCAGGCCACGATCACCGCGTACGACGTGATCATCCGCGACCTGCTGTCGATCACCCAGGACATCGCGCTCGCCTCCAACAACCGCGACCTGGTCCGCGCCACCCGCGCGCTCCAGCAGTTCTCGCTGGCCAAGAACGCCACCTCGCAGCAGCGCGCCCTGATCAGCGCGGCGCTCGCCAACCCGAAGGCCCCCGACCTCAGCCTGAGCGACGAGTCCTTCGGCATCCGCCTGCGCGCCTCCTACGACAACGCGCTCACCAGCTTCAACAACATCTACACCTCGCACGACCTGGACAACCTGCGCGGCCAGCTCAGCTACAACTCGGTGGTCGCCGACGCCGACCGCTACTCGCGCTCGATCCTCCAGCAGAGCGGTATCCGCCAGACCGAGCCGCGCTCCTACAAGGACTGGTACGAGCAGTCCTCCGCCAAGATCAGCGCCGAGCGGCGGATCGAGGCCAAGCTGATCGAGGACCTCGACGGCAAGGCCCAGGAACTGCAGTCCGCCGCCGACACCGAAGCCCTGATCATCGGTGCCGCGGTCGCCCTGGTGCTGCTCGTCGCCCTCGGTGGCGCCGGTCTGATCGCCCGCTCGATGGTGCGCTCGCTGACCCGGCTGCAGACCGCGGCCGAGGACGTCGCCGAGCGGCGGCTGCCCGAGCTCGTCAAGACGCTCTCCGAGAGCGACCCGCACGACGTCGACGTCACCGTCGAACCCGTCGGCGTCGACTCCTCCGACGAGATCGGCCACGTGGCCCACGCCTTCGACATGGTGCACAGCGAGGCCGTCCGCCTCGCCGCCGAGCAGGCCCTCCTCCGCGGCAACATCAACGCGATGTTCACCAACCTCTCGCGCCGCAGCCAGGGCCTCATCCAGCGCCAGCTGTCGCTCATCTCCGAGCTGGAGAGCCGCGAGGCCGACCCGGACCAGCTGGCCAACCTCTTCAAGCTGGACCACCTCGCGACCCGTATGCGCCGCAACGGCGAAAACCTCCTCGTCCTCGCCGGTGAGGACCCGGGCCGCCGCTGGACCCGCCCGGTGCCGCTGGTCGACGTGCTCCGCGCCGCCGCCTCCGAGGTGGAGCAGTACGAGCGCATCGAGCTCGCCGCGGTGCCCTCGGCCGAGGTCGCCGGCCGCGTCGTCAACGACCTCGTCCACCTGCTCGCCGAGCTGCTGGAGAACGCCACCTCGTTCTCCAGCCCGCAGACCCGCGTGCGGGTCACCGGCCACGCCCTGCCGGACGGCCGGGTGCTGGTCGAGATCCACGACACCGGTATCGGTCTGAGCCCCGACGACCTCGCCGACATCAACGAGCGCCTGGCCAACCCGCCGACGGTGGACGTCTCGGTCTCCCGCCGCATGGGCCTCTTCGTGGTCGGCCGCCTGTCGCTGCGCCACGGCATCCGGATCCAGCTGCGCCCCAGCGACTCCGGCGGCACCACCGCGCTCGTCATGCTCCCGGTGGACGTCACCAACTCCGCCGACCGCCGTGCCCCGGCCCGGCCCGGTTCGGCGCAGGCCAAGCAGCAGCGCGGGGTCGCCCCGACGCCGCGCCAGCAGCGCCAGGTGCCCGGCGGCCCGAACGGCGGCCCGGCCGCGCTCGGCCAGGGTCCGGCGGGCGGCGCCCCGCAGGGCCGTCCGCAGCTCGGCCAGGGCGGCCCGGGTGCGCCAGGCGCCCCGGCCGGCCAGGGCGGCTTCGGCGGCGGCCCGAACGGCCCCGGTGGCCCCGGCGGTCCGAACGGCCCCGGCGGGCGGAGCGGCGGCGGTCTGCCGACCCGTCAGGTCGGCCAGTCGCTGCGCGGCGAGGCGCCGTCGGCGCTGAGCCCGCAGGGCGGCCTGCCCCCGCAGGGACCCGGTCGCCAGGGCCAGCCGCAGGGCGGCCCTGGTGCGGGTCAGCCGCAGGGCGGTCCCGGTGGCGGCCTGCCGCGCCGCGGCCAGCAGCCCGGTCGTCCGCAGCCCGCCCAGGGCCGCCCCGACGGCGGTCGGCGCCCCGGCCCGGAGCGTGCGCGCCCCGGTGACGGCGGCAACGGCGCCCCGGGGGCCCGTACCGGCGAGCAGCCGCAGCACGGCTGGGCCGACCAGTCCGGCCGTCCGGGTGCCCAGCAGGGCAGCCGCCCCGGCAACCGGCCGCAGGACGGCCTGCCGCAGCGCCGCCCGGCCGGCCAGGGCCCGCAGGGCGCCCAGGGGCCGCAGGGTGGCGCCCAGGGCCCGCAGGGGCCCGGCGGTCAGCCTCCGCAGGGTCAGCAGGGCCCCGGCGGTCAGGGTCCGCAGGGCCCGCGCCGCCCGCAGCGGCCCGGCCCGGACGCACCGCAGCGCACCCGCCAGCAGCAGCTCCCGCAGCAGGCCCAGCCCCAGCAGCCGCAGCCCCAGCAGGCCCAGCAGCTGCCGCCGGCCGAGTCGGCGTCGATGGAGAGCACCCAGCAGTTCGCCCGGCCGCGCTTCGAGGCCAGCGAGATCGACCCGCGCGACCCGCTGGGCCTCGGCCTGGTCGAGCCGGTGCTGCCGAGCGTGCCGAACCCGGCCCGTCCGGAGCCCGTCCGCCAGGAGCAGGTCCGGCCCGAGCCGACCCGCCAGGAGCAGTTCCGCCAGGAGCCGATGGCCCTGCCGACCGGCCCGTCCGACGGCGGTGCCCACGGCGGTGCGCCGCTCTTCCAGCCGGCCGAGCAGTCCTGGCCCCAGCAGGGCCACGACCAGCAGGCCCGCCCGCGGCCGTACCAGCCGCGCCGCCCCGGGACCACCGCCCCGGACGCCCGGCAGCAGGCCCAGCCTCAGCAGGCCCAGCAGCCGCAGCACCAGCAGGCTCCCCAGGGCCAGCAGCCCCAGCAGGGCCCGCAGGGTGGTCAGGGTCCGCAGGGCGGCCCGGGTGACGCACCGTGGCGCCCGTCGGCGAACGACGAGCGCTGGCGCCGGGCCGAGCAGGTCCGCGAGCCCTCCACGAGCGGCGTGACCATGTCCGGTCTCCCCCGGCGGACCCCGCAGGCCAACCTGGTCTCCGGTACCGCCGAGGCGTCCCCTCTGACCGGTCCGCAGGTCTCCCGCGCCCCCGAGGAGGTCCGCGGCCGTCTCACCAACCTGCGCCGCGGCATCCAGCAGGGCCGCAGGGCCGGGGCCGAGCAGGCCGCGGGCCAGGGCGGCCAGCAGAGCAACCAGCAGGGCAGTCAGCATGGTGCCCAGCAGCCCGGGTTCGATAGCTTCGGAGGCCGGACCGACGGCAACGGCGCAGATCATCAGGAGCGTTGAGTTGAATCAGATGAGCCAGGCCGCACAGAACCTGAACTGGCTGATCACCAATTTCGTGGACAACACCCCCGGGGTGTCGCACACGGTGGTGGTTTCAGCCGACGGCCTCCTGCTGTGCATGTCGGAGGGTTTCCCCAGGGACCGCGCCGACCAGCTCGCCGCCGTCGCCTCCGGCCTCACCTCCCTCACGTCCGGCGCCAGCCGGATCTTCGAAGGGGGCGAGGTCAACCAGACCGTCGTCGAGATGGAGCGCGGCTTCCTGTTCCTGATGGCCGTCAGTGACGGCTCCTCGCTCGCCGTGCTGGCGTCCCCGGACTCCGACATCGGCCTCGTCGGCTACGAGATGGCACTGCTCGTCGACCGGGCCGGCGCCGTTCTCACCCCCGCACTCCGCGCAGAGCTCCAGGGCAGTCTGCTGCACTGAGCGGACACCACACCGTCCCACCTCCCGCCGGGTCTGACCCGACCAGGCCCGGCGCTTCACCCTCAGCTACCCTCAGGCAGCTGATTTCGCCTCAGCTGGTATTGCCCCAGCTGGAACCGGCTGCCCAAGGCTGCAGCACAAGGAGGACCCATGACCCCGCCTTCGACACCCGCCGGCTCGTACGGCAGCGGGTACGGCAGCGGCTACGGCGGGCAGCAGTCCGACGGCTACGAGCAGCAGCCGCTGGTCCGCCCGTACGCGATGACCGGAGGCCGCACCCGGCCCCGGTACCAGCTCGCCATCGAGGCGCTGATCTCGACCACGGCCTCCGCCGACCGGACCGGGGGCCTGCTGCCGGAGCACGCCCGGATCGTCGGCCTCTGCCGTGAGGTCAAGTCCATCGCGGAGATCTCCGCACTGGCCGGCGTGCCGCTCGGAGTGGCCCGCATCCTCGTGGCCGACCTGGCCGAGGCCGGCCTTGTCGCCATCCACCAGCCCGCCGCCGCGGGCGAGTCGGGCGGAACGCCCGATGTCACGCTGCTCGAAAGGGTCCTCAGTGGACTTCGCAAGCTCTAACGCGGCCGCCCCCACCCGCGCCACCACCTCCGCGAAGATCGTCGTCGCGGGCGGCTTCGGTGTCGGCAAGACCACGCTCGTCGGCGCCGTCTCCGAGATCAACCCGCTGCGCACCGAAGCCGTCATGACCTCCGCGTCCGCCGGCATCGACGACCTCAGCCACGTCTCCGGCAAGACGACCACCACCGTCGCCATGGACTTCGGCCGCATCACCCTCGACGAAGACCTCATCCTCTACCTCTTCGGCACCCCCGGACAGGACCGCTTCTGGTTCATGTGGGACGACCTCGTCCGAGGCGCCATCGGAGCCGTCGTCCTCGTCGACACCCGCCGCCTCGCCGACTGCTTCCCCGCCCTCGACTACTTCGAGAACAGCGGACTCCCCTTCGTCGTCGCCCTCAACGGCTTCGACGGACACCAGCCCCACACCCCCGACGAAGTCCGCGAAGCACTCCAACTCGGACCCGACACCCCCGTCATCACCCTCGACGCCCGACGACGCGACTCCGCCAAGAGCGCCCTCATCACCCTCGTCGAACACGCCCTCCTCGCCCGCCTCCGCTGACCGGAGAACCGCAGGCCGGGAACCCCGGCGGCCCGCCACCAGAGCGGGCCGCCGGGACACGCGCGTGTGCGAGAGGTGTCACACCGGCGCATCGCGCAAGACCCGCGCATAAGCAGCGGATAACAGTTCGGTAGGCATTTGGTGATCAACAGTGACTCTGTGTAGCCAAACCACGTCACTCAGCGCCAGAAGACCACGGTTATGCCCCCGCATGTCGGCGAATGTCCGAAATGTGTCACAGTCGGCCGCCGTCGAGAGCTGTTTGTCCCCCATCCCTGCACGTGCTGAAATTCCAGCTACCCCTAAATCCTGTTCGTCAGTCCCACCCAGCAGCGGGCAGCTGCCAGGGGTAGCGCTGGATTGATCCATGGCCGCCGAGCGGCCGAGAGGTTGTTGTCGAGTGAGGCGTAAGCAGCAAGTCGCCCCGCAGCGGCGCTCCGAGCCCCGCCAGAGCGAGCCGAACGGTACCGCAACGGACCAGGCCGGGTTCTCCGCGTTCACACCCGCCGAAGAGCGGCCCCCGACCGCCGCACAGCCCGCGGCCGTGTCCGCCAAGGACCGCCGCGACGGCGGCTCCCAGGCGTCCGACGCCACCCCGCAGGGCGGCAGCCGGTACGACTTCGTCCGGCCGCGCAACTGGCGCGTGCCGACCCGCCTGGTCGCGATCCTGCTGATCCCGGTGATCGTCGCCCTGGTCTTCGGTGGTCTGCGCGTCAACACCTCGGTCGACGGCTACATCAAGGCCTCCCGAGCCGAGAAGACCGCCCGCCTGGCCAAGGCCGCCACCGAACTCGCCGAGGCGCTGGAGACCGAGCGTGACAAGACGCTCATACCCCTGCTGACCAACCAGGACCCGGGCGGCGACGTCGCCAAGACCCGCGCCACCACCGACAACGCGCTCAAGGCCTACAACGCGGCCTACGCCGCCACCAACGGCGAGGGCGAGCTGTCCCGCCGCCACGAGGCCTTCCAGGGCTTCGCCAACGCGCTGCCGCACCTGCGCCAGAACGCCTACAAGCCCGAGCTGTTCGCCACCGCGACCCAGTCCGCGTACTCGGTGATGGTCGCGCCGCTGCTGTCCTACGACAACTCGGTCGGCCTCGGCAGCTCCAACATCACCAGCAAGGGCCGCGCGATCTACGCGATGTCCCTGGCCAAGGCCTCCGCCTCGACCCAGCGCGCGCTGATGCTCCACCTGCTGGTCGGCATCTCCGCCAACGCCACCACCCGGTACGAGAACAGCGACCTGATCCAGCAGCTGCTGGTCTCGGCCAAGCTGGAGCAGGTGTCGCTCGCCGAGTTCAGCAGCGGCAGCGCCCCCGAGGACCTCAAGACGTACGCCGACGCCCAGGTCGCCCAGGCCAACGCCGACCAGCGCGCCGCCTACCGGATGCCCAACGGCAGCGCCCCCACCATGCTGGGCCTGCTGGCCCTCGGCGCTACCTACACCCAGAACGCCGCCGACGGCATGACCAAGGGCAAGGCCGCCGCCGACGCCGCCTACAAGGACGCCAAGGACTCCGGCCTCACCCCCGAGAACTGGAACCAGGCCTCCAACACCCACATCGCGACCCTGCGCGCCACCGAGGTCGCGCTGCTCGACGACGTGCTCCAGGACGCGGCCGGCCTGCGGGACCGCGCCCTCTACGACGCCATCCTGAACTCGGTCATCGTCCTCGTCGCGCTGATCCTGGCCGGCGTGCTGACCGGTTTCACCGCGCGGTCGATGATCCTGGGCATGCGCACCCTGCGCAACGGCGCCCTGGAGATCGCCGACCACCGCCTGCCGGACCTGGTCGAGCGGCTCTCCAAGACCGACCCGGACCGGGTGGACACCTCGGTGACCCCGATCCCCCTGCACGGCAAGGACGAGATCGGCGAGGTCGCCCGCGCCTTCGACCAGGTCCACCAGCAGGCGGTCGCACTCGCCGCCGAGCAGGCCCTGCTCCGAGGGAACGTCAACGCGATCTTCACCAACCTGTCGCGCCGCAGCCAGAGCCTCATCCAGCGCCAGCTGGCACTGATCACCGACCTGGAGAACAACGAGGCCGACCCGGACCAGCTGGAGAACCTCTTCAAGCTGGACCACCTCGCCACCCGTATGCGCCGCAACGGTGAGAACCTGCTCGTCCTCGCGGGCGAGGAGGCCGGCCGCCGCTGGAACACCCCGGTGCCGCTGGTCGACGTGCTCCGCGCCGCCGCCTCCGAGGTGGAGCAGTACGAGCGCGTCGAGCTCGCCGGCATCCCCGAGGCCGAGGTCGTCGGCGCCGCCGTGACCGACCTCGTCCACCTGCTCGCCGAGCTGCTGGAGAACGCCACCTCGTTCTCCAGCCCGCAGACCCGGGTGCTGGTCAACGCCACCCGCCTGCCGGACGGCCGGGTGCTGGTCGAGATCCACGACAAGGGCATCGGCCTCACCGCCGAGGACTTCGCCGAGATCAACGAGAAGCTGGCCGAGCCGCCCACCGTCGACGCCACCATCTCCCGCCGCATGGGCCTGTTCGTGGTCGGCCGGCTGTCCCAGCGGCACGACATCCGCGTGCAGCTGCGCCCGTCCGGCGAGTCGGCCGGCACCACCTCGCTGGTCATGCTCCCGCCGTTCCTGACCCAGATGGGCGCGGTACCGGAGCCGGAGGAGCAGTTCACCGTCTCCCGGATCTTCGCCGACCAGGAGCCGACCGCGGCCGACTGGGCCGCCGAGGTCCAGAACCGCCCGCGCAGCGCCGCAGAGCTGGGCTTCGACGACCACCTCACCGGCAACGGCGGATCGGGCTTCAGCCCGGCCCTGGAGGCCGTCCAGCGCTCGCAGCGGCTGGACCAGGTCCGCCGCGCCGCCCTGGAGTCCGGCCCCGGCACCGACGGCGAGCCGCCGGTGCTGGACGCCGAGGTCGAGGAGGCCCCGTACCAGCCCGAGGCCGGCTACCAGCAGTACGGCTACGAGGACGACCAGTACGGCCAGAACGCCCAGAACGGCCAGTACGACCAGGGCGGGTACGGCAACGAGCAGTACGCCGACGGCCCGTACGGCCAGGACGACCAGTACGGCGGGTACCAGCAGCAGGGCTACGGCGACGAGCAGTACGCCCAGGGCGACCAGAACGGGCAGTACGCCCAGGACGGCCAGTACGCCCAGCAGGGCTACCAGGACTACCAGGGCTACGACGGCTACGCCGACGAGCAGTACGGCCGGCAGGGCGAGGAGGCCCCCTCGGGCCACCCGTACAGCCCGGAGCCGGCCGCGCTGCCCACCGCCCAGCCCGCCACCACCCTGCCGTCCGGCCTGCCGCAGCGCCGCCCCGGCCAGCAGCTGGCCAGCGGCGGCACGACCGTGGGCCCGGGCCGGAACGACGGCCAGGACACCGGCGAGACCCCGAACTGGTTCACCGGCGCCAAGGACACCTCCGGCCCGGTCGAACCGCGCGGTCACGACGTGTCGGCCCTCGGCGGCTACGGTCCGACCGGCCCCACCGGTCCGACCGGTCCGACCAACTCGCCCTGGCAGTCGCCCAACGACGGCGACTGGCAGCGTGCCGAGCAGCTGCGCGAGCCGGCCTCCGGCGGTACCACCGCCTCGGGCCTGCCCCGCCGCGTACCCAAGCAGAACCTGGTGGCCGGCAACGCCAAGCCCACCCCGCAGGACGGGCCCCAGGTCTCCCGCAGCCCCGAGGAGGTCCGCGGCCGGCTCACCAACCTGCGCCGCGGCGTCGAGCAGGGCCGCAGCGCAGGCAGCACCGGAAGCTTCCGGATCGACCCCGATCAGGCAGACCCGTCCGGCAACGGACAGCAGAACCGCAGCACCGATCTCTTCGGCGGCTCGAACCACCAGGAGCGTTGAGTTGAGTCAGATGAGCCAGGCCGCACAGAACCTGAACTGGCTGATCACCAATTTCGTGGACAACACCCCCGGGGTGTCGCACACGGTGGTGGTCTCCGCCGACGGCCTCCTGCTGTGCATGTCGGAGGGTTTCCCCAGGGACCGCGCCGACCAGCTCGCCGCCGTCGCCTCCGGCCTCACCTCCCTCACGTCCGGCGCCAGCCGGATCTTCGAGGGCGGTGACGTCAACCAGACCGTCGTCGAGATGGAGCGCGGCTTCCTGTTCCTGATGGCCGTCAGCGACGGCTCCGCCCTCGCCGTGCTGGCGTCCCCGGACTCCGACATCGGCCTCGTCGGCTACGAGATGGCACTGCTCGTCGACCGGGCCGGCGCCGTCCTGACCCCCGCGCTTCGCGCAGAACTCCAGGGCAGTCTGCTGCACTGACGGTTCGTCGGATACCGTCCTGGTATTCGAAGCACCTCCACGCCCGTCCCGGGCCCGCTTCGGCGGGCTCGGGTTCGGACGTTGTACGGCCTTCGCACCACCGGCTGGGGACCTGTGCCCGAGCTCGCACCGCACCGCCGCACCCTGTGAGGAGAGGAACCGTGACACCGCCCGACGACCGCAGCGGCCAATACGGCGTTCCGTACCCTGGCACAGGCCATGACGCCTTCGGAGCACCCGGCGTCGTCGGCCACGGTCAGCAGTACGGCCGGCCGCAGAACGGCCACCAGAACGGCCAGCAGAACGCCCCGCAGTACGGTCAGCAGCAGCAGTACGGCCAGCAGTACCCGCAGCAGGACCACTACGGCCAGTACGCCCCGCAGCAGCCCTCGTTCGACGCTCCCCCGGCCGGCTACCCGATGCCCGGCCGGACCGTCCCCGGCCACGGGCCCGGCTACGCGCCCGCCCAGCAGCCCGGGCACGTCGAGGAGTACGAGGACGAGGAGGACTCGGGCCCGCTGATCCGGCCCTTCGCGATGACCGGCGGACGCACCCGGCCGCGCTACGAGTTGGCGCTGGAGGCACTCGTCTCCGCCGACGTCGACCCGCAGCGCCTGGCCACCCTGCTCCCCGAGCACCAGCGGATCTGCACCCTGTGCACGGAGGTCAAGTCCGTCGCCGAGGTCTCGGCGCTGCTCTCCATTCCCCTGGGGGTGGCCCGCATCCTCGTGGCCGACCTGGCCGAGGCCGGCCTGGTCGCCATCCACCAGCCCGCTTCCGGCGGCGAATCCGGAAACCAGCCCGACGTCACGCTGCTCGAAAGGGTCCTCAGTGGACTTCGCAAGCTCTAACGCGGCCGCCCCCACCCGCGCCACCACCTCCGCGAAGATCGTCGTCGCGGGCGGCTTCGGTGTCGGCAAGACCACGCTCGTCGGCGCCGTCTCCGAGATCAACCCGCTGCGCACCGAAGCCGTCATGACCTCCGCGTCCGCCGGCATCGACGACCTCAGCCACGTCTCCGGCAAGACGACCACCACCGTCGCCATGGACTTCGGCCGCATCACCCTCGACGAAGACCTCATCCTCTACCTCTTCGGCACCCCCGGACAGGACCGCTTCTGGTTCATGTGGGACGACCTCGTCCGAGGCGCCATCGGAGCCGTCGTCCTCGTCGACACCCGCCGCCTCGCCGACTGCTTCCCCGCCCTCGACTACTTCGAGAACAGCGGCCTGCCCTTCGTCGTCGCCCTCAACGGCTTCGACGGACACCAGCCCCACACCCCCGACGAAGTCCGCGAAGCACTCCAACTCGGACCCGACACCCCCGTCATCACCCTCGACGCCCGACGACGCGACTCCGCCAAGAGCGCCCTCATCACCCTCGTCGAACACGCCCTCCTCGCCCGCCTCCGCTGACCGGAGAACCGGACGAACGGGCGCGCGCCACACCGGACCGCGCCGAAACGGTACGGCCCACGGCCCCTGCGGGGGTCCGTGGGCCGTACCGGCCGTCCGCGGGCTACTCCCCGGGCTCCAGCCCCGCCCGGATCAGCCCGTAGGTGTAGGCGTCGTCCAGGGCCAGCCAGGAGGCCGCGATGACGTTGTCGGCCACCCCGACCGTGGACCAGGCCGCGGAGCCGTCGGTGGACTCGATCAGCACCCTGGTCTTGGACCCGGTGCCGTGCTCGCCCTCCAGGATGCGGACCTTGTAGTCCACCAGCTCCAGCTTGGCCAGCTGCGGGTAGATCCGCTCCAGCGCGGTGCGCAGCGCCCTGTCCAGCGCGTCCACCGGGCCGTTGCCCTCACCGGTGGCGATCTTCCGCTCGCCCTTGGCCCAGAGCTTCACCGTCGCCTCGTTGCCCGGATTGCCGTCCGGGCCCTGCTCGCTGATGGTCCGCCAGGACTCCAGGGTGAAGAACCGCTCGCGTTCGCCGCGCACCTCGTCGCGGAGCAGCAGTTCGAAGGAGGCGTCGGCGGACTCGTAGGTGTAGCCGAGGTTCTCCTGCGCCTTGACCCGGGCGACCACCCGGCCGGCCAGGTCGCGGTCGGTGGAGAGGTCGTAGCCGAGCTCCTTGCCCTTGAGCTCGACCGAGGCGCGGCCGGCCATGTCGGAGACCAGCATCCGCATGGTGTTTCCGACCACCTCGGGGTCGATGTGCTGGTACAGGTTCGGGTCGACCTTGATCGCGGAGGCGTGCAGGCCGGCCTTGTGCGCGAAGGCCGAGTAGCCGACGTACGGCTGGTGGGTGGAGGGGGCCAGGTTGACCAGCTCGGCGATGGCGTGCGAGATCCGGGTCATCTCGGCGAGCCTGCCCTCGGGCAGGACGGTCCGGCCGTACTTGATCTCCAGCGCGCCGACCACCGGGAACAGGTTGGCGTTGCCGACCCGCTCGCCGTAGCCGTTGGCGGTGCACTGGACGTGGGTGGCGCCGGCGTCCACCGCGGCCAGGGTGTTGGCCACCGCGCAGCCGGTGTCGTCCTGGGCGTGGATGCCGAGCCGGGCGCCCGGCTTGTACGTGTGGCAGTCCCGGAGCACGTCGGCGACGATCTCGTGCACCCCGGCCGGGAGCATCCCGCCGTTGGTGTCGCAGAGCACGACGACGTCGGCGCCGGCCTCGTGCGCGGCGCGGACCACCGCGAGGGCGTAGCCGCGGTTGGCCTTGTACCCGTCGAAGAAGTGCTCGCAGTCGATGAAGACCCGGCGGCCCTGGGAGCGCAGGTAGGCGACGCTGTCCCGGACCATCTCCAGGTTCTCGTCGAGGGTGGTGCGCAGCGCCAGCTCGACGTGCCGGTCGTGGGACTTGGCGACCAGGGTGATGACGGGGGCGCCGGAGGTGACCAGGGCGGCCAGCTGCGGGTCCTCGGCCGCGTTGCCGCCGGCCCGGCGGGTGGCGCCGAACGCGACCAGCCGGGCGTTCTTGAGGTCCAGCTCGGCGGCGGCCCGGGCAAAGAACTCGGTGTCGCGCGGGTTGGCGCCGGGCCAGCCGCCCTCGATGAAGCCGACCCCGAAGTCGTCCAGGTGCCGGGCGATGGCCAGCTTGTCGGCCACCGTGAGGTTGATGCCCTCGCGCTGCGCGCCGTCACGCAGGGTGGTGTCGAAGACGTGGAAGCTGTCGTCGGTGGGGCTACTGGCCTCGGTCATGGCCCTGGGTTCTCCGTTCGGGGAGGCGGGTACTGCTCTGCCGGTATGGGATCCGGCTCCACTGTCCAGCATCCCGCGCGCTTCCCGGTGTCTGTCGGTCCCTTGTGGGGACGTCGGCCGGTCCGGGACAAAACAAAAGACCCCTCGCGGGTGCGAGAGGTCTGCGCGCGGGTCTGGACGCTGGTGGTCGCTCCGCATCGGGTCGTGCGGGAGCGGTCACTGCGGACCGGCGCGCCTGCTGCTAATAATCAGCGAAAGCGAGGACACGCTCGGAGTCTGGCACATCCATCCGGCATCCGGCCCGACCGTCTCGGCATCCGAAACGGTCAGGCCGGGCGCGGGGCTCCGGGTCAGACGATCTTGTGCAGCCAGCCGTGGGTGTCGGGGGCCTGGCCGCCCTGGATGGCCAGCAGCGCACTGCGCAGCTCCATGGTGGTCGGGCCGGGCTCGCCGGCGCCGACCGTCCAGTCGCCGCCGCGGGACTTGACCGAGCCGACCGGGGTGATCACGGCGGCGGTGCCGCAGGCGAAGACCTCGGTCAGGGTGCCGTCGGCGTTGCCCTGCTTCCACTCCTCGGTGGAGATCTTCCGCTCCTCGACGGCGTAGCCGAGGTCGGAGGCGAGCTGGAGCAGCGAGTCGCGGGTGATGCCGGGCAGCAGCGCGCCGGACAGCTCCGGGGTGACGATCTTCGCGTCCTTGCCCTCGCCGAAGACGAAGTACAGGTTCATGCCGCCCATCTCCTCGATCCACCGGTGCTCGGCGGCGTCGAGCCAGACGACCTGGTCGCAGCCCTTGGCGGCGG
This sequence comes from Kitasatospora sp. NPDC048239, assembly GCF_043202015.1. Classification (NCBI taxonomy): domain Bacteria; kingdom Bacillati; phylum Actinomycetota; class Actinomycetes; order Kitasatosporales; family Streptomycetaceae; genus Kitasatospora; species Kitasatospora sp. NPDC048239. The sequence goes on along the minus strand of NZ_JBICZP010000002.1, from coordinate 733,532 downwards.
CCTCGGCCTGGGCGACCAGCGAGGCCGCGTAGTTGCCGGCGCACTTGGCGGCGCCGGTGCCGCCGGGCGCGGCGCGGACGTAGTCCTCGGAGAGCCAGACCGAGACCGGCTTGACGCCACCGGGGAAGTAGGCGCCGGCCGGGGAGGCGATGATCATGAAGATGTAGGAGTTGGCGGGGCGGACACCCAGGCCGACCTCGGTGGCGAACATGAACGGCCGCAGGTACAGGCTCTGCTCGGGCTCGTTCGGCACCCAGTTCTGCTCCTGCTGGACGAGCAGCTCGACCGCCTCGACGAAGGTCTCGACCGGCAGCTCGGGCATCGCCAGGCGGCGGGCGGAGGCCTGGAAGCGGGCGGCGTTGGCCTCCGGGCGGAAGGTCGCGATCGAGCCGTCGGTCTGACGGTAGGCCTTGAGGCCCTCGAAGATCGACTGCCCGTAGTGCAGGGTCATGTTCGCCGGGTCGATCTCCAGCGGCGCGTACGGCGTGAGCTGGGCGTCGTGCCAGCCCAGGCCCTCGGTCCAGCGGATGGTGACCATGTGGTCGGTGAAGATCCGCCCGAAGCCGGGGTTGGCCAGCCGGGCCTCGCGCTCCGCGTCGGACAGCGGGTGGGCGGAGGGCTTGAGGTCGAACGGGATGGGCGCCTGGGTGGGCGTGCTCATGGCTGTGTGTCCTTCACCGTGGGGTTGGTCCGGGCCGCCTCCGTCGGAGATTCGTTTCGGCGAACGAACGCACGACGGCACGGCCCACTGTCGATACTCGCATCCAGAGGGCCGTGCCGAACAGTTGCCGGCTCCTTGGGGAGCTGCAAGCTGCGGTTATGCGGTCCGGCCCTGACGGCCGGAACAGCTGTTCCCGGCCGTCAGCCGGATACCCGGGCGGCGAGCGCGTCGCCGACCTGGGACGTCGTACGGGTGCCGGTGCGCTCGGCCAGGTCCGCGGCGACCGCGGCCTCGACCACGGCGGCCTCGGCGGCGTAGCCGAGGTGCTCCAGCAGCATGGCGACCGACAGCACGGTGGCGGTCGGGTCGGCCTTGCCCTGGCCCGCGATGTCGGGCGCCGAGCCGTGCACGGGCTCGAACATCGACGGGAAGGCGCCGCTCGGGTTGATGTTGCCGCTGGCGGCCAGGCCGATCCCGCCGGTGACGGCGGCGGCCAGGTCGGTCAGGATGTCGCCGAACAGGTTGTCCGTGACGATCACGTCGAACCGCTCGGGCTGGGTGACGAAGAAGATCGTCGCCGCGTCGACGTGCAGGTAGTCGGTGGTGACCTCGGGGAACTCCCGGCCGACCTGCTCGAAGATCCGGGTCCACAGGTGGCCGGCGTGCACCAGCACGTTGTTCTTGTGGACGAGGGTGAGCTTCTTGCGCGGGCGGGCCTGGGCGCGGCCGTAGGCGTCCCGGACGACCCGCTCGATGCCGTACGCGGTGTTGAGGCTGACCTCGGTGGCCACCTCGTGCTCGGTGCCGGTGCGCAGCGAGCCGCCGTTGCCGACGTACGGGCCCTCGGTGCCCTCGCGGACGACCACGAAGTCGATCTGCGGGTCACCCGCCAGCGGGGACTTCACGCCGGGGAAGAGGCGGCCCGGGCGCAGGTTGATGTGGTGGTCGAAGGCGAAGCGCAGCTTCAGCAGCAGCCCGCGCTCCAGGACGCCCGACGGCACGCTCGGGTCGCCGATGGCGCCGAGCAGGATCGCGTCGTGGGTCTTCAGCTCCTCGAGCACGCTGTCCGGCAGCGTCTCACCGGTCCGGTGGTAGCGCCGGGCGCCGAGGTCGTACTCGGTGGTCTCCAGCTTCACGTCGGCGGGCAGCGCGGCGCCCAGGACCTTGAGGCCTTCGGCCACCACTTCCTGGCCGATGCCGTCGCCGGGGACAACTGCGAGACGAATGGTGCGAGACATGGTCGGACCCTACTCCGGCGTCCCAGGGGCTGACACCTGACGTCCACTATCCGGACGGGTGATCAGTCCAGATCGACCTCGACCTCGAACGGGCGGTCGACCTTCAGCTGCTTGTGGTGGATCCCGGTCAGGCCGTAGGACATGGTGGCCGGGTCGAGCTCGTAGGTGTGGACGACCGGACGCCCCTCGTCGTCGCTCTCGACGCGCCAGAAGTGGCGGATGCCGGCCGCGGCGTACTTGCGCGGCTTGACCTGGCGGTCGCGCTCCCGGGACTCCTCGGAGACGACCTCGACGGCGAGCAGCACGTCCTCGGCCTCGCAGGACGTCCGCGTGAAGTCGACGCCGGCGCGTTCGTCGACCACGAGCAGGTCGGGCTCGGGGCGGTTCCGCAGGTTCAGCCTGACCGTCATCTCCCGCCAGACCTCCCACCCCTCCGGAACCGCGGCATCCAATGCCTGTTCCAGCCGGCGGAGGGTGCGCATGTGGAATCGCGTCTGCGGACTCACGAAGATCAGGCTCCCGTCGAGCAGCTCGGTGTGCGGCGGGAGATCCGGCAGCCGGTCGAGGTCCTCGGCGGTGTACCCCTCGGCCGGGGGACGGATCCAGGCCGGGTACGGCTCGATGGTCATGATTCCTCCCATGCGGGCATCCTGACGGCGTTCTCAGGCTACTCGGCGGGGTTCTTCCGCACGTCCCTCCCACGAGGGAGCGCGTACGCCGCCGCCCGCGCCGGGGGCGCGCTTATGCTCACGGGCATCCGGTCCGGCATTCCTCGCAGAAGGGGGCAGATCACCATGGAGGCGCGCTGGCGGGAGGCACGGGTCTGCGCGGTCGCCGCTGGACTGGCCATGGCCGGGTACACCCTTGCCGCCGGGCTGCGCGGGGCCTGGCCGCCCGGGGCGGCGCAGACCGCGGTGCCGTTCCACGCCCAGCTGTGGGACCTCGCGCACGGGAGTTCGACCGGGGATCTGCTGTTCAACTGGAACAGCGGCTACGGGGCGCCGTTCCTGGCGGACTTCTTCGCCTTCCTGATGAACCCGTTCTCCTGGTTGACGCTGCTGCTGCCGCGTTCCCAGGGGCAGCTCGCGGTCTTCCTGGTCGCGCTGTTCAGCATCGGGCTCGGCACCGGCCTGATGGCGCACGCACTGGGCCGGCTGCACGCCGGGCCGCACTGGCTGCGGGCGGTGACGGCGGTCGGCTACGGGCTCTGCGCCTGGGTGCCGGACAACGGCGGCGCCGCGCCGATGTGGCTCTGGGGGCTGGTCTCACTGCCACTGCTCTGCCTGGCCGCCGACTGGTGCCTGCACGAGCGCCGCTGGGTGGCCGGCGCGCTGTGCGTGACCCTCGCTTGGGCCGGCAACCTGTACACCGCCGCGATGGCCACCATCACGGCCGGCCTGGTGCTGGCCGTGCGGCTGGCGGCCGCGCGGCGGCCGTTCCGACAGCTGGTCCGGGTGACCGGACGGGCGGTGACCATGGCCGCCGTCGGGGTCGGACTCGCCGGGCCGGTGCTGTTCGTCGGCATCCGGGCCGCGCAGGGCGCCCAGCCGGAGTCCCCGCTGTACCCGTTCGGCCCGTCCGGGCTCGGCGAGCACCTGGCGCAGCTGCTGCCCGGCACCCACACCGGCCGGCTCCTGCCGGACGTCTCGGTGGGCCTGCTCGGCCTGCTGCTGGTGGCCGGGCTGCCGTTCAACCGGCGGGTGCGGGTGCGCGAGCGGCTCGCCTGGGGCGGGCTGCTGGTCCTGGTGGTGTTGAGCTTCGTCTGGACCCCGACCGTGCTGGTCTGGCACGGCCTGGCGATCCCGGCCGGCGGCCCCTACCGGGTGGCGTTCGCCCTCAGCGGCCTGCTGGTGCTGGCCGGCTGGGTCTCGCTGGCGCACCGGCCCGACCCGCTCACGCTGGCCGGCGGCGCGGGCGTGGTGCTGCTGGTGGCGGGCCTCGCCGCGGGCCGGCCGGCCGTCCACGCCTCAACCTGGGTACTGCTGGCGGTCGGCGGCGCCGTGCTGCTCGCCGCGCTGTGGACGCTGGACCACCGGCACACCGACCGGCGGGCGGGGGCCGCCGCCACCCTGGTGCTGGGCTGCGCGGTGTTCGGCGGCGCGGTCTGGTCGGCGTACGCGGCGATGGGCGCCCCCTCCCCCGGCACCGCCTCCGGGCCGGCCGTCCGGGCCGCCCACGCCACGCTGCGGCAGGCCGCCGACTGGCCGCAGGACCGGGCCGACCCGGGCCCGCACGCCTTCACCCCGAACGACCCGATGCTGCTCGGCGGCCAGGGCGGCGGATACTCCAGCGGCTACCTGCCCACCGTCACCGCGCTGCTGCTGCACGACCTCGGCGCGGGCTGGACGGCCGGCGGGCGGCAGACCGAGAGCGTCACCGACCCGGTCGGGCGGGCGCTGTTCGCCGTCCGGACGTATCTGGACGACGGGCCGCCGCCGGACGGCTTCACGCCCGGCCGGACCGCCGGCAACCCGCCGCTGGTGACCGTGCTGGCGCCCGGTGCCACCACGGACACCTCCTCGGTCTGGGCGCGGCAGGAGTCACTGCTCGGCGGCAGGGTCTACGACGTCCCCGAGCCCGCGCCGGGCGGCGACCCGCTGCCGACGCTGCACGGCAGCAGCGGCTGGTCCGTCCCGGCCACCCCGGCGGGGGCGGCGGGCACCGTGTTCACGGCGGCCTGCAGCCCGGGCGGCACCGCCTACTTCCACGGGGTCTGGTTCAACGGCACCGTGGGCGTCCCCGGCGAGGGCACCGGCTACCGCAGCGACGGCGTGCAGCCCACCACGGCGGTCCCGATCCACCTGCTGGGACCGGTGCCGGCCGACGGCCAGGTCCGGGTGGTCCTGCGGGCGGACGCCGCCACCCAGGTGCCGGCCCGGCCGATCGGCTGCCTGCGGCCGGGCGCCCTGGCCGCGGAGCTCGCCCGGCTCGCCGCGACCGGGGCCACCCGGGTCACGGCCGGCGGGCACTCCCTCACCGCCGACCTGCCGCCGGGAAGCACGGGCACGGCGCTGATCTCGGCCCCCGCCACCGCGGGCTGGACCTGTTCGGCCGGCGGCGGCCCGGCGGTGGTGCCGCAGTCGGTGCTGGGCATGATCGGCGTCCCGCTCGGCGCCGACGTGGACCGGGTCAGCTGCTCGTTCCGCCCGCCCGGTCTCACCGAGGGCCTGACCCTCGCCCTGGCGGCCGCCGCCACCACCGTCCTCGTGGTCGTCTTCGGCCGCCTGCGCCACCGCCCGACCCGGCGGCCCCGCTCGGCCCGCCGCGCGGCGGCCCGGGGGCACTGAGGCATCGAGACACCGGGATACGCAGGGCCAAGACGCAGGGCCGCCGACCGGAGTGCTGCTCCGGCCGGCGGCCCCTCGGCGGTCCCGTCAGGGCAGCGTGACGATCTGGGCGCGCCGGTCGCCCGGGTTCAGGTGGTGCAGGAGCAGCAGCCGGGCGGTGTCGCCGGCGGCCCTGCGGACGTCCAGCGCGGTGCCCGGCTGGGCGGGGGCCGCGATGGCGGCGGGGCCCCCGGGGGTCGCCCGGACGTCCAGTGCCGGGTGCAGGACGTCGATGGCGAGGGTGGGCCGGGTGCCGCGCAGGCCGATGGCGGAGAACGCCTCGGCGGGGTCCGGCTTGCCGGCGGTCGCGATGCCCGTCCAGAGGCCGTAGCGGACGGTGCTGTGGCCGGCCGTCACCCCCGGCAGGGCGCTCAGCCGCACCGGCAGGACCAGCACCTCGCTGTCCAGCAGGGCGGTGTCGGTGTCGCCCCAGCGCGCGTTGAGCGGCTGGACGTCCAGCTCGGCGCCGGTCCGGGCGTCCACCGTCCGCGCCACCAGGACATCGCTGCCGCGCTGGCGGTCCGCCTTGACGAAGACGTCGGTGACGCCGTCCCCGTCGGTGTCCAGCGAGGCCCGGACGGCGAACAGGCCGACCGGGGTGGCGGCGGGCGCCCACACCTGGGCGGCGAGGTAGAGCACGCCCTCGCCCTCGGCGACGGCGGGTGCGTCGGAGGCCGCACCGGCGGCCCGCAGATTGGCGGCCCGGTCGCCGGGGCGTTCCACGCAGACGTCCTGCGGGGCCTGCGGCTCGGTGGCGTCCTCCGGCAGGATGCCCGCGCCCGGGCCGGCCGCGGCGCCGCTGTTGGGCGGGCAGTCGTCCCAGCGGGCGCCCTCCCCGCCGAGCGCGAAGGCGCTGACCAGGCCCGGATCGTCCCCGGGCGCGGCGGAGCCGTCGAGTACGACCAGCGCGCCCGCCTGCGGGGTCCGGGCCCGGACGCCCGCGCTCAGGTCGGAGGCCGGGCGCGGGGCGGCGAACACCGGGACCTTCAGCTCGGGCAGCGCGCTGTCCTCGGCTGGGGTGAGCAGCAGCCGTCCGGAGAGCTCGCCGCGGTAGCTGCGGGCCCGGCCCCCCTGCCGGGTGTCGATGGTCGGGTCGGGGGCGCGGCCGAGCTGCCCGGGCACGGCCAGGGTGACCTGCACCCGCACGGCGCCGCCGGCCGGCACCTCGACCCGGTCGGGCGTCACCCGGAAGCCGGCGCCGGGGAGTTCGGTGGCCGCCTGGTAGCCGGTGCGGTAGCTCAGGTCGGTGCCGGACAGGTTCCGCACCTCGACCTCCCGGGTCGCGGTGAACGGCCCGCCCACCTCGACCGGGCCGAAGGAGACCCCGACCGCGCCCTCGACCGCACCCGCCCCGGCCGCGTACGCGACGGCGGGGGTGCGCACGGCGCGGTCCGCCTGGGCCCGGCCGGCACCGGTGCGCTCCGGCCCGTAGACCGGGCCGCCGTGCCCGTCGCCGAGCCAGGTGTCCCCCGCGGTGTTCATCAGCGCCGCCTTGACCTGCTCGACCGTCCAGTCGCGGTGGGCGGCGCGGACGAGTGCGGCGAGGCCGACCACGTGCGGGGTGGCCATCGAGGTGCCGTCCTCGCGCTGGCCGGCGCTGCCGCTGCCGGCCTTGGCGGACCAGATGGTCTCGCCGGGGGCGGCGAGGTCCGGCTTGACCACGCCGGGCACGCCGATGCCGCGCGAGGTGAAGTCGGTGAGGGTGTCGGCCCGGGCGGGCTGGTCCTGGGACACCACGCCGTGCAGCGGGTTGCCGGGGGCGGCGAGCCGGACCTGTACCGGGCCGGCCGCCGCGCCCCGCCGCAGCCGCTCGCCGTCCTCGCGGGCGAGCAGGGCGAGCGGGACGCGGTCGTTGCCGGAGATCTCGGCGAGGTGGTCGTCGTCGGCGGCGAGCAGGGCGCCGATCGCCCCCGTGTCGGCGACGTGGTCGGCGCGCGGGCCGGAGCCGCAGGCCCGCTCGGACTCCCGGGTGCGCCAGGCCAGGACGGCGATCCTCCCGGTCAGCCGGGCCCGGTCGGCCTCGGTGAAGGCCGTGCAGCCGTCCGCCTGGTCGACCGGCAGGGCGAGTTCGCCGACCACGTCGCCGGTGGCCCAGCCCTGGTAGCGGGCGCTCCAGTGGGCGGGGACGACGGCGGCGAGCGGCTCGGGGGCGAGCACCCGGATGCCGTCGGCGTCGCTGTGCGGGTCGACGGAGGCGGCGACGGCGATCGCCCGGGCGGCGGTGCCGGGGCTGCCGCCGATGCCGTACACGTCGCCCTCGTTGCCGGCCGCGGCGACCACCACGGTGCCGAGTTCGGAGAGGTGGTCGACGGCGATCGCGTCGGCGTCGTCGGTGGCGCCGAAGCGGCTGCCGAGCGAGAGGTTGACGATGTCGAGGCGGTCGCCGAGGTCGCCGTCGCCGTCGGGGTCGGCGGCCACGTCGAGGGCCTGGGCGAGCTGGTCGGTGGCGCCCTCGCAGCCGAACACCCGGATCCCGTACAGCTGGGCGCCGGGCGCGGCGCCGGGGCCGATCAGGAAGCCGGCCGGGTCGAGGCCCGGCCGGTAGGGGCCGGTGTAGGGACGGCCGTCGGCCGTGACCCCGAGGCCGGCCGCGCTGCCGGCCACGTGGGTGCCGTGGCCGTTGACCGCGCAGTCGATCGGGTTGTCGTCGGGGTGCGGCACGGGCTGGTGGTGCGGGGCGGACGGGTCCGGGTTGTAGTCGTCGCCGACCAGATCGCGGCCGCCGACGACCTTGGCGTTCGGGAAGAGGCCGGCGGGCGCGGGCTTGGCCCCGTCCACCGCCCTGAACGCCTCCTCGGTGCCGGGGCCGCCGAAGTCCGCGTGGGTGTAGTCGATGCCGCTGTCGATGATGCCGATCCGCACGCCCTGCCCGGTGGTGCCGCCGCCGCCGTCGCCGGACGTTCCGGCCCAGACCTGCGGGGCGCCGGTGAGCGGGACGGAGTAGGCGTTGTCCCGCTGCTTGCGGACGATCGGGTGGACGGCCCGGACACCGGGCAGCGCGCGCAGGGCGGGCAGCCGGTCGGCGGGCACGGTGACGGCGAGGCCGGTGAGCAGGGTGCGGGTCCGGTAGAGCTCCCGGGCGGTGGGCGCGGCGCCGTGCACGGCCTCGGCCAGCCGGTCGAGCGCGCCGGACCCGAGGGCCCGCTGGTCGGCGCCGGCCCGGGCGGCCTCGCGGCGGACGGCCTCCGGGGAGCGCTGGGCCCGCCGGGCCTCGGCGGCGGCCCGCCGCCAGGCGGGGCCGGCCGCCTCGGTGCCGAGCTCCAGCAGGACGGAGGCCTCGCGGCCGGGCGCCGACGTCGGTGGACTGCCGGCCGCGGGGGCGGCGGCTAGCGCGACCGGTCCGGCCAGCAGAGCCAGGGTGAGGCCGATCCGGGCGATCGGACGACGGACGGGTGGCTGACGCACTGGGCCCTCTCCCCCGGTAAGGGGGACTGATCCGCACGCCGTGCCGCTGACGCCCGCCCGTGCGGCCGTCGATCACCCTTCCGGGGGCCCCAAATTAGGATGATCGCGCCGGACAGCGCGAGCAACTTCCCTCGAACGGGGGCTACTTGCACTCTCCGGAGTGACCAGGCGTCAGGCCGGACGGCTCATTCGGAGGATGAACGCCACCGCCCGGTAGCGGACCCTCAGGAGGACGGGGGCGACCATCAGTGGTGGCCGGTGACGCCGCCGTTGTCACGGCGGTCCAGCGCGCGCTGCAGGGCGGCGGCCGCGAAGGGGCTCCGCTCGGCCGCACGGCGGCGGCGCGGGCCGCGGGCGGGGGTGGCAGCGGGGGCGGGAGTGGCGTGACGGTCTGCGGTGGGGGGCATACCGGGCTCCTTGGGGCAGCGCGCAGGCGCGAAGAGGGTGGGGAGGGGTACACGGGGCGGGGATCGCCTGCCCTCGACGCGTACGGACGCACACGGGCCGCACACCCTGGCTACAGGGGCGGCACACCGTATGGCCCTTCCACGGTACGACTCCTGGATTGCCCTGTCTGCACGAATACTTGGATTTCCTAGTATCTGAGACGGGTGTCACCCGGAGTGCCGAACAGGCCTCGAACACGGCAGGGCCCGGACCACCGGGAGTCGGTGGTCCGGGCCCTGTCGGGTGGGCCGGGCCGGGTCGTCGGACCGGGCCCCGGGCGCGTCGGAGGCGCCCTGCGGGGCTCAGGCGCCCAGGTCGACCGAGCGGGCGAAGCGGGCGCCGATCTCGGCGGCGATCGCGTTCAGCACGTCCTGCGGGATCTGGGTGTCCACGGTGAGGGAGGCGAGCGCACCGCTGCCGTCCCGGGCCACCTGCATGCCGGCGATGTTGATGCCGGCGTCGCCGAGGTGGCGGCCGAGCACGCCGACCACGCCCGGGCGGTCCTCGTACTTGAAGAACGCCATGTGGTTCGTCAGCGCCACGTCGACGTCGAAGGCGTCCACGCCGACGATCTTCTGGGTCTGCTTCGGGCCGGCCAGCGTGCCGGAGATGGCGATCTCGCTGCCGTCGGCCAGGGTGCCGCGCACGGTGATCACGTTGCGGTGCTCAAGGCTCTCGCTGGAGGTGGTCAGACGCACCTCGACACCGCGCTCCTGGGCGAACAGCGGGGCGTTGACGTAGGACACCGTCTCGGCCACCACATCCTCGAACACGCCCTTGAGGGCCGACAGTTCGAGCACCTTGACGTCGTGCTGGGTGATCTCGCCGCGGACCTCGACGTCGAGCCGGACGGCCACCTCGCCGGCCAGCGCGGTGAAGATCCGGCCGAGCTTCTCGGCCAGCGGCAGACCGGGGCGCACGTCCTCGGCGATCACGCCGCCCTGGACGTTGACCGCGTCCGGTACCAGCTCGCCGGCCAGCGCCAGGCGGACCGACCTGGCGACCGCGATACCGGCCTTCTCCTGCGCCTCGTCGGTGGAGGCGCCCAGGTGCGGGGTGGCGACCACGTTGTCGAAGGCGAAGAGCGGGGAGTCGGTGCACGGCTCCTTGGCGTACACGTCCAGGCCCGCGCCGGCCACCCGGCCGTCGCGCAGGGCGCTGGCGAGTGCCGCCTCGTCCACGATGCCGCCGCGCGCGGCGTTGACGATGCGGACGGTCGGCTTGACCTTGTGCAGCGCCTCGTCGCCGATCAGGCCGATGGTCTCCGGGGTCTTCGGGAGGTGGACGGTGATGAAGTCCGAGACCTCCAGCAGCTCCTCCAGCGAGACCAGCTTGACGCCCATCTGGGCGGCCCGGGCGGCCTGGATGTAGGGGTCGTACGCGACGATCTTCATGCCGAACGCGGACATCCGCTGGGCGACCAGCACGCCGATCCGGCCGAGGCCGACGACGCCGAGGACCTTCTCGCTCAGCTCGACGCCGGTGTACTTGTTGCGCTTCCACTCGCCCTGCTTGAGGGCGGCGTTGGCCGGCGCGATGTTGCGGGCCACCGAGATCAGCAGGCCGCAGGCCAGCTCGGCGGCGGTGACGATGTTGGAGGTCGGCGCGTTGACGACCATCACGCCGGCCTTGGTGGCGGCGGAGACGTCCACGTTGTCCAGGCCGACACCGGCCCGGGCGACCACCTTGAGCTTGCGGGCGGCGGCCAGCGCCTCCGCGTCCACCTTGGTGGCGGAGCGGATCAGGATGGCGTCCACATCGGCGATCGCGGTCAGCAGCTCGGTGCGGTCCGCACCGTTGCAGTGGCGGATCTCGAAGTCGGGCCCGAGGGCGTCGACGGTGGCGGGCGACAGCTCTTCGGCGATCAGAACGACGGATTTGCTCACGACAGTGTTGTCCTTAACTGTCCGGTTCTCCCCGGCACGTAGGTGGCGTGGAAAGCGGGGGGAAGGTGGCATGCCGCGTAGGTAGACGCACGACGCTGTGGGCCTGACGCGCACTCGGAAGTGTATCGACGGGCTGGGTGCCAGGCTGCTCCCGTCCGGCGAAATCACCCGGACGGGAGCAGCCTAGTTGTACAAGGGAGTTACGCCCTGGGGCGAGGTCCCGGAGAGGCTCAGGCCTCTTCCTTGACCCAGCTCATCAGCTTGCGCAGCTTCTTGCCGGTGGTCTCCAGCAGGTGGTCCTCGTCGGCCTTCTTGTACTCGTTGTACTTGGGCAGGCCCGCCTTGTACTCGGCGATCCAGGTGTTGGCGAAGGTGCCGTCCTGGATCTCGGCGAGGACCTTCCTCATCTCGGCCTTGGTGGCGTCGGTGATGATGCGGGGGCCGGTGACGTAGTCGCCCCACTCGGCGGTCTCGGAGACCGACCAGCGCATCTTCTCCAGGCCGCCCTCGTACATCAGGTCGACGATGAGCTTCAGCTCGTGCAGGCACTCGAAGTAGGCGATCTCCGGCTGGTAGCCGGCCTCGACCAGGGTCTCGAACCCGGCCTTCACCAGGGCGGCGGTGCCACCGCAGAGGACGGCCTGCTCACCGAACAGGTCGGTCTCGGTCTCCTCGGTGAAGGTGGTCTTGATGACGCCGGCCTTGGTGGCGCCGATGCCCTTGGCGTAGGACAGCGCCAGCTCCAGGGCCTTGCCGGAGGCGTCCTGCTCGACGGCGACGATCGCGGGGACGCCGCGGCCCTCCTCGTACTGGCGGCGGACGAGGTGGCCCGGGCCCTTCGGGGCGACCATGCAGACGTCGACGTCGGTCGGCGGCTTGATGAAGCCGAAGCGGATGTTCAGGCCGTGGCCGAAGAACAGGGCGTCGCCCGCCTTCAGGTTCGGCGCGATGGACTCCTCGTAGACGTCGCCCTGGATCGGGTCCGGCACCAGGATCATGATGACGTCGGCCTCGGCCGCGGCCTCGGCCGGGGTGACGACGCGCAGGCCGGCCTCCTCCGCCTTGGCACGGGACTTCGAGTCCGCCTTCAGGCCGACCCGGACGTCCGCGCCCGAGTCGCGCAGGGACAGCGCGTGGGCGTGGCCCTGGCTGCCGTAGCCGATGACCGCGACCTTGCGGCCCTGGATGATGGACAGGTCGGCGTCGTCTTCGTAGAACAGCTCGGCCACGGGGGCACATCTCCTTGCGTGGTGGTGTTGCCGGGTACTGCGGTTCCTACCGTAATGCGCACCCGGCAGGGTGTGGGGCGTTGCTTCAGGGTGTGAGACGGGCGCGCCGCGTACGGCGCCGCCACCGCCTACGCGCTGCGGTCGAGAGCACGCAGCGAACGGTCGGTGATCGAACGGGCGCCTCGCCCGATGGCGACCAGACCGGACTGGACCAGCTCCTTGATGCCGTACGGCTCCAGCATCCGGAGCATGGCCTCCAGCTTGTCCGAGCTGCCGGTGGCCTCGATGGTCACCGCGTCGGGGGACACGTCGACGGTCTTGGCACGGAACAGCTGGACGATCTCGACGATCTGGGACCGGGTCTCGTTGTCCGCCCGGACCTTCACCAGGACCAGTTCCCGCTGGATCGCAGCGGACTGGTCGAGTTCGACGATCTTTATCACGTTCACGAGCTTGTTGAGCTGCTTGGTGACCTGCTCCAGCGGGAGGTCCTCGACGTTGACCACGATGGTCATCCGGGAGATGTCCGGGTGCTCGGTCGGGCCGACCGCGAGGGAGTCGATGTTGAAGCCCCGTCGGGAGAACAGCGCGGCGATGCGGGCGAGCACGCCGGGCTTGTTCTCGACCAGGACGGAGAGGGTGTGCTTGGACATGGGGTCTCTGTTCCCTTGGTCGTTCTGGAGGGGGGGCTTCAGTCGAGGTCGTCGCCGAAGTCGGGCCGGACGCCCTTGGCGAACTGGATCTCGTCGTTACTGGTACCGGCCGCGACCATCGGCCAGACCATGGCGTCCTGGTGGACGATGAAGTCGATGACCACCGGGCGGTCGTTGATCTCCATCGCCTGCTTGATCACCGCGTCCAGGTCCTCCGGGCGCTCGCAGCGCAGGCCGACGCAGCCCATCGCCTCGGAGAGCAGCACGAAGTCGGGGATCCGGGTGCCCTGGGCCGGCGGCTCGATGCCGTCGTGGCCCGGGCCGGCGTGCAGCACGGTGTTGGAGTAGCGCTGGTTGTAGAACAGGGTCTGCCACTGGCGGACCATGCCCAGCGAACCGTTGTTGATGACGGCGACCTTGATCGGGATGTCGTTGAGCGCGCAGGTGACCAGTTCCTGGTTGGTCATCTGGAAGCAGCCGTCGCCGTCGATCGCCCAGACCGCCGTCTCCGGGCGGCCCGCCTTGGCCCCCATCGCGGCCGGCACGGCGTAGCCCATGGTGCCCGCGCCGCCCGAGTTCAGCCAGGTGGCCGGCTTCTCGAACTGGATGAACTGCGAGCTCCACATCTGGTGCTGGCCGACGCCCGCGGCGTAGATCGCCTCCGGGCCGACCAGCTGGCCGATCCGCTCGATGACCTGCTGCGGGGAGAGCTGCCCGGCGGGGGCCGGCTCGTAGCCCAGCGGGTAGGTCTTCTTCCACTCGTTGAGCTTGACCCACCAGTCCGTGTAGTCGCCCTTGTGGCCGGCGTCGAACTCGGCCTGGACGGCGACGATCAGGTCGGCCAGCACCTCGCGGGCGTCACCGACGATCGGCACGTCGGCCGGGCGGTTCTTGCCGATCTCGGCCGGGTCGATGTCGGCGTGGACGATCTTGGCGTACGGGGCGAAGCTGTCCAGCTTGCCGGTGACGCGGTCGTCGAAGCGGGCGCCGAGGGTGAACAGCAGGTCCGACTTCTGCAGCGCGGTGACGGCCGGGACGGTGCCGTGCATGCCGGGCATGCCCAGGTGCTGCGGGTGGCTGTCGGGGAAGGCGCCGAGCGCCATCAGCGTGGTGACCACCGGGGCGCCGGTCAGCTCGGCCAGGATCCGCAGCTCGGCCGTGGCGTTCGCCTTGAGCACGCCGCCGCCGACGTACAGCACCGGGCGCTTGGCGCCCACCAGCATCTTCGCTGCCTCGCGGATCTGCTTGGCGTGCGGCTTGGTGACCGGGCGGTAGCCGGGCAGCGAGGTCTCGACCGGCCACCGGAAGGTGGTGGTGGCCTGCAGCGCGTCCTTGGCGATGTCGACCAGGACCGGGCCGGGGCGGCCGGTGGCGGCGATGTGGAAGGCCTCGGCGATCACCCGGGGGATCTCGGCCGGGTCGGTCACCAGGAAGTTGTGCTTGGTGATCGGCATCGTGATGCCGCAGATGTCCGCCTCCTGGAAGGCGTCGGTGCCGATCGCCTTGGAGGAGACCTGGCCGGTGATGGCCACCATCGGGACGGAGTCCATGTAGGCGTCGGCGATCGGGGTCACCAGGTTGGTCGCGCCGGGGCCGGAGGTGGCCATGCAGACACCGACCCGGCCGGTCGCCTGGGCGAAGCCGGTGGCGGCGTGGCCGGCGCCCTGCTCGTGGCGGACCAGGATGTGGCGCACCTTGGTCGAGTCCATCAGCGGGTCGTACGCGGGAAGGATGGCCCCGCCCGGGATGCCGAAGACGGTGTCCGCGCCCACGGCCTCCAGCGAGCGGATGAGCGACTGGGCGCCGGTCATGGTCTCGACGACGTGCTGGGGAGCGGGAGCGTGGGCGGCCGGGGTGTCCCCGCGGCGGGGGGATGCGGCGTGCTCAGTCATCTGCCTGTCTCTTCTCGGGTTCTGCCGGCCCGGGGTAGCGAGGGTTCTATCCGGTTCGGGCCGATCGCCGGCTCTGCCCCAATCGTCCCCCTTTTCCCACGAGATCGGGGTGGTGAGGGCGGCTGGGGCCAGGGGTCTTGCGGTGGTGGAACAGCGTCAGTGCAACAAAAAACCCCTCGTGCCAAGGGCATGCGAGGGGTGGCGCGTCGGTCTGTCACAAGCGGGACGTTCAGGCCCGCTCAGCCGACGCGCCCGCCAAGTACGAGAATTCGGGTGCGCATGGCAACGACCTTCCTCCCGTGCGGGGGCGACTGTCAAGCAGGTGGGACGACAGTCTCGCCATGCGGACCATGTCCCGGACCTGCCACGGCGCGGTGTTCGGGCAGGTCGGAGGCCCCGTGGTGATGTGCGACACGGGTCGGCCCGCCCTCCCCCCGGCCACTCGTCCGGGTGTCGGCGGCGAGGTGCGGACGACGGGGCGCGAGCGGGCCGGGCGGTCTCGGCAGCGGGTAGACCCGGCGGGCCAGGGCGCGGCGCAGCCTGGTCTCGTCGAGCGGCGGGGCGAAGGCCGAACCCTGGCCCTGGCGGCAGCCCAGCTCCTGGAGGGCGGAGACCTGCCGCGGCAGGTCCACCCCCTCGGCGGCGGTCACCAGCCCGAGGTCGCGGCCGAGCCGCAGGGCGTGCCCGGCGAGGGTCCGGCTGAGGGCGGACTCCCCCAGGTCCTGGACGAGCGTGCGGTCCAGCTTGAGCCCGTCGAACGGCAGCCTGGCCAGGGCGCCGAGCGAGCCGCTGCCCGCACCGAACCCGGCCAGCGCGGTGGAGACGCCGAGCCTGCGCAGGGCCGCCAGCCGGCGGCCGAGCTCGTCCGCCAGGGCGTCCGGCCCCATCCGGGCCACCTCGATCACCAGCTGGGTGGCGGGCAGGCCGGTGTCCCGCAGCGCGGCCACCACCGCCTCGTACATGCCGGGCGAGCAGAGCCGCTCGGCGGAGAGCCGGACGCAGACCGGGACGGGCGCCTGCGCCGGGCGGATCCGGCCCGCCGCCGCGCGCCGCAGCACCGCCGCCGCCACCGCCTCGTGGATCAGCCAGCGGGAGAACCGGGTGGCCGCGTCGCCGAACTCGGCCGAGCGCAGGAACTCGGCGGGGGTGAGCAGCAGGCCCTGCGCGGAGCGCCAGCGGGCCTGTGCCTCGACGGAGGCCACGGCGCCGTTGACGAGGTCCACCACCGGCTGGTGGAGCAGGGTGAAGCCGCCCTCGCGGACGGCCACCCGCAGCCGCTCCTCCAGCTCGGTGCGGCGCTCCAGGTCGGCGCGCATGGCCGGGGTGTAGAGCACCACCCGGCCCTTGCCCTCGGACTTGGCCCGGTACATCGCGAGGTCGGCGTTGCGCATCAGTTCGTCGGTGGCGGCCCTCGGGTCGGCGGCCGGGCCGCGCTCGGGGGTGCCGAAGGCGATGCCGATGCTGGCCGCGACGCTGAGTTCGGCGCCGCCGATCCAGTACGGCTCGGAGAGCGCGACCCGCAGCCGCTCGGCGAGCTCCTGGACCTGCAGCCGGCCGAGCGGTCCGCAGACCAGGGCGGCGAACTCGTCGCCGCCGAAGCGGGCGACGGTGTCCCCGCAGCGCACCGCGCCCTGGAGCCGGCGGGCGGCCTGCACCAGCAGCTCGTCGCCGACCTGGTGGCCGGCGCTGTCGTTGACGGCCTTGAAGCCGTCCAGGTCGAGGAAGAGCACCGCGACCCCGGTGCCGCTCTCGCCCTGCTGGCCGCGGGCGCCGAGCGCGGCCCGCACCCGCTGGGAGAACAGCGCCCGGTTGGGCAGGTCGGTCAGCGGGTCGTGGAAGGCGTTGTGCTGCAACTGGGCCTGGAGTATCACGCGTTCGGTGACGTCCCGGCTGTTGAGGATCAGGCCGTCGCGGTACCGGTTGACGGTGGACTCGACGTGCAGCCACTCGCCGCCGCCGGAGCTGATCCGGCACTCCACCCGGGCGGAGGGCTCGGCGGCGCCCGGGTTGCGGTGGGCCGCGCGCCGGCCGCGGGCGAGGAAGCGGCGGACCTCCAGCAGCACCCGGTCCACGTCCTCGGGGTGGACCAGGTCGAGCAGGTTACCGCCGACCAGCTCCTCCGGGTCGCGGCCGTAGACGCCGAGCGCGGCCGGGGAGACGTAGGAGAGCACGCCGTTGGCTCCGGCGATCATGATGACGTCGCTGGAGCCCTGCACCAGGGAGCGGAAGTGCGCCTCCTTGTGGGCGAGTTCCTGCGCCAGCGAGAGGTTGTCGAGCAGCATCACGCCCTGCCGCAGGATCAGCGCGAGGCCGACGGTGCAGGCGGCGGCGGCCACCACCCGGTCCAACGGCCGTCCGCCGAGGGCGTTGTAGAGGATCCCGGCGGTGCAGACCGCGGCCGCCGCGTACGGGGTGAGCGCGCTGAAGGTGGTGGCCACCCGGCGGCGCGGCAGGCCGCCGACCGAGGGGTGCTCGCGCAGCGGGCGGCGCCAGCGCGGCGACCACGGCGCCCAGGCCAGCAGCAGGCTGCCGGCGAACCAGCCGGCGTCCAGCAGCTCGCCCGAGTGGTAGCTGACCCGCAGCTCGGGCGAGGTGAACAGGGCGTCGCAGAGCACCGTGACGGCCAGGCCCACCATCGCGGTGTGCACCGCCGCCCGGTTGCCGTCGCGGCCGCCGAAGCGCAGCCCGACGACCAGGCTGACCAGCAGGATGTCCAGGACGGGGTAGGCCAGGTTGAGGGCGAGGCGCAGCGGGGAGCCGACCTCGCCGGCGGCGGTGCGCCCGAGCGCCAGGCTCCAGCTGAGGGTGAACAGCGAGCCTGCCACCAGCCAGCCGTCGAGCAGCAGGCAGAGCCAGCCGGCCGCGCTGCGCGGGCGCTGGGCGAGCACCAGGACGCCGGTGATGGCGAGCGGGGCGAACAGCAGGAAGGCGTACTCGGCGAGCGAGTCCTGGGGCAGCGGGGTGCCCTCCACCAGCTCGTACCAGCCCCAGGTGCCGTTGCCGAAGGAGACCATCAGCGAGGAGAGGCCGAACAGCAGCCAGGCGGGGCGGGCGTGGCCGCCGACCGCGCAGCCGTACGCGAGGCAGGACAGCGCGGCCGCGAGGGCGGCCGCGGCCAGGCCGAAGTCGCCCATGAAGACCGATAGTTGGGGAGACCCCCAGCCCAGGGACGCGCCCAGCGCGTAGGTCAGGCAGAGCGCGCCGAGCGCGGCGCCGGGCAGGCCGCGGCTGTGCAGCAGCCTGCGGGCCGGGCCGCCCGGGCTGCCCGGGGCGGTCGTGGACGCGTCGGATTCCGGCACGCCGGGCCGTCCGGCTCCGGGCAGCACCGCATCGGTGGAGCTCACTCGGCCTCTCCCCCTCCGGCCCGGGACCTCGCGCCCCGGCCACGGTCCACCGGCCGCGCACCAGGTGGCCGTACGCGGTGACCTGGCGCCCCGTCAGGGCGGTGGCCCAGGGGGTGGGCGACCTTCCGGTCGCCGCACCGCACCGATGTTCCCTGATGGGACCCTACACCACTTCGGTCACTCAATGACACGCACACTCAACTTAGAGTAATGGTGCGGGGGTGGGGAATTGCACCCGATTCCGCCGGATCGGCCCGGTTGGCGGCGGCGCGCGGGCGGGGGCTCACGCGGCGCGCACGGGAGCACGCGGCGGCGCCCGCCGCCGGCCGCACCCTTCGGCGCGGTCCCGGCGGCGGGTCGGCGGATCAGCGGCCGGCCGGGGCGAGGTCCTCCGGGAAGAGCCGGAGCCGGTGGGCCAGCGCGGCCGCCTCGCCCCGGCCGGTCACCTCCAGCTTGCCGAGGATGTTGGAGACGTGCACGCTCGCGGTCTTCGGCGAGATGTACAGCTCCTCGGCGATCTGCCGGTTGGTACGGCCCCGGGCGAGCAGTCGGAGCACGTCCCGCTCACGGGGGGTGAGGCCGAGGGACTCCCCGGCGAGCGGCGCCTTGGCGGGGGCGGCCCGGCGCGCGGTGAGCGCCAGGCCGGCCCGGTCGGCCAGCGCGGCGATCTCGGCGAGCAGCGGGGCGTCACCCCGGGCCTTGGCCAGCTTCCGTGCCTCGCGCAGCAGTTCGCCGGCCTCCTCGCGGCGCCCGGCCAGCACCTCGGCCTCGGCGGTGCGCAGCAGCGCCCAGGCCAGCGGGTACGCCAGTGCGGTCGGGCGCAGCGCCTCGACGGCGGCCGACCAGTGCGCCGGGGTGTCGGCGCCCTCGGCCCGGGCCAGTTCGGCCTCCAGCAGCCGGGCCCAGCCGTGGTGCAGCGGCGCCTTGGGGGTCAGCCCGGCGGCCGCGGCGGCGATCCTGGCCAGCACCTCGGCGCGGCCGTCCTCGGCCTCCGGCAGGCCCCGGCAGTCGGCCTCCACCGCGGCGCCCTCCACCAGCAGCGGGTAGAGGTCGGCCTCCTGCCCGATCGGCAGGTCCAGCGCCGCGAGCAGCTCGGCGCGGGCCTCCATCGGGCGTCCGCTCAGGGCGGCGATCCGCACGGCCAGCCGGCTGATCGGCACCGAGTGCTGGAGCTGGCCGATCCGGTTGGCCGCCCGGGCCTGCGCCAGCAGTCCGGTCGCGGCCGACAGATCGCCGCTCAGCAGGGCGAGTTCGCCGCGCATCCGGTCCAGGAACTCCGCGTGGGTGCCGTGCGGGCGGGTCGCCTCGGAGTCGGCCAGCACCCGGGCGGCCTCCTCGGTGCGGCCGAGGTCGATCAGCGCCTCGGCCAGGTTGCCGATCAGGATGGTGCCGGTGTTGCGCAGCAGCCCGGTGCTGTCGGCGGCCTCCAGCCCCTCGCGGGCGAGCGCCACCGCCTCCTCGGAGCGGCCCAGCCCGCGCAGCATGCTGGCCAGGTTGTTGATCCCGCGCAGCAGGACGTCGGGCACCCCGAGCCGGCGGGTGGCCTCCACCGCCGCGGTCAGTTCGGCGACGGCCGCGTCCGGGTCGTTGCCGAGGTCGTTGTGCAGGCTGGAGAGGGTCATCCGGGCGTGCTGCTCGACCGAGTGCGCGCCGACCTGCCGGGCGATCGCCACGGCCCGCTCGGCGAGTTCGATGTGCTCCGGCCCGGGGTGCTTGAGCATCGCGACGCCGGCCCCGAGCGCGAACACCTCGGCCTGGACGGCGGACGGCGCGAGGTTCTCGACCAGCCGGTGGGCGTGCGCGATCTCCTCGTCGTCGCCGGAGCGGCGCAGGTGGCCGAGCATCCGGGCCCGGTTGATCCGGAACCAGGCGGCGCGGGCCGGGTTCTCCTGCTCGTCGACCAGCTTCAGTGCGCGCCGGGACAGGCTCAGCCCGCGCTCGCGGTCGCCGCTGCGGCGGGCCGCGACCACCGCCTCGGCCAGGACGTCGATCAGTTGCAGCCGCGTGCAGGAGGCGTCGTGCGTGTCGTGGTCGCAGCCGCAGGGCGGGTACGTCTCGGCCCAGTCGTAGGGGCGCAGGGTGTGCTCCAGGACGTCCTCGGACACCTGGTCCCACAGCTCCAGGGCGCGCTCCAGCATGCCCAGCTGCTCGGCGAAGGCGTTGCGCCGCCGGGCGGCCCGGGCGGCGTCCAGGGCGGTCGGCAGGGCCCGCGCCGGATCGTGCGCGTGGTACCAGTAGTTGGCCAGCCGGGCCGGGCGGACGTCGCAGGCGACCAGGTGGGGCTGGGCCTCCAGGGCGGTGGCGAAGTGGCGGTTGATCCGGTGCCGCTCGCCGGGCAGCAGGTCGTCCGAGACGGCCTCCCGGACCAGCGCGTGCCGGAAGCGGTAGCCGTCGCCGTCGGTGTCCGGGCGCAGGATGTTGGCGCCGACGGCGGCCCGCAGCGACTCGATCAGCTCCTCCTCGTCGTCCAGGACGGCGGCGAGCAGCGCGTGCTCGACGTAGGAGCCGCCCTCGGCGGCGATCCGCACGGCCCGCTGGGTCCCCTCGTCCAGGCTCTCGACCCGGACCAGCAGGATGTCGCGCAGCGAGTCGGTCAGTCCGGAGAAGCAGCCGTCCTGGAAGGCGGTGGCGAGCTCCTCGACGAAGAACGGGTTGCCCTCGGAGCGGCGGTGGATCCGGTCGACCAGCTGGCTGTCGGGCGCGCCGGTGCCGAGGATGCCGGCCAGCTGGGCGGCGACCTCGCCGCGGCGGAAGCGCTCCAGCTCCAGCCGCTGGACGGTGCGCAGCCGTTCGAGCTCGGCGAGGAAGGGCCTCAGCGGGTGGCGGCGGTGCAGGTCGTCGGTTCGGTAGGTGGCCACCAGCAGGACCCGGGCCCGGTGCAGGGTGCGGACCAGGTAGGCGAACAGCTCGCGGGTGGAGCGGTCGGACCAGTGCAGGTCCTCGACGGCGAGGACGAGGGTACGGTCCACGCCGAGTCGCTCGAACAGCCTCGCGGTGTGCTCGAACAGCCGGGCTCGGCCGTACTCGTCGTTGGGCTCGCCGTCGGCCTCGCCGAAGTCGGGCAGCAGCCGGGCGAGATGGCCCTCGCTGCCCTCGGCGGCGGCCTCCAGTTCGGCACCCAGGGCGCGGTGCAGCCGGCGCAGCGCGGTGGACAGCGGCGCGTACGGCAGGCCCTCGGCGCCGACCTCCAGGCAGCCGCCGACGGTGGTGACGACCTGTCCGCCGCCGTCGCAGGCCTGCTGCAGGAACTCCTCCAGCAGCCGGGTCTTGCCGACCCCCGCCTCGCCGCCGATCAGCACGGCCTGCGGGCTGCCGGCCCCGGCCCGGCGCAGCGCCTCCCCCAGTGCGGTGATCTCGGTGCCACGGCCGACGAAGACGGGACTCACCGATATCTGCTGCATGGATGCGAGCATGCCATAGGCCCAGTCGGCAGGCCGACCGGTTATCCCGTCCCCCGGACGGCCGGAAGGGGAGGCGCCGGTGGGCACCTCCCCTTCCTTCTCCCCCTCGGCACCCGAGGGGTGCCGGTCTGTCAGCACTCGCGGAGGTGAGCGGCGCGCCGCTCGGTGCGGGTGCCGACCAGGCGGCGCAGTCCGCGCCCGGTCCGCGGGGCCCTGGCCTGGAGGACCAGCCGTTCCTGCTCGGCGCGGTGGCGCAGCTCCCGCTGGTGCTGCTGGATGAGCTCGTACTCGATCACGGTGTTTCCCCTCGTGGTTGTCTCTCGTTCTGAGGTAAAGATTCCTCTCCCAGTGGGGGGTGCCACATCGGCAGCCTGCCGGATCTTGCGGGCGGCCTTCGGCTTAGGCCCGGTACCCCGGGTACGGCAAAGGCCCGGATCCACCCCACTTACGAGGTGAATCCGGGCCCTGAGTCGACCTAAGGTGCCTTAGAAGGCCTTAGATGCCTTAGAACCATAGGCAAAACCGCGGTTCTGCGGACAGTTCCTACTGATCGCCGTTTACGCCGAGGCGCTCCGGGCTGTGCCTACTGGCCTTCCACGCCGAGGCGCTCCAGGATGAGGTCCTTCACGCGCGCCGCGTCGGCCTGGCCCCGGGTGGCCTTCATGACCGCGCCGACCAGCGCGCCCACGGCCGCGACCTTGCCGTCGCGGATCTTGGCGGCGATCGCCTCGTTGCCGGCGATGGCCTCGTCGACGGCGGCACCGAGCGCGGAGTCGTCCGAGACCACGGCCAGGCCGCGCTTCTCGACGACCTCGTCCGGCTCGCCCTCGCCGGCCAGCACGGCCTCGATGACCTGGCGGGCCAGCTTGTCGTTCAGCTTGCCCTCGGCGACCAGCGCGGTGACCCGGGCGACCTGCGCCGGGGTGATCGGCTGCTCGCTCAGCTCGGTGCCGGTCTCGTTGGCCCGGCGGGCCAGCTCGCCCATCCACCACTTGCGGGCCTGGTCGGCCGGGGCGCCGGCGGCGATGGTCTCCAGGATCGGCTCGACCGCGCCGGCGTTCAGCACCGACTGCATGTCCTTGTCGGACAGGCCCCAGTCGCCCTGCAGCCGGGCGCGGCGCACCCGCGGCAGCTCGGGCAGCCCGGCGCGCAGCTCCTCGACCCACTCCCGGGCGGGCGCGATCGGCACCAGGTCCGGCTCGGGGAAGTAGCGGTAGTCCTCGGCGTTGTCCTTGATCCGGCCGGAGGTGGTGGAGCCGTCCTCCTCGTGGAAGTGCCGGGTCTCCTGGATGATCGTGCCGCCGTCGGTCAGCACGGTGGCGTGCCGCTGGATCTCGAACCGGGCGGCCCGCTCGACGCTGCGCAGCGAGTTGACGTTCTTGGTCTCGGAGCGGGTGCCGAACGTGGTGGTGCCGTTGGGGCGCAGCGACAGGTTGACGTCGCAGCGCATCTGGCCCTTGTCCATCCGGGCCTCGGAGACGCCCAGCGCCTTGATCAGCTCGCGCAGCTCGGCGACGTACGCCTTGGCGACCTCGGGGGCCCGCTCACCGGCGCCCTCGATCGGCTTGGTGACGATCTCGATCAGCGGGATGCCGGCCCGGTTGTAGTCCAGCAGCGAGTGCGAGGCGCCGTGGATACGGCCGGTGGCACCGCCGACGTGGGTGGACTTGCCGGTGTCCTCCTCCATGTGGGCGCGCTCGATCTCCACCCGGAAGGTCGAGCCGTCCTCCAGCTGCACGTCGAGGTAGCCGTTGAAGGCGATCGGCTCGTCGTACTGCGAGGTCTGGAAGTTCTTCGGCATGTCCGGGTAGAAGTAGTTCTTCCGCGCGAACCGGCACCACTCGGCGATCTCGCAGTTCAGCGCCAGACCGATCTTGACGGCCGACTCCACGCCGATCGCGTTGACCACCGGAAGCGAGCCCGGCAGGCCGAGGCAGGTCGGGCAGACCTGGCTGTTCGGCTCGGCGCCCAGCTCGGTCGAGCAACCGCAGAACATCTTGGTCTTGGTGCCCAGCTCGACGTGGACCTCCAGGCCCATCACCGGGTCGAACGACGCGAGAGCGTCCTCGTAGGAGACCAGGTTCATGACGCTCACAGCGTCCCTTCACTAAAAAGTCTTTGGGAGGTACGGGCCCGGCCGCCGCTCGCACGGGGCCGGGCCGGGGCGCTCAGCCCAGCAGGACGTCGTCGTCGCCGAGGCGGCGCAGCTCGCGCACCAGCAGGGCCGTACCGGTGACCAGGGCGGCGGCGCCGACCAGGGCGTTGATCAGCTTGAGCGTGTCGTTCTCGCCGCGGGCGCGCTTGACGTCCTTGACGATCGACACCGCGCCGAAGGCACTGGTGCCGATGGACAGCCACAGGCCTGGCTTGCTGTGCTTCCACCCCTTGATGGACGTCGGGGCCTTGGCCTTCTCGATCTTGCTCACAGTGCCGGTGCCTCCTCCAGCAGGGGGTGCCCCCACTTGTCGTTGAGTGCGGCCTCGACGGCGCCGCCCACGCGGTACAGGCGGTCGTCCGCCATCGCGGGTGCGATGATCTGCAGGCCGACCGGGAGATTGTCCTCCGGGGCGAGCCCGCAGGGCAGCGACATGGCCGCGTTGCCCGCGAGGTTCGACGGAATCGTGCAGAGGTCGGCCAGGTACATCGCCATCGGGTCGTCGGCGCGCTCGCCGATCGGGAAGGCGGTGGTCGGCGTGGTCGGGGAGACCAGCACGTCCACGCCGGCGAAGGCGGCGTCGAAGTCGCGCGAGATGAGCGTGCGGACCTTCTGGGCCGAGCCGTAGTAGGCGTCGTAGTAGCCCGAGGAGAGGGCGTAGGTGCCGAGGATGATGCGGCGCTTCACCTCGGGGCCGAAGCCGGCCTCGCGGGTGAGGGCGGTGACGTCCTCGGCGGAGCGGGTGCCGTCGTCGCCGACCCGCAGGCCGTAGCGCATCGCGTCGAAGCGGGCCAGGTTGGAGGAGGCCTCGCTGGGCGCGATCAGGTAGTACGCCGGCAGCGCCAGGGTGAAGGACGGGCAGGAGACCTCGACGACCTCGGCGCCCAGCTCGCGCAGCAGCTCCACGGACTCGTTGAAGCGCTGCATCACGCCGGCCTGGTAGCCCTCGCCGGCGAACTCCTTGACCACGCCGATCCGCATGCCGCGCACGTCGCGCAGCTTGGCGGCCTCGACCACGGCCGGAACGGGCGCGTTGATCGAGGTGGAGTCCAGCGGGTCGTGCCCGGCGATCGCCTCGTGCAGCAGCGCCGCGTCCAGCACGGTGCGGGCGCAGGGGCCGCCCTGGTCCAGCGAGGAGGAGAACGCGACCAGGCCGTAGCGGGACACCGAGCCGTAGGTCGGCTTGACGCCGACCGTGCCGGTGACGGCGCCGGGCTGGCGGATCGAGCCGCCGGTGTCGGTGCCGATCGCCAGCGGGGCCTCGAAGGCGGCCAGCGCGGCGGCCGAACCACCGCCGGAGCCGCCGGGGATGCGGGAGAGGTCCCACGGGTTGCCGGTCACGCCGTAGGCGGAGTTCTCGGTGGAGGAGCCCATCGCGAACTCGTCCATGTTGGTCTTGCCGAGGATGACGACGCCGGCGTCCTTGAGACGCGTGGTCAGCGTGGCGTCGTACGGCGGGATCCAGCCCTCGAGGATCTTGGAGCCGCAGGTGGTCGGCACGCCCTTGGTGGTGAAGACGTCCTTCAGCGCGAGCGGGACGCCGGCCAGCGGGCCCAGCTCCTCGCCCCTGGCGCGCTTCTCGTCGACCGCGCGGGCGGCGCTCAGCGCGCCCTCGGTGTCGACGTGCAGGAAGGCGTTGACCTTCTGGTCGACGGCGCCGATGCGGTCCAGGTGGGCCTGGGCGACCTCGACGGCGGAGACCTCGCCCTTGGAGATCGCGGAGGCGGTCTCGGCGGCGGTGTAGTGGATCAGGTCGGTCATGGTGGGTCAGTCCTCCCCGAGGATCTGCGGCACACGGAAACGCTGCTCCTCGGCGGCCGGGGCGCCGGCCAGCGCCTGGTCCGGGGTGAGCGACGGCCGCACCTCGTCCGCGCGCATGACGTTGGTCAGCGGCAGCGGGTGGGAGGTCGGCGGGACGTCCTGTCCGGCGACCTCGGAAACGCGGGCGACCGCGCCGATGATCACGTCGAGCTGCTCGGCGAAGTGGTCCAACTCTTCGGCCTGCAACTCAAGACGCGACAGCCGAGCGAGGTGGGCGACCTCCTCGCGCGTGATGCCAGGCATGCAGCGATCCTCAGGGTGAGTTCTGGTGAGACCCGGCGACGCGCTCAGGCGGTGCCGGGCCCGGGCAGGAGCAGCCGGCTCGGCGCTCCCGTCCTCTTGGTCTGTGGCCCCATCCTATGGGGCACGGCCCGGCCACCGGCCAACGAGTAACCGCCGGGCCCGGTCACCGCGGCGCCGGCGGCGGCCGCCGCGGCCTGGTCGGGGCCCGGTCACCGTGGTGCCGGCGGGCGCTACTGCGGCCTGATCGGCGCCCAACTCGGCGCGGCGGGGGCCTGGATCTCCAGGTGCGCGGCCTGGACGGCCTGGATCGCCGGCGGCAGGACGGGCGGCATGGCCGGCGGGATCGCCGGCTTGACGACGGAGGGCAGCTGCGGGGGCGAGGTCAGCCGCTCCACCGGCGGGGCCCCGGTGCGGTGCACCCGCAGCCAGGCGGTGGCCTGCTCGGCCGGCAGCGCCGCCGAGACCAGCCAGCCCTGGACGGCGTCCACGCCCATGCCGTGCAGCCGCTCCCAGGTCTCGTCGTCCTCGACGCCCTCGGCGACGACGGTCAGGCCCAGCGAGTGGGCCAGCTCCACCGAGCAGCGGACCACGGCCGCGTCGTGGTCGTCGGCGACCATCCGGGAGACGAAGGAGCGGTCGATCTTCAGCTCGCCGACCGGCAGGCTGCGCAGCCGCACCAGCGAGGAGTGGCCGGTGCCGAAGTCGTCCAGGGACATCCCGACGCCGTAGCCGCGCAGCTCGGCGAGGGTGTCGGCGGCCCGCCGGGAGTCGTCCAGCAGCAGCCGCTCGGTGATCTCCAGCTGGAGTGCGTGGGCCGGCACCTGGTGGCGCACCAGGTGCCCGGCGACCCGCTGGGCGAAGCCGGGGTTGAGCACGTCGCGCGGCGAGACGTTCACCGCGACCTGCACCTGGAGGCCCTGCTCGCGCCAGTAGGCGAGCTGGCCGACCGCCGCCTCCAGCACGTAGTCGGTCAGCCGGGGCATCAGGCCGCTGGACTCCGCCAGTCCGACGAACTCGTCCGGGGAGACCTTGCCCTGGCCGGGCCGCTCCCAGCGCAGCAGTGCCTCCAGGCCGACCACCCGGCCGTCGAAGGCCACCTTCGGCTGGTAGTGCAGCTGCACCTCGCCGGTCTCCAGGGCCCGCCGCAGATCGCCGAGCAGCCCGATCCGGTACGGCGTGTCGGCGTCCTGGGCCTCGTCGTACTGCTCGACGCAGGTCCGGCCGCGCTGGGCGTGGCCCATCGCGACGTCGGCCCGGCGCAGCAGCGCCTCGGCGTCCTGGGCGTGCTGCGGGTAGACGCAGACGCCCGCGCTGGCCTCCAGCACGAGCAGCAGGCCGTCCAGCCGGATCGGTGCGCCCAGCTCGGCGATCAGCGCCTTGGCGACCCGTTCCAGGGTGTCCGGGCAGCCGATGCCGGGCAGCAGGACGGCGAACTCGTCCCCGCCCATCCGGGCGACCAGCGGGCGGCCGCGCCGGTAGTGCCGGGGCAGCCCCGCGAAGACGTCGTCGATCGACTCCCGGGTCGCGCTGCCCGCGTGGCCGCCGGAGCGCAGCGCCCGGTGCAGTCGGCGGGCGATGTGAACCAGCAGCCGGTCGCCGGCCGTGTGTCCGAGTGTGTCGTTGAGCGACCGGAAGCGATCGAGGTCGAGGAGGATGAGACCGACGCTGTAGCCGTCCTCCTGCTCGGCGATCGCCTCCTGGGCGGCCAGGAGTAACGCCTGACGGTTGGGCAGATCCGTCAGCGGGTCGGTCAGCTGGTCACGGGCGCGGTCCCGGGCGATCCGCCAGGCCGCGAAGAGCACGGCCAGCGGCACCGCGAACAGCGGCAGCAGCTCGGGTTCGTACCGGTAGACCAGGACGGCCAGCGGGATGAGCGGCGCGGCGCCGGCCAGCAGCACGCCGAGCAGCAGGACCGCACCTGCCACCCCCTGCGGCGGGCGTGTGGGCGCACCGCCGGTCGTACGATCCATAAGCCCTGTCCTCCGTCGGGCCCGCCCCGTCAGGCCGCCTTACGGTGAGGCACCGCACTGGTACCGGCAGCTGCCGGGCATGGAGCGACCCCGCGGAGACCGGCTCAGCCGGTGCCCCCACCCCTGCTGACACTCTGTTGCGCTCCAGGGTATTCCCGGGCCCACCCGGCGGGCAGACTTTCGGACAACCGGGAACGCGCCACCGCGTTCCGGTGCCGCACGGTGACACAATGCCCGCTTTCACCGTGCGGCACCCGATGACGTTGCATCAGGACGATAACAAGCGTCGGCCGACCCTCCCGCGCGCGGGTCAGCCTTCGGCCGGGGCCTCCTCGGGCGCCTGCTCCAAGGCCTGCTCAGCGGCCTCTTCGGCGGCCTCGGGGGCTGCGATCCCGAGGTGGGTGCGGGCCGCCTGCGGGCCCTGCTCCAGCAGGACGGTGAAGCCCGCGTCGTCCAGGACGGGCAGGCCGAGCTGAACGGCCTTGTCGTACTTGGAACCGGGGTTGTCACCGGCGACGACAAAATCGGTCTTTTTGGAGACCGACCCCGTCACCTTGGCACCGCGCGAGGTCAGCGCCTCCTTGGCGCCGTCCCGGGTGTGCCCGGCCAGCGTGCCGGTGACGACGACCGTCAGGCCCTCCAGCGGGCGCTCGCCCTCCTCCTCGGTGCGCTCCTCGACGAACCGCACGCCGGCGGCGCGCCACTTCTCCAGGATCTCCCGGTGCCAGTCCTCCTGGTACCACTCGATGATCGAGCGGGCCGTGCCGGAGCCGACGCCCTCGGTGGCGGCCAGCCGCTCCTCGTCGGCCGCGAAGACCGCGTCCAGGTCCCGGAACTCGCGTGCCAGCGCGTCGGCGGCCACCGGCCCGACATGGCGGATCGACAGGCCGTTGAGGAACCGCCAGAGCGGCTGCCGCTTGGCCTTCTCCAGGTTCTCCAGCAGCAGGCCGGTGGTCTTCTTCGGCGCGCCCGTGGTGGTGGCGAAGAAGAAGACCTCCTTCTCCTCCCCGGTGGTGTCGTCCAGCTTGGGCATGCCCGTCTTCGGGTCGCGCACCAGCACCCGGATCGGCAGCAGCTGCTCCTCGGAGAGCCCGAAGATGTCGCCCTCGTCCCTGACCGGCGCCTCGGCCGGCTCCAGCGGCTGGGTCAGCGCGGTGGCCGCGACATAGCCCAGGCCCTCGATGTCCAGCGAGGAGCGGCCGCCGAGGAAGGCGATCCGCTCGCGGATCTGCGCCGGGCAGAACTGCGCGTTCGGGCACCGCAGGTCGATGTCCCCCTCGGCCATCGCGCGCAGCTCGGCGCCGCACTCGTGGCAGTTCGAGGGCATCACGAACTCCACCTCGGTGCCGTCCCGCAGGTCGTACACCGGCCCGAGGATCTCGGGGATGACGTCCCCCGCCTTGCGCAGCACCACGGTGTCGCCGAGCATGACGTCCTTGGCCTTCACCACCTGCTGGTTGTGCAGCGTCGCGTACTGGACCATCGAGCCGGCCACCTTCACCGGCTCGGCCAGCACCGCGTACGGGGTGGCCCGGCCGGTGCGCCCGATGCCGACCTTGATGGCGGCCAGCCGGCCGGTCACCTCCTCCGGCGGGTACTTCCACGCGATCGCCCAGCGCGGGGACTTGGAGGTGGCGCCGAGCCGGCCCTGGAGGGCGATCTCGTCCACCTTGACCACGACGCCGTCGATCTCGTGCTCGACGGAGTGCCGCTGCTCGCCGAAGTGCCTGATGAACTCGCGGACCTCCGCCAGGGTGCCGACCACCCTGTTGTGCCGGGCGGTGGGAAGGCCCCAGTCGTGCAGCAGCCGGTAGGCGTGGGACTGGCAGTCGATGTCGAAGCCGGAGCGCGCGCCGATGCCGTGCACCACCATGTGCAGCGGACGGGAGGCGGTGACGAGCGGGTCCTTCTGGCGCAGCGAACCGGCCGCGGCGTTGCGCGGGTTCATGAACAGCCGGATCATCGCCCGGGGCCGGCGGCCCTCCTTGGCGCGCTCCTCGTTCTCCTGCCGGCGGCGCTCGTTCTCCTGCGCGAACGAGGCGTTCAGCGCGTCGAACTCCTCGGTGGGGAAGTACACCTCGCCGCGGATCTCCACCAGCTGCGGGATGTTCTCACCCTTGAGCTGGTGCGGGATCTCCTTGATGGTGCGGATGTTGGCGGTGATGTCCTCGCCGACCCGGCCGTCGCCGCGGGTCGCCGCCTGCACCAACTGGCCGTTCTCGTAGGTGAGGTTGACCGCCAGGCCGTCGACCTTGAGCTCGCACAGGTAGTGGTAGTCGATGCCGTGCAGCTCGGTGGCGACGCGCTCGGCCCAGGCGGCGAGCTCCTCGTCGTCCATCGCGTTGTCCAGGCTGAGCAGCCGCTCGCGGTGCTCGACCGGGGCGAACAGCCCGATGGGCGCCCCGCCGACCCGCTGGGTCGGCGAGTCCGGCGTGACCAGTGCCGGGTGCTCCGCCTCGATCGCCTCCAGCTCGCGCATCAGCACGTCGAACTCGGCGTCGCTGACGACCGGCGCATCCTGCTCGTAGTACCTCGACCGGTGGTCCTCGATCTCGGCCGCCAGCTCGGCGTGCCGCCTGCGCACCTCCGCCGGGATCTCCGCCCAGCCCTCGACAGCCACCACCGCAAGCCCTCCTACGCTCTTATTCCGGGTTGTCCACCAGGCTCTGGGCCGCCCTCACGCTCAGTGACAGCGCATTGCGCGCATACGCCGGGGAGGCCCCGGCGAGCCCGCAGGTGGGCGTCACCAGCACACGGCGGCCCAGCAGCTCCGGGGCGAACCCGAGCCTGCGCCACAACGTCCTGACACCCTGGACACTACCGGCCGGGTCGGACACTGCCGTTGATTGAGAGGACGCCTGGTCAGTGGAGGGCACGACCCCGGCGAGGATCATGGTGCCCGCCTCGACGGCCTCGCCGAGGTCCTCGTCGCTACGTTCCGTCAGGAGCGAGAAGTCCAGCGAGATCCCGGCCACTCCGGCCCGGCGCAGCAGCGGGATCGGCACGGAGGGGGCGCAGCAGTGCACCACCACGGGCGCGTCCAGGCCCCGGACCACCTCGCGCAGCACCTCCTCGGCGACCTGGCGGTCCACCGAGCGCAGCCGCTGGAAGCCGCTGGCGGTCTTCACCGCGCCGGTCAGGACGGCGGGCAGCGAGGGCTCGTCGAGCTGGAGCACCACCTGTGCGCCGGGGATGCGCGTGCGGACGTCGGCGAGGTGGCGGCGCAGCCCCTCGGTGAGCGAGCCGGCGATGTCGCGGCAGGCTCCGGGGTCGGCGAGCGCCTTCTCCCCGTGCTTGAGCTCGATCGAGGCGGCCAGCGTCCACGGCCCGACGGCCTGCACCTTGAGCGCGCCCTGGTAGCCCTGGGTGAACTCCTCCAGCGCGTCCAGGTCCTCGCCGAGCCAGGAGCGGGCGCGCCGGGTGTCCCGGCCGGGCCGGTCGGTGAACCGCCAGCCGCTCGGCTCGGTCTGCGCGAACAGCTCGACCAGCAGGCCGGCCCCGCGTCCGATCATGTCGGCGCCCGGCCCGCGCGCGGGCAGCTCGGGCAGGAACGGCAGCTGCTCCAGGGCACCGGCGGAGGTCTTGGCAGCCTCCCGCGCGTCGGTGCCGGGCAGCGAGCCGACGCCGGTGGCGGCGCCGCGCAGGTCGGGGAAGGGGTGTCCGTTGGTCACCCCGGAAGCGTACGAGATCGGAGCTGCGCCGGCGGACGGGCCGGGGGCGGGCCGAGCACGGCCGCGGCCCCGGTACCGGGCGCGTGGCTCGGTACCGGGGCCGCGGGGAGTGCGGGTGTGCGGGATGTGCGGGTGTGCGGCTCCGGCGGTCAGTAGACCTGGAGGCCGAAGATGTCGACCACCACGTGCACCGGTGCGTCGCTCGCGTTGTAGAAGGAGATCCGGCCGTCCTTCACCGGGACGACGACCTGGTTGGCGATGGTCTCCCCTGGGAGGAAGTTGAGGTTCGAGGCGTTCGGCGCCGCGTCCCCGTGCGGGTACACGGTGAGGTGGCCCTCGGCGCCCGGCCCGGTGACCGTGACGTTCAGGACCGCCGCGCCCAGGTTCGGCACGCCGCTGACGTCGACGTCGAGGGTCCCCCAGGCCGCGACGGCGCCCGCCGGGCGGTCCCCGCCCTCGCCGTGGCTGACCTCGCGGGTGTCCATGATCCGCGACGGCCCGGCGGTGTAGTAGGTCAGGCGCCCCTCGGCGGCGTAGTAGCCGGCCAGGTCGGCGATCACGTGCACCGTGCCGCCCGAGGCGTTGTAGAAGGACACCTTCCCGTCCTCCACCGGCACCGTCACCAGGTTCGCAATCGTGCGGCCGGCGGGCCAGTTGAGGTTGGAGGCGTTCGGAGCGGCGGCGCCGTGCGGGTAGACCGTGAGGTGGCCCTCCTGCTCGGGATCCGTGACGGTCACGTTCATCGTCACCGCCGTCACCCCGCTCGCCGGCACCCCGGCCACGCCGGCGACCTGCAGGTCCACCGTGCCGTACGCCGGGACGGCCTGCGCCGACGGCACCCCGATCGGCGCCCGGGTGTCCAACAGCCGGGCCGGGCCCTGCGGGTGGAAGAGGTCGCCCTTCGGGCCGTAGTAGCCGGCCAGGTCGGCGATCAGGTGCACCGTGCCGCCGGAGGCGTTGTAGAAGGACACCTTGCCGTCCTCCACCGCCACCGTCACCTGGTTCGGGATCGTGCGGCCGGCGGCCCAGTTGAGGTTGGAGGCGTTCGGTGCGACGTACCCGTGCGGGTAGACCGTGAGGTGGCCCTCCTGCTCGGGATCCGTGACGGTCACGTTCATCGTCACCGCCGTCACCCCGCTGGCGGGGATCCCCGCCACGCCGGCGACCTGCAGGTCCACCGTGCCGTACGCCGGGACGGCCTGCGCCGACGGCACCCCGATCGGCGCCCGGGTGTCCAGCAGCCGGGCCGGACCGGCCGCCGTGAAGAGGCTGCCGAAGTTCAGGGACTCGTACGCCCCCCGGTCGCGGACGCCGCTGCCGGTACCGGTGTTGGGCACGGTCGGGTCGTCGGTGGCCGCGGTGCCCCAGTTGTCGGTCGCCAGCATCCCCGGCGCGGCCTCGTCGGCCGAGTCGATCATGTGGTTGACCGGCTGGTCGGGGCCTCCGCGCGCCAGGGTGGTCAGCGCGATGAAGTCGTGGGCGCCCTGACCGCTCGCCGCGGTGAACGCCGGCTGGTCGGCGTACGGGGCGCCGGCCCAGCCGTAGGCGCTGCCGCCGCCGGTCGGGTCGACCAGGTTGTAGTCCGCCCTGGTGCCGCCGGTGGCGCTCTGGGCCACGGCGATTCCGGTGGCGCGCGCGGCACTTGCGCCGCACGGCTGGGTGGCGGACTTCGCCGTGTTCACCGTGTTGTTCTCGACGACGGCGCCACCCGAGGCACCGTTCAGCGTGATGCCGGCGAAGCACTCGGTCTGCACGGAGTTGGCCACGACGACGGTGTTCGGGGCGTCCTCGACCACGATCCCGGTGCCGTCGGCGCCGGCAACGGCGCCGGGCGTGACCAGGTTCGTGGTCAGCACCGTCCCGGTGGAGCCCCCGTCGACCCGGAAGGCCGGACCGCCCAGGTGGTGGAGGCTCCCGGCCGCGAAGACGACCCGGTCGGAGCCGTTGGTGATGTGCACGCCGCTGCCACCGGAGCCCTGGACGCCGGTGAAGGACACGTCGTGCCCGCCGTCGACCACCACGACCGGCTTGAAGTACGACCCGAGGCTCAGGTTCTCGAACCTGATGTGCTCGGCGCCCTTGACCACGATCGCGCTGGTCGGGGCGTTCGGCGCACCGCCGGTGAGGTTGGCGTTGCCGTGGTTCCGGTCCGGGCCGCGGAAGGTGATCGGCGCCTCGGCCGTACCCGAGCGCGTCACGATCACCGCGGTGTCGACGTAGCCGCCCGCCGCGATCTCCACCGTCTGCCCGGGCAGCACCACCGCGGCCGCGGCGCCGACGTGGCAGAACGGCGCCGCACGGGTACCGGTACCGCTGTCGGTGCAGTTGGCGCCCGCGCCGTTGTCGACGTAGAGCGTGGTGGCCGCGGCGACCGCGCCACCCGCTCCGACGGCCGGCAGGCCGATCGCGCCGAGCAGTGTCGCGCCGACGGCCAGCGCTGTGCGGAGTCTGGAAATGGGATTCCCCCCTGGGAGTTCGAAGCTCGGATCGCGCCTGCGACCCGGCCCGTTCGAGCCGGTCGAACAGCGGCGGAGCGGATCATTCCACAGCGGACAGACCGCCGCCAACGCGGTTTTGACGCCCCGCCGGACGCCCCGCCGGACGCTCTGCCGACGCCCCCTCCGGACTCCCCGCCGACGCCCCTCGCGCACCCCGTGAAACAGCCCCGGCGCCGAGCACGGGGCTCGGCACCGGGGCCGCGGGTGAACCGTCGGCCGGCTGCGGTCAGTAGCGCTCGGCGCCGTAGTAGTCGACCACGAGGTGCACCGGCGCGTCGCTCGCGTTGTGGAACAGGACGGTGTCCCCGCCCGTCCGGACGACGACCTGGTTCGAGATCGTCTCCCCCCGCAGGAAGTTGAGGTTGGACGTACCGGGCACGGGGCCTCCCTGCGGGTACACCGTGAGGTGACCCTCGGCGCCCGGCTCGGTGACCGTCACGTTCAGCGTCACACCGGGCGGGTAGGACCCGTAGGCCGGGATGACCGCCAGCGTGCCCCAGGCCGGAACGGGCGCCGCCGGATGCGAGTTGGGGCTTCCCTGACCCACGCGGGTGTCCATCAGCCGCCTCGGCCCGCCCGGGTGGAAGGCGAGTCGGCCCTCGGTGCCGAAGTACCCGGCGAGGTCCGCGATCAGGTGGACCGTCCCGCCGGAGTGGTTGTGGAAGGACACCTTGCCGTCCTTCACCGGCACCGTCACCAGGTTGGCGACGGTCCGCCCGGCCGTCCAGTTCAGGTTCGACGCGGTCGGCGCCGCGTCACCGTGCGGGTGGACGGTGAGGTGGCCGCCCTGGCCCGGGTCCACGGCCGTGACGTTCATCGTCACCGCCGTCACCCCGCTCGCGGGGATCCCGGCCACGCCGGTCACCGGCAGGTCGATCGTGCCGTACGCCGGGACGGCCTGCGCCGACGGCACCCCGACCGCCTCCCGGGTGTCCAGCAGCCGGGCCGGACCGGCCGTCGTGAACGCGCTGCCCACGGCCGTGTACTCCACCGCGCCCCGGTCCCGGGTGCCGCTGCCGGTACCGGTGTTGGGCACGGTCGGATCGTCCACCGGTGCGCCGCCCCTGCGGTCGGTCCGCAGCATTCCGGGCGCGTTCTCGTCGGCCGAGTCGGTCAGGTGCGAGGCCGGGATGTCCTCACCGTGGAAGGGCGTGGTCAGGGCCACGAAGTCGTGGGCGCCCTGACCGGTGGCCGCCGTGAACTCCGGCTGGCCGGCGTACCCCGTACCCGCCCAGACGTAGGGCGTGCCGCCGCTGCGCGAGTCGACCACGTTGTAGTCCGCCCTGGTGCCGGCGGTCGCGCTCTCGGCCACGGTGATGCCGGTGGCCCAGGCCGCGTTGGTGCCGTCGTACGCCCCGTACGGCCCGCCGTAGGCGTGGCCGCTGTTGACCGCGGCGCGCGGATTCCCGGCGGTCGTCCGTACCCGCCCGGGGCAGGAGGCCGGACCGGCCGACTTCCTGCTCCGGGGGGAGCCGCTCAGCGGCCCGGGCGGACGGTGACGTCGGTGATCTCGGCGTCGCGCGGGAGGTCGAGGGCGGTGAGCAGGGCCTTCACCACGGACTCCGGGTCGATCCAGCGGTCGGCGTCGTACTCCTTGCCCTCCTGCTGGTGGACCTTCACCTGCATCGCGGTGGCGACCCGGCCCGGGTAGACCGAGGTGACCCGGACGCCGTTGCCGTGCTCCTCCTGGCGCAGCGCGTCGGCCAGGGCCTTCAGGCCGTGCTTGCTCGCCGCGTACGCCGACCAGTCGCCGTGCGCGTTGAGGCCCGCACCGGAGTTGACGAACACCACGTGGCCCTTGACCAGCCGCAGCGAGGGCAGCAGGAGGCGGGTGAGCTCGGCGGGGGCGACCAGGTTGACGTTGAGGGTCTCCTGCCAGGCCTTGACCGGCAGTTCGCCGACCGGGCCCAGCTCGACGACGCCCGCGATGTGCAGCAGGGAGTCCAGCTCGACGGGCAGCGCCTGGTGGCCGAAGGCCCAGGAGAGCTTCGCCGGGTCCCCGAGGTCGCCGACCAGGGTGCGGGCGGTGGGGAACCGCTCGCGCAGCTGGGCGGCCCGGCGGGCGTCGCGGGCCAACAGCCAGAGTTCGTCCCCGCGTTCGGCGAGTCGCTCGGCGAGGACGGCGCCGATGCCGGAGCCCGCGCCGGTGATCAGATGTGCAGCCATGGTCCTGATCCTCTCAGGCCGCGGTCTTGAGCTGCTCGAACACCTCGGCGGGAGTCTCCGCGAAGCCGATCAGCTCGCCGAGCGGGCGCGGCAGGAAGCCCTCCGCGTCCATCCGCTCCAGCTGCGTGCGCAGGCCCGCGTAGAACCCTTCGGTGTCGAGGACGATCACCGGCTTGTCGTGCAGCGCGTGCTTCTTGAGCTCCAGCACCTCGGTGACCTCGTCCAGCGTGCCGAGGCCGCCGACCAGCACGACGACGGCGTCGGCCCGCATCAGCAGCTGCGCCTTGCGCTCGGCGAGGTCCCGGGTGGTGATCAGCTCGTCGGCGCCCTGGTAGGCCTTGTGCCTCAGCAGCTCGACGGACACCCCGACCAGCCTGCCGCCCGCCGCCTTCACCCCGTCCGCGAGCAGCCCCATCAGCCCGGCGTTCGAGCCGCCCCAGACCAGCGTGTGCCCGCCCTCCCCGAGCAGCCGGGCGAACTCGGCGGCGGGGGCCGTGTAGCGGTCGTCGAGGGAGTACGCGGAGCAGAAGACAGAGATATTCATAGTGCTCCCCGGTCTATCACGGACCGGGGATTCCTCCGACCGGCTTTTCGCCTGCCAGCCGAGCAGGTGCCGGCCGTCCCCGCGGTTCGACGGCGCCGCACGACCGCCCCCGCAACGGACACCGAGTGGAGCGGCGTTGGCTGGGACTTCCCGGCGCTTGACCGCCCGTCCGCGCCGCCTCCTCGGCGGCGCGGACGGCACAGCCGGCCGGACGCTACGCCGGGACGGCCGGGCGCCGGGTGGTGGCGATGGTGGCGGAGCCGACGACGCGGGTGCCGTCGTAGAGGACGACGGCCTGGCCGGGCGCGATGCCGCGCACCGCGGAGTCGAGGGCGACCCGCAGCTCGCCGTCGACGACCGAGGCGGTGACCGGGACCTCCTCGCCGTGGGCGCGCAGCTGGGCGGTGTAGCGGCCGTCCGCCGCCGGGGATCCGCCGCACCAGCGCGGGCGGATGGCGGTCAGCGCGGTGACGTCCAGGCCCTCGACCGGGCCGACCGTGACGGTGTTGTTCACCGGCGAGATGTCCAGCACGTACCGCGGCTTGCCGTCGGCGGCCGGGCGGCCGATCCGCAGCCCCTTGCGCTGGCCGATGGTGAAGCCGTACGCGCCGTCGTGCTCGCCGAGCTTGGTGCCGTCCGCGTCGAGGATGTCGCCGGTGGCGGTGCCGAGGTGCTTGGCCAGGAAGCCCTGGGTGTCGCCGTCGGCGATGAAGCAGATGTCGTGGCTGTCCGGCTTCTTGGCGACGGCCAGGCCGCGCCGCTCGGCCTCCTCGCGGATGACGTCCTTGGTGGTGTCGCCCAGCGGGAACAGCGAGTGGGCGAGCTGGTCCGCGTCGAGCACCCCGAGGACGTAGGACTGGTCCTTGGCGGCGTCCGCGGCCCGGTGCAGCTGGCGCTCCCCGGAGGGCAGGTCGACGATCCGGGCGTAGTGGCCGGTGCAGACGGCGTCGAAGCCGAGCGCGATCGCCTTGTCCAGCAGCGCGGCGAACTTGATCTTCTCGTTGCAGCGCAGGCAGGGGTTGGGGGTGCGGCCGGCCGCGTACTCGGCGACGAAGTCGTCGATCACGTCCTCGCGGAAGCGCTCGGCGAGGTCCCAGACGTAGAACGGGATGCCGATCACGTCGGCGGCGCGCCGGGCGTCCCGGGAGTCCTCGATGGTGCAGCAGCCGCGGGCGCCGGTGCGGAAGGACTGCGGGTTGGCGGACAGCGCCAGGTGCACGCCGGTCACCTCGTGCCCCGCTTCGGCCGCGCGGGCGGCGGCGACGGCGGAGTCCACCCCGCCGGACATCGCCGCGAGCACGCGCAGGCGGCCAGTGGACGGAGCGGTCGGGGCACCCGGGAAGTCAGTCATGATGCCAACAAGAGTACGTGGTCTCGACGAACGCCCGGCCGGGGTTTACCGGGCGCGGGCGGCCGCCGCGAGGCCGGCCCGGCGAGCCCGCTGGACGGCCGGCTCGATGGCCGCGGCGAGCGCCGTGACGTCCTCCCGGGTGGAGGTGTGGCCGAGCGAGAACCGCAGCGAGGCGCGGGCCAGCAGCGGGTCGACGCCCATCGCCAGCAGCACGTGGCTGGGCTGCGGCACCCCGGCCGAGCAGGCCGAGCCGGTGGAGCACTCGATGCCCTGGGCGTCGAGCAGCATCAGCAGCGCGTCGCCCTCGCAGCCGGGGAAGGAGAAGTGCGCGTTGGCCGGCAGCCGGCCCTCGGGCGACGGGTCCCCGTTGAGCACCGCGTCGGGGACGGCGGCCAGCACCGAGGCGACCAGTTCGTCGCGCAGCAGCCCGGACCCGTCGGCGTGCTCGGCCCGCCGCTCGACGGCGATCGCCGCGGCGGCCGCGAAGCCCGCGGCGGCGGGTGCGTCCAGGGTGCCGGAGCGCACGTCGCGCTCCTGGCCGCCGCCGTGCAGCAGCGGGACGGGGGTGGCGCCGCGGGACAGCAGCAGGGCGCCGATGCCGTACGGGCCGCCGATCTTGTGGCCGGTGACGGTGAGTGCGGTGAGCCCCGACTCGGCGAAGGAGACCGGCACCTGACCGAGCGCCTGCACCGCGTCGGCGTGCATCGGAATGCCGTACTCGGCGGCCACGGCGGCGAGTTCGACGACCGGCTGGACGGTGCCGACCTCGTTGTTGGCCCACATCACGGTGACCAGCGCGACCGTGGACGGATCCCGTTCGACGGCCTCGCGCAGCGCCGCCGGGTGCACCCGGCCGAGGCCGTCGACGGGCAGGTACTCGACCGTGGCGCCCTCGTGCTCGGAGAGCCAGTGCACCGCGTCCAGCACCGCGTGGTGCTCGACCGGGCTGCACAGCACCCTGGTCCGGGCCGGATCGGCGTCGCGCCGGGCCCAGTACAGGCCCTTGACGGCGAGGTTGTCGGACTCGGTGCCGCCGCCGGTGAGGACGATCTCGCTGGGTCGGGCGCCGAGCGAGTCGGCCAGCGACTCGCGGGACTCCTCGACCACCCGGCGGGCCCGGCGGCCGGACGCGTGCAGGGAGGAGGCGTTGCCGACGACCCCGAGGTGTGCCGTCATCGCGGCGATCGCCTCGGGCAGCATCGGCGTGGTCGCCGCATGGTCCAGGTATGGCATAACCATCCGATTGTAGAGGGCGGCCGACAGGAGGTACGGCCATCGCGGCGATCCGGCCATTGCGCCGACTGCAACGCCCCGTTGGCCGGGAGGCACCCCGCCGTTGGCCTGCCGCCCGGGGAAGCGGTTAGCCTGACGCCCCACCGCAAATCGGCCGCAGAGGACAGGACTGGGGGCGGCATGTCGCAGTCGGTCGACCGCGCACTCACCATCCTCGGCTCGCTCGGCGACGGCCCGGTCACGCTGGAACAGGCGGCGACCCGGATCGGTGTGCACAAGTCCACGGCGCTGCGGCTGCTGCGCACCCTGGAGGAGCACGGCTTCGTCCACCGCCAGTCGGACCTGCGCTACCGGCTCGGCGGCCGGCTGCTCTCGCTCGCCCACCAGGCGCTGGAGGAGATCGACGTCCGCCAGGTCGCGGCGCCCTATCTGGCCTCGCTCAGCGAGCGCTGCGGCCACACCGTGCAGCTGGCCGTGCTGCAGGACGGCGAGGTGCTGTACCTGGACGAACTGGCCGGCCGTGGCTCCCCGGCCCGGCCGTCCCGGATCGGGCGGCGCGCCCCGGCGACGGGCACCGCGATCGGCCGGGTGCTGCTGGCCGGCCTGCCGGAGGGGGAGGCCGGGACGGCGGCCCTGACCGCGGAGCTGGCGGCCGTCCGCCGCCAGGGCTGGGCGGCCGAGTCGGCCGAGCACCGGGAGGCCGTGACCTGTGTGGCCGCCCCGGTGGCGGGCAGCGGCGGGCGGACCATCGCGGCCTGCGCGATCAGCGCCCCGGCGGACCGGGTGGCCCCGGCCGAGCTGGCCCGGCTGCTGCCGGAGCTGCTCTGCACCGCCGAGGCGGTCTCGCTGGCGTACGGCGGCTCGCCTACTCCTCGCTGGTGCGAGAACCGTTGCGGTGCCAGGCCCGCGGCGCGCGCCAGCCGTACCTGAGGGCGCACATCCGCAGGACGAAGGCGGTCAGCGCGGCGGCCGTCCCGGTGACGGCGGTCAGGTGGTCGAGGCCGATGAGCAGCACCACCAGGGCCGAGCCGACCAGGGCGGGCACCGCGTAGATCTCCCGGTCCCAGCGCAGCAGCGAGGGGATCTCGCCGGCCAGCATGTCGCGCATCACGCCGCCGCCGGCCGCCGTCACCATGCCGAGCGCCATCGAGGAGACCGCGCCGAGCCCGAAGTCGTGGGCCTTCACCGTGCCGGTGACGCAGAACAGGCCGAGGCCGAGTGCGTCGAGGGTCTGCACGGCCCGGTTGATCCGCTCGACCTCCGGGTGCAGGAAGAAGACCACCAGGCCGGCCACGAGCGGGGTGCTGAAGTAGCCGAGGTTGCTGAAGGCCGCCACCGGCGTGGCCCCGATGACCAGGTCGCGCATCACCCCGCCGCCCAGCGCGGTCACCTCGGCCAGCACGCAGATGCCGAAGATGTCCATGTTCTTGCGCACGGCGAGCAGCCCTCCGGAGAGGGCGAAGACGAAGATTCCGACCAGGTCCAGGGTCTGCTGCACGTCGGAGGGGAAGATCTGCGAGGTCACCGGACAACTATGGACCCCGCGGAACCCTCCCCTCCGCCTGCGTCACGAGGAGGCCTCGCCCCGTCACCCGGCGTTACCCGGGGCCGCGCGAACGCCACCCCGGGCCGGGCCGGCGCCACCCGGCCGTCACCCCGCCGTCACGCCATCACACCGTCACGCCGCGGCGAGCGGCTTCCCGCCCTCGGTCGTGCTCGGCGCGTTCTCCGGGAAGTGGCAGGCCACCTGGTGGCCGCTCTTCAGGGCGGTCAGCGGCGGCTCCTGGCTCGCGCAGACGTCCTGGGCCTTCCAGCAGCGGGTGCGGAACCGGCAGCCGCTGGGCGGGTTGATCGGGGACGGCACGTCGCCCTTGAGCAGGATCCGCTCGCGCTGCAGCCGCTGCTTGCGGCGCGGGTCGGGCACCGGCACCGCGGACATCAGGGCGTTGGTGTACGGGTGCATCGGGGTCTGGTAGAGCGAGTCCCGGTCGGCGATCTCGACGATCTTGCCGAGGTACATCACCGCGACCCGGTCGGAGACGTGCCGGACCACCGAGAGGTCGTGCGCGATGATCAGGTAGGTGAGGCCCAGCTCGCGCTGGAGGTCGTCGAGCAGGTTGACCACCTGCGCCTGGATGGAGACGTCCAGGGCCGAGACCGGCTCGTCCGCGACGATCATCTTCGGCCGCAGGGCGAGCGCCCGGGCGATGCCGATGCGCTGGCGCTGGCCGCCGGAGAACTCGTGCGGGTAGCGGTTGTAGTGCTCGGGGCTGAGCCCGCACAGCTCCAGCAGCTCCTGGACGGCCTTCTTCACGCCGCCCTCGGTCTGCACCTTCTGCAGCCGGAACGGCGCCCCGACGATGGTGCCCACGGTGTGCCGGGGGTTCAGCGAGGAGTACGGGTCCTGGAAGATCATCTGGATGTCGCGGCGCAGCGGCCGCATCGCACCGGCGCCCAGGTGGGTGATGTCGGTGCCCTCGAACTCGACCTTCCCGCCGGTCGGCTCGTCGAGCCGGGTGACCAGTCGGCCCATGGTCGACTTGCCGCAGCCGGACTCGCCGACGACGCCCAGGGTCTCGCCGGGGTTGACCGTGAAGTCGATGCCGTCGACCGCCCGCACCGCGCCGCTCTGGCGCCGCAGCAGCCCGCTGTGGATCGGGAAGTGCCGGGTCAGGCCGGTCACCCGGAGCAGCGGCTCGCGGTCGGGGGCGGGTGCCGGCGCGGGCACCTTCTTCATGGGCTCGGGGGCCGCCGCCTGAGTGTCCGTCATCGGTTCTCTCCAGAATGGTGGTACGAAACCGGGCTCACAGCCGGGGCGCGATCTCTTCGGTGAAGATGCGGTGCCGGTCGGCGGCGGCGAGGTGGCACGCCGCGTGGTGCCCGGGGGCGGCCTCGGTCAGTACGGGGATGTCGCTGGTCGAGCGCCCGCCGGTCAGCTCGGCGTACGGGCAGCGCGGGTGGAAGGCGCAGCCGGACGGGACGTTGATCAGGCTGGGCGGGGTGCCCTTGACCGGCAGGAGCCGGTCCTGGAGCTCCCGGTCGAGGCGCGGCATCGAGCCCAGCAGGCCCCAGGTGTAGGGGTGTTCGGGCGCGTCGAAGAGGGTCTCGGCGGGCCCGCGCTCGATGCACTTGCCGCCGTACATGACGAGGATGTCGTCGGCGAGCTCGGCGACCACCCCGAGGTCGTGGGTGATGATGATGACGGCCGAGCCGAACTCCTGCTGGAGGTCGCGGATGAGGTCCAGGATCTGCGCCTGGACGGTGACGTCCAGCGCGGTAGTGGGCTCGTCGGCGATCAGCAGCGAGGGGTCGTTGACCAGGGCCATGGCGATCATGGCGCGCTGGCGCATGCCGCCGGAGAACTGGTGCGGGTAGTCGTCGACCCGGCGGTCGGGTTGCGGGATGCCGACCCGGTCGAGCATCTCGACGGCACGGGCCCGGGCCTGCTTCCTGGTGGCCTGCGGGTGGTGCACCCGGTAGGCCTCGACGATCTGCGCCCCGACCGAGTAGTACGGGTGCATCGCGGTCAGCGGGTCCTGGAAGATCATCGCCAGCTGGCGGCCGCGCAGCTGCCGGACCCGCTCGGGGCCGGCCGCGATGAGCTCCTCGCCGTCCAGGTGGATCTCGCCGCTGATCCGGGCCCGCTTGGAGCGGTGCAGGCCCATGATGCCGAGCGAGGTGACGGACTTGCCGGAGCCGGACTCGCCGACGATGCCGAGCGTCCTGCCCTTGTGCAGGTCGAAGCTGACCCCGTCGACCGAGCGGACCAGGCCGTCGTCGGTGTCGAAGTGGATCCGCAGGTCCCGCACCGAGAGGAACGGGTCCCCGGCCGGGGCGGCCACGGGCGCCGGGGTCTTCTGGAGCTCGGTCACGACAGCCTCACCCGGGGGTCGACAGCGGCGTACAGGAGGTCGACCACGAGGTTGCAGACGACGATGAAGAAGGCGGCGAGCAGGGTGACGCCGAGGATCTTCGGCAGGTCGTTGTCGGCGATCGCGGAGACCGCGAAGGCGCCGACACCCTGGAGCGAGAACACCTGTTCGGTGATCAGGGCGCCGCCGAGCAGCAGGCCGAGGTCCATGCCGAAGATGGTGACGACCGGGGTGAGCGCGGAGCGCAGCCCGTGCCGCACGACCACCTTGCGTTCGACCAGGCCCTTGGCCCGGGCGGTGCGGATGTAGTCCTCGCTCATCGTCTCCAGCATTCCGGCGCGGGTGAGCCGGGCGTAGAGGGCGGAGTAGAGGAAGGCCAGCGAGATCCACGGGAGGATCAGGTTGCGGGCCCACATCAGCGGGTCGTCGGTGAAGTTGACGTACTGCAGGTTGTCCAGGATCGGCCACTCGTAGCTGAAGAGCGTGAGCAGCAGGGCGCCGGTGAAGAAGACCGGCAGCGAGACGCCGGCCAGCGCGATGCCCATGGAGAGCCGGTCGAAGATCGACTTCGGCTTGA
Organism: Kitasatospora sp. NPDC048239; assembly: GCF_043202015.1. Taxonomy (NCBI): domain Bacteria; kingdom Bacillati; phylum Actinomycetota; class Actinomycetes; order Kitasatosporales; family Streptomycetaceae; genus Kitasatospora; species Kitasatospora sp. NPDC048239. The sequence goes on along the minus strand of NZ_JBICZP010000002.1, from coordinate 689,949 downwards.
GCGCGGAGATGACGCCGGTGGACACGCCGGAGACCAGCCACAGCACCGCGGCACCGACGGCCAGCGAGAGCGTGATCGGGATGCGCTTGGTCAGCTCGGGCCAGACCTCAAGGTGGTTCTTGAAGGAGTAGCCGAAGCAGGGCACGTGGCAGGTGGCCGCGTCCGGACCGAACTTGTACTCGGCCCCGGTGACCAGCGCCTTCAGGAAGCGCCCGTACTGGACGAAGATCGGCTGGTCGAAGCCGAGGTTCTTCTTGACCGCCGCGACCGCTTCGGGTGACGGGTTCTTCCCGATGTACTGCGTGGCCAGCTGGTCGGTGGTCTCGCCGGCCAGGCGCGGCAGCAGGAAGAAGATCGCGAAGGTGACCGCGCTGACCACCAGCAGCAGCACCACGGCCGCGAGCGTCCTGCGGAGGATGTAGGCAAACACAGTTGGGCGGCTCCGGCGGCCCGCCGCCGTCCGGGATCTTCCGGACGGCGGCGGGCGCCGCTGCCTTCACCTGCCTTCAGGGATGCGGAGCCAGGCTCTTACTTGGTCGTACCGATGTTCAGGTAGTCGTACTCACCCGAGAAGGCCGAGGTGGAGACGACGTTGGTGGCGGTGTCCGAGCGGTACAGGAACACCTTGAAGTAGGTCAGCGGGACGTAGACCGCCTGCTCCATGACCTTCTTGTCGATCTCCGCGTAGATCTTCTCGCGGGCCGCCTTGTCGGTGGTGACGGCGGCGTCGTCGATCAGCTTGTTGATCGCCGGGTCGTTCAGCGAGGCCAGGTTGTTGTTACCGGCCTCCTTGATGGCGCGGCCGTCGACGATCTGCTGCAGGAAGCCGTAGCCGGTCGGCCAGTCGGCGCCCCACTGCATCATCATCAGGCCGATGTTCTTCTCCTTGTTCTTCGCCGGCACGCCGACGTTGTCGGAGAGGTACTTGCCCTGCGGGAACTGCTGGATCTCGGCGTTGATGCCGACCTTCTTCAGCGCGGCCTGGATCGAGGTCGCGGCGGCGACCTCGGTGGCGCGCTCGGTGCGGGCGCTCAGGACGGTGTTGAAGCCCTCGGGCTTGCCGCAGGCCTTGAGGGCCTCCTTGGCCTTGGCCTCGTCGCCCTTGTTGTCCTTGGTCTCGTACAGGTTGATGTCCTGGTGGCCCGGGATGTCCGCCGGGAGCACCGAGTTGGCGATCTGGCCGCGGATCGGGCCGCCGACCGCGGTCTGCACCGAGACCTTGTCGATCGCGAACTGGACGGCCTTGCGGCAGTCCACGTTGTCGAACGGCGCGACGTGGCTGTCGATCGCGGTGTAGACCAGGCGGCCGCCGTAGGCGTTGTCGGTCTTGGCCTTGAGCTTCGGGTTCTGCAGGATCTGCGCCTGGGTCTGCGGGTCGACGCCGCCGCCGACGAGGTCCACCTGGGCGTTGCCGGCCAGCAGGTCCTTGTCGATGGTGGACTGCTCGATGTTCATCTTGAGCAGGATCTTGTCCGCGAGCTGCTTGCGGATCGGGTCGGACTTCGGGTCCCAGTTGGTGTTCGGCACCAGCGTGAGCTGCTTGCCGTCCTCGTAGGACTCGAACTTGTACGAGCCCGAGGCGAGCGGGTGCTTGACGTAGTCGGCGCCCTTGTCCTTGTCCTTCGGGACCGGCACGGTCTGCGGGGCGGAGACCAGGTAGTCGAAGTCCGCGAAGGCGTGCTTCAGGTGGAAGACGACGGTCAGGTCGTCCGGCGTCTCGATGGACTTCAGGTCGCCGGTCGCGTCCTTGTACGGCCCCTCGTAGGGGGTCGGGTTGTCGACCAGCAGCTCCTTGAAGTACGTCGGACCGTTGGAGAACACGTCCGGCGCGAAGTTGGAGCGCTCCACCGCGTACTTCACGTCCTTGGACGTGATCGCGCTGCCGTCCTCGTACTTCAGGCCCGCACGCAGCTTGTACGTCCAGGTCAGGCCGTCCGCGCTGGGCTGGCCCACCGACTCGGCGAGGTCCGGGACCAGCTTGTTGCCCTCGTCGCCGGGGCCCGGCGCGAAGGTCGTCAGCGAACGCCCGTAAAGGCGCGAGAAGTTGTAGATGTAGGCGTAGTACGTGTTGCCCGGGTCCAGGGAGTCCGGGGTGCCCTTCATCTCGTAGGTGACCGTCCCGCCCTTCTTGTCCGAGGCGTTGACGATGCCCTTGGTGGCCGCGTCGGCGCCGCCACCGGCAGAGGCCGAGGAGGACGAGTTGTCCCCGCTCTTGGAGGAACCGGAGGAACAGCCGGTGACGACCAGGACAGCGGCGGCGGCCACTGCGGTCAGCGCGACGGTACGGGACCTGCGCATGGTGAGATCAACCCCTTGAGGAGTGGTGGCGGATCGGAAACCCTGACGTTGAGTCAGTTGCTCTTGGGATCGAGGGCGTCACGCAGCCCGTCGCCGAGCAGGTTGAAGGCGAGGACGGTGAGGAAGATCGCCATACCGGGGACCACCATGTACTGGGGGTCCACCTGGTAGTACTTGATCGCGTCGTTGAGCATCCCGCCCCAGGAGGCCTGCGGGGCCTGGATGCCGACGCCGAGGAAGCTGAGGCCCGCCTCGAAGAGGATGTTGGTCGGGATCAGCAGGGTCGAGTAGACCAGGATCGGACCGACCAGGTTGGGCAGCAGCTCCTTGAACAGGATGAACGGGCCGCGGGCGCCCAGGCTGCGGGCGGCGTAGACGAACTCGCGCTCGCGCAGCGAGAGGGTCTGGCCGCGCACGATCCGGCCCATGTAGGGCCAGTTGAAGAAGCCGATCACGAAGATCAGCACCATGATGTGCAGCGGGAGGCCGTGCAGGCCGAACGCGCCGCCCTGGAGCGAGGCGGAGATCGCGATGGCGAAGAGCAGCAGCGGGAACGCCAGGAAGACGTCCATCACCCGGCTGATCAGGTTGTCCACCCAGCCGCCGTAGTAGCCGGCCATCACGCCGAGCACGGTGCCGATGGTGTTGGAGAGCAGCGTCGCGCCGAAGGCGACGAGCAGGGAGACCCAGGAGCCCTCGATGATCCGGGAGAGCAGGTCACGGCCCTGCAGCGGGTCCACGCCGAGCGGGTGGTCCGCGCTCATCCCGCCCCAGTCGCCCATCGGCAGTCCGCCGAGGTTGGCGTCCAGCAGGTCCTGGTTGAGCGCGTCGGGGTCCAGGTCGAAGAGCGACTCGATCGGCCTGGCCAGCACGGCGAGCACGATCAGCAGGATCACCACGATGCCGCCGGCGACGGCGGCCTTGTCCCGCTTGAAGCGGATCCAGGCGATCTGGCCGAGCGAACGGCCCTCGATCTTCTTGGCCGGGATCGCGGCGGCTGCTGCCCCCGGTTCGGTTCCGGCGGTCTTGATGGGTGCGGTCATGGTCAGTTCGGTCCCCTCGCCGACGGTGGCCGGCCCACGGGTGCCGGTCGCCGGTTCGGCGGTACGGCTGGTGCGGACGTGCGGAGGTGCAGATGCGGAAGCGGAAGTGCAGGTGCGAGTACGGGTGTTCACGGCGGTACGGCGTGCTGGGTCCTGCGGCCGCGCGGGATGGGCATCACGAGGCTCAAGCGGTCCGCCTGCGCGTTCACCTTCGTGGGGCTGCAAGTACGCGCGGTGCGTTGCGCAGAACTCTCTGCCATCCGAACTGGCTTGCGCCAGCCCTGACAACCGAGAGAAACCCAACTGTGATCTGTCGGCATGCACCTCCTGACCTCCGGCATATCCCTCTTCACACAGCTGTTACATGCATGTCAAGGGGGAGGACGGCACCGACTGAAAAATCGTCCGGAAAGCGCGGAAGCCGATCCGACATGTCGTCAGATCGGCTTCTCTGATGGGATTACAGCCCTCGGGCGGGATTCCGAAGGCCGGGGCCCGGAGGGCCCCAGGTCCCGTCCGGTCGATCTTGGCGGATCAGCGCGCGGCAAGATCGGCCGGACAGGGCCTAGCGCCCCGGGTATCCCGGCCAGGGCTGCTGCGGCGGCGGCTGCTGCCCCGGCCAGCCCGGACCGGGCGGCTGGGTGCCGTAGCCGTAGCCCGGCCCCGCCTGCGAGGCGTACGGCGGCGGCGGCACCGGCGGGTAGGGCGCCTGCGGACGGCCCTGCACCGGCGCCTCGCGGTCGTAGAACGGCCGCGCGTTGGCGCGCATCCAGAGCGCCACCGGGTCGTACTCGTCCCCCATCGCCACCGTCGAGACCGCCAGCCCCTCCGGCGCCACCGCGATCGCCCGCTGCATCAGCGCCCGGACGGCCTCCACGGTCGGGGGCGAACTCTCGTACAGCTCAAGACCGATGGCCAGATACGGTTCGCCCACGGAGGGCTGCACCCAGGCCCGGCGCAGCGCCTTGACCGCGCGCACCTCGCCCGCCTGCCGCTCCAGCAGCGCGAAGAACTGCTGCGCCGGCACCTGCGGTTCGCTCAGTCTCAGCGGCCCGGCCGGCAGCCGGTCCAGGCCCGCCGCGATCCGCCGCAGGTCCGCCCACGGCACCCCGACCCCGCCGCCCGGCGCATGCGGATTCAGCCACAGGCCCCAGCGGGTGCGGTACAGCGAGGCGGCGATCTCCCGGCCGGAGATCACCTCGTGCGCCCGCGCCCAGCCGGACGCGGCCAGCTGCTCGGGCGAGGTGACGGCCGGCGCGTAGCCGTGGCCGCTGATCTCCATGTTCCCGTACTGGGCGTCCTGGCTGCCGGGCGTGCCGTGCCAGAGCAGCATCCAGACCTGGCCCGCGGCGAGCGCCTGCAGCAGCGCCTCGTACGCCTCGTAGCGCTCCGGACCGACCTCGCGCAGGGCGCGCTCCAGCGCACCCGGATCCGCGCCGGGGCGCCCGGCGGAGGACTGGCCCCAGGGCCCCGGTGCACCGCCCGCTACCGCTCCCGCACTCATGCGCCCACCTCGCTGCGCCTCTTCTTCTCTCACCTGCCGCCGGCCCGGCGGGTGTCTGCACGCACCCTATGGGGCGCCACCGACCGCCGCCACGCCGACGTGCCTACAAGGGGCCCTCCTCCCCCGTGGCGGGTGAGGAGGGACGCGTCACATCCGGGCGTAGAACGGCCGGACCCGGTTGAGCATCCACTCGACGACGGGATCGTCCGCGAGGTCGAGCAGTACGAGGTGGACGCCCCCGGGCAGCGGCGCGGTTCCCAGTGCGCGGCCGAGCGCCTCGTTCACGGCGGCCGGTGCGACCGGGGCGCCCTGGTCCAGCTGGACGCCGATGAACATCACCGTCGGCTCGCCCTCGACGCTGGCCAGCGCGCGGCGGGCGGTCAGCACCCCGGGCAAGGCGGCCAGCTCGGCCCGGCAGGCGGCCAGGAAGGCCTCCGGGTCCTCTCCCGCCACCGGCTCCCGCAGCGCCACCCGGCCGCCGGTCGGCCCGTCCGGGGCCTCCCAGCGGTCCTCGCGCGGGCCGCGCCGCAGTTCCGCCACGCCCTGCGGCGGGACGGGGATGCCGACCGGCGCCTCGGGGTTCACCGCGATGCCCACGCCGAGCGGCAGGCCCCGGGCGAACTCCCAGACCGGCGCGACCGCGAAGGCCATCCCGGGCGCCTGCCGCAGGAACACCTCCTGCGAGGAGAACACCGGCACGTACGGGTCGCCGGCCAGCTCGATCGTCGGCAGGTCCAGCGCCTGCCCCTGCGGGTCGGCCCCGGACGGCAGCGGGATCCACACCTGGCTGCGGGCGAGCACCTCGAACACCCGGGGGGTCGCGCCCGGATCACCGAGCGCGGCGCTGAGCACCTGCTCCAGCTCGTTGGCCGGCCATCCGCCGCCCGGTGGCGCCGCCTCCGGGCCGCCCCACCCCTGCTGCTGCTCCACCGGGTACCCCATGCGCCCTGTACCGCCCTACTGGCTCGTCGACGCGTGCAGCCTAGCGCCCTCCCCCCTCCCCCCTCTCCCGCGTGGGGCGCAGACGTGCCATGATGTGCGCGTCTCCGCGTGTTTCCACCGGAGGCCCCTAACTCCATACCGGCCGCTCGAACCCGCGCGGGAGAGCCCGGAGTACCCCGAGAGGCGGTACAGCCGGCGCCGAAGGAGCAAGTCCTCCCCGGAATCTCTCAGGCACCCCTACCGCACGGGTTAGGCACATCTGGAAAGCGGAACACGGCCCTGCCGTGCGCCCACCCACGGTGCAAGCCGCCATGCTGTCCTGTTAGCTGTAAGAGCTGCGGGCCCGCGTGCGGTGAAGCTCTCAGGTTCGACGACAGATGGGGAGGCCCTGCCGCCGCATGCCCGCGCGCAGGCCGTGCCCCCGAGCGGGACCGGTCCGGCGTGCGCACCCCTGAGTGCCCAGACCGAGGAGTTCCAGGCCATGTCGTCCCTCCGCCTCACCGCGCTCGACGCGCTGCACCGCGCCCTCGGCGCGACGATGACCGACTTCGCCGGCTGGGACATGCCGCTGCGCTACGGCAGCGAGCGCGAGGAGCACCTCGCCGTCCGCACCAAGGCCGGTCTGTTCGACCTCTCCCACATGGGCGAGATCACCATCACCGGCCCGCAGGCCGGCGAGATGCTGGACCACGCGCTGGTCGGCTTCGTCTCCGCGCTCGGCGTGCTGCGCGCCCGCTACACCATGATCTGCGCCGAGGACGGCGGCATCCTGGACGACCTGATCGTCTACCGCCTGCGCGAGGACGCCTTCCTGGTCGTCGCCAACGCCTCCAACGCCCAGCTGGTCCTGGACGAGCTGATCGGCCGCGCCAAGGGCTTCGACGCCGTCGTCACCGACGACCGCGACACCTACTCGCTGGTCGCCGTCCAGGGCCCCGAGGCCACCGCGATCCTGGCCGCCACCACCGACGCCGACCTGGCCGGCCTCAAGTACTACGCGATCCTCCCGGCCCAGGTGGCCGGCCGCGAGGTGCTGCTGGCCCGCACCGGCTACACCGGCGAGGACGGCTTCGAGATCTTCTGCGCCCCCGGCGACGCCGAGCGGATCTGGACGGCGCTGACCGAGGCCGGTTCGGACCGCGGTCTGATCGCCTGCGGCCTGTCCTGCCGCGACACGCTGCGCCTGGAGGCCGGCATGCCGCTGTACGGGCACGAGCTCTCCACCGAGCTGACCCCGTTCGACGCGGGCCTGGGCCGGGTGGTGCGCTTCGACAAGACCACCAACGAGGGCGCGTTCATCGGCCGCAAGGCGCTGGAGAAGGCCGCCGCCGAGGCCGACGCCAACCCGCCGCGGGTGCTGGTCGGCCTGGTCTCCGAGGGCAAGCGCGTCCCGCGCGCCGAGTACACCGTGGTCTCCACGGACGGCGAGCCGATCGGCCGGATCACCTCCGGCGCGCCCTCCCCCACCCTGGGCAAGCCGATCGCGATCGCCTACGTGGACGCGGCGCACTCCGCCCCGGGCACCACCGTCGCGGTGGACGTGCGCGGCAAGCACGAGCCGGTCCAGGTCGTGGCGCTGCCCTTCTACAAGCGCGCCCGCTGATCCACCGGCGCGCCCGGTGAGGCCCGGTTCCCGGCGAGCCCGCCGAGGCCTGGTTCCCGGCCCGCACATTTCCACAGATCATCGTCGAAGCCGTCCGCCCGGCGGCCCGCTTCGCCGTACCCGCTTCCCATCCTGGAGAATGACGCCATGAGCAACCCCCAGCACCTGCAGTACACCAAGGAGCACGAGTGGCTGACCGCCGCCGAGGCCGGTGTCTCGACGATCGGCATCACCAAGCACGCGGCCGACGCCCTCGGTGACATCGTCTACGTGCAGCTTCCCGCGGTCGGCGACACGGTGACCGCAGGTGAGACCTGTGGCGAGCTCGAGTCCACCAAGTCGGTCAGCGACCTGTACTCGCCGGTCACCGGTGAGGTCGTCGAGGCCAACCAGGCCGTTCTCGACGACTTCGCGCTGGTCAACAGCGACCCCTTCGAGGGTGGCTGGCTGTTCAAGGTGCGCGTCGAGGCGACCGAAGAGCTGCTGAGCGCCGACGAGTACGACGCCATCATCAACCCGGCCTGAGCCACCGCCGGGGCGGCCGCAGCGCGGCGGCCGCCCCGCCCCGCCGGCCGCCCTCCCTCCTCCCCTGGGAAGACCACACCATGACGGTTCTGAACCAGTCCCTGCACGCTCTCGACCCCGAGATCGCCGCCGCGGTCGATGCCGAGCTGCACCGCCAGCAGACCACCCTGGAAATGATCGCCTCCGAGAACTTCGCCCCGGTGGCGGTCATGGAGGCCCAGGGCTCGGTGCTGACCAACAAGTACGCCGAGGGCTACCCCGGCCGCCGCTACTACGGCGGCTGCGAGCACGTCGACGTGGCCGAGCAGATCGCCATCGACCGGATCAAGGCCCTGTTCGGCGCCGAGTACGCGAACGTCCAGCCGCACTCCGGCGCGCAGGCCAACGCCGCCGCGATGTTCGCGCTGATCCAGCCGGGCGACACCATCCTGGGCCTGAGCCTGGCCCACGGCGGCCACCTGACCCACGGCATGAAGATCAACTTCTCGGGCAAGCTCTACAACGTGGCCGCGTACCACGTCGACGAGAAGACCAACCGGGTCGACATGGACGAGGTCGAGCGCCTCGCCAAGGAGCACCAGCCGAAGCTGATCATCGCCGGCTGGTCCGCCTACCCGCGCCAGCTCGACTTCGCCGCGTTCCGCCGGATCGCCGACGAGGTCGGCGCCCTGCTGATGGTCGACATGGCGCACTTCGCCGGCCTGGTCGCCGCCGGTCTGCACCCCAACCCGGTGCCGTACGCGGACGTGGTCACCACCACCACCCACAAGACCCTGGGCGGTCCGCGCGGTGGCGTCATCCTCGCCAAGGCCGAGTTCGCCAAGAAGATCAACTCCGCGGTCTTCCCCGGCCAGCAGGGCGGCCCGCTGGAGCACGTGATCGCCGCCAAGGCCGTGGCCTTCAAGGTCGCCGCCTCGGAGGAGTTCAAGGAGCGCCAGCAGCGCACCCTGGACGGCGCCCGCATCCTGGCCGAGCGCCTGCTGCAGGCCGACGTCGCCGAGGCCGGCGCCTCGGTGCTGTCCGGCGGCACCGACGTCCACCTCGTCCTGGTCGACCTGCGCAACAGCGAGCTGGACGGCCAGCAGGCCGAGGACCGCCTCCACGAGGTCGGCATCACGGTCAACCGCAACGCCATCCCGAACGACCCGCGCCCACCGATGGTCACCTCCGGCCTGCGGATCGGCACCCCGGCCCTCGCCACCCGCGGCTTCCAGGCCGAGGACTTCCGCGAGGTCGCCGACGTCATCGCCGAGGCCCTCAAGCCGGCCTTCGACGAGACCGTCGCCGCCGCGCTGAAGGCCCGGGTCTCCGCGCTCGCCGCGAAGTACCCGCTCTACCCGAACCTCTAGTTCGGCCACAGGTGACCGGGCTCACCCCGCCGGGCCACCTGGGATTCCGGGGCACCGCGCACACTGGACAGTGCGCGCGGTGCCCCGATCCGTGTCCACCCCGCTTGTCCTTCCACGAGACCAGACAAGGACGTCCCCCGTGGCCATCAGCGTCTTCGACCTCTTCTCCATCGGCATCGGCCCGTCGAGCTCCCACACCGTCGGCCCGATGCGCGCGGCCCGGATGTTCGCCCGCCGGCTGAAGTCCGAGGGCCTGCTGGCCGAGGTCACTTCCGTCCGCGCCGAGCTGTTCGGCTCGCTCGGCGCCACCGGCCACGGCCACGGCACCCCGAAGGCCGTCCTGCTGGGCCTGGAGAACAACTCGCCGCGCACGGTCGACGTCGACCAGGCCGACGTGGACGTCGAGCGGATCACCGCCGAGAAGCGCCTGCGGCTGCTGGGCACCCACGCCATCGACTTCGACCCCGACACCCAGCTGATCCTGCACCGCCGCCGGTCGCTGCCGTACCACGCCAACGGCATGACGATCTGGGCGTTCGGCGCCGACGGCTCGACGCTGCTGGAGAAGACCTACTACTCGGTGGGCGGCGGCTTCGTGGTGGACGAGGACGCGCTGGGCGCGGACCGGGTCAAGCCCGACGACACCGCCCTGAAGTACCCCTTCCGCACCGGCGACGAGCTGCTGCGGCTCAGCCGGGAGACCGGCCTGTCGATCTCCGGCCTGATGCTGGAGAACGAGAAGGCCTGGCGCTCGGAGGAGGAGATCCGCACCGGCCTGCTGGAGATCTGGCGGGTCATGCAGGAGTGCGTGCGGGCCGGGATGTCCCGCGAGGGCATCCTCCCCGGCGGCCTGAAGGTGCGCCGCCGGGCAGCCTCGGGTGCCCGCGCCCTGCGCGCGGAGGGCATCGGGCCGGCCAACGCCATGGAGTGGGTCACCCTCTACGCGATGGCCGTCAACGAGGAGAACGCCTCCGGCCGCCGCGTGGTCACCGCCCCCACCAACGGTGCGGCCGGCATCATCCCCGCCGTCCTGCACTACTACCTGAACTTCATCCCGGGCGCCGACGACGACGGCATCGTCCGCTTCCTGCTCGCCGCCGGGGCGATCGGCATGCTCTTCAAGGAGAACGCCTCCATCTCCGGCGCCGAGGTCGGCTGCCAGGGCGAGGTCGGCTCCGCCTGCTCGATGGCCGCCGGCGGCCTCGCCGAGGTGCTCGGCGGCAGCCCGGAGCAGGTCGAGAACGCCGCCGAGATCGGCATCGAGCACAACCTCGGCCTCACCTGCGACCCGGTCGGCGGCCTGGTCCAGATCCCCTGCATCGAGCGCAACGGCATGGCCTCCGTGAAGGCCGTCACGGCCGCCCGGATGGCCCTGCGCGGCGACGGCCGCCACCACGTCTCCCTCGACAAGGCGATCAAGACCATGAAGGAGACCGGCGCGGACATGAAGATCAAGTACAAGGAGACCTCGCGCGGCGGCCTCGCCGTCAACGTCATCGAGTGCTGACCCGGCCGACGCCGCGCGCCTGAGCCCCCGGACGGGATTCCGTCCGGGGGTTCAGGCGTTGCGGCGGGCGGACTCGTTCTCCTGAGCCAGGCGGCGCAGGGCGAGTCCGAGCACCTGGTGCTGCTCGCCCTGGTGGGCCGAGACGGCTCCCAGCACCTCCTCGCCGGTCGCGGCCTCGCCGGTCGGGGCCGACGCAGGGGCCGGCTCCGGGCCCGCCACCCCGGGCACCGCCGGGGCGGGCGCTCGGCGGCCCGCCAGGGCGGCCACCAGGGCGAGGGCCGCCAGGACCGCCGCACCGAGCAGGGCGCCGTGCAGTCCGTCCGTCACCGCCGCGCCGACCGCCGCCCGGACCTCGGCCGACATCCGGGCGAACGAAGCCGGGGTCAGCTCGCCGCCCGCGGTGAGCCCGGCGGCCTGCGCCTCGCCGAGGCGGTCGACGAGGACCGCGGCCATCCGGGCCGAGTAGACCGCGCCGAGGGCGGCCATGCCCAGCGAGCCGCCGACGCTGCGGACCAGGGTGACCGTGCCCATCGCGGCGCCCATGTCCCGGGGCTCCACCTCGCGCATCGTGGCGAGCATGGTGCTCTGCATGATCAGGCCGATCCCGATCCCGGCGACCGCCGTCAGGCCCGAGGCCAGCGCCTGCGGGGTGCCCGTCCCGAGGCCGAGCAGCAGCAGCACACCGAGCAGCAGCAGCGCGCCGCCGAGCAGCGGGTAGCGGCGTTGCCCGCCGCCCCGGGCCATCAGCCGGCCGGTCGCCACCTGGCTGCCGATCATGCCGAGCATCAGCGGCAGCAGGAGCATCCCGCCGGTGGTCGGGGTGACGCCCTGGACGAACTGCAGGTACTGCGGCAGGTAGCCGACCAGGGCCAGCATCACCGCGCCCGCCAGGAAGCCGAGCACCTGCGAGACGGTGACGTTCCTGCGGCGGAACAGCCGGGGCGGGATGAGCGGTTCGGCCGCGCGCAGCTCCACCCGGACGAACCAGGCCAGCGCCGCCACGGCCACGGCGGCCGCCCCGAGGACCCGGGGCGACGTCCAGGCGTGGGCGCTCCCGCCCCAGCTGCCGATCAGGGTGAGGGCCAGGATGCCGGTGGTCAGCAGTCCCCCGCCGGCGTAGTCGATCGGCACCTTCCTTCGCGGCGTCCGCAGTCCGACCCCGAGACCGGCCGCCACCAGCGCGAAAACGCCCACCGGCACGTTGACGTAGAACGCCCAGCGCCAGCTCAGGTGGTCGGTGAGGAACCCGCCCAGCAGCGGCCCGCCGACGAAGGCGATCGGCATCAGCACACCGATCACCGACTGGACGCGGCCCCGGTCCTCGGCGGGCACCAGCACCCCGATCACCGAGAGCGCGCCCACCATCAGCCCGCCGGCGCCCAGCCCCTGGACGGCCCGGAAGGCGACCAGCTGACCCATGTCCTGGGCCAGGCCGGAGAGGATCGAGCCGATCAGGAACAGCACCACCGCGCACTGGTAGGCGCCCTTGCGGCCGAAGAGGTCGCCGAGCTTGCCCCAGATCGGGGTGACCGCCGCGGAGGTGAGCAGATAGGCGGTCACCGCCCACGACAGGTGCTCCAGCCCGCCGAGGTCGCCCACGATGGTGGGCAGCGCGGTGCTGACGATCTGCCCGTCGAGCGCCGCGAGGAAGATCCCGAGCATCAGCCCGAGGATGCCGAGCCAGGGAAGGCGCGACCGGACCGGATCCGGCCGCTCCCCCGTCGCGCCACCGGCTCCCGTCGTGCCACCGGCTCCCGTGGTGCCGGTCGGCGCCGTCGTGCCGGTCGGCGCCGTCGCATGGGCGGTCATGGCTACCCCCTGAGGATGGGAAGGCCGCGTCAGGCGGCGAACGGACGGGTTCGCTTGGCGGAACGCAGGGCCTGCGCCCACCAGGTGAGCTGGTTGATCAGGGCCTTCGCCGCGACGTCGGCGGCCGGGTCGATCGCCCCGCCGTCGGCGTCGAACCGGGCGTGGGCGCCGTGGAAGCTCACGGTGTTGCGGATGGTGACGGCGTTCAGCTCGGCGAGCACGACCCGCAGCTGCTCGACCGCGCGCAGGCCCCCGGAGAGCCCGCCGTAGGACACGAAGCCGACCGGCTTGGCGTGCCACTGGTGGTTGTGCCAGTCGATGGCGTTCTTCAGTGCCGCCGGGAAGCTGTGGTTGTACTCGGGGGTCACCAGGACGAAGGCGTCGGCCGCCTCCAGCCGCGGGGAGACCGCCGCGAGCAGTTCCTCGGTGCCCGGCGCCGGCGGGGCGCCGAAGGACGGGAAGACGGTGGGCAGCGGGGTCTCGACCAGGTCGACGACGTCCACGTCCAGGTCGTCGTACTCGGCGAGGTGCGCGGTCAGCCACCTGGTGACGACGGGGGCGAACCGGCCGTCCCGGGTGCTGCCGACGAGGACCGCCACCCGGAGCCGGTCCCGACCGGCGGCCGGGTCGGTCGGGCTCTCGGCCGTGGTCTCGACGGCGGTCTCGATGCTGCTGGACATGGGGGTTCCCCTCCGCTGTGTACGTCGTATCGGATAGATACAACGTACACATCACTGCGTACAACGTCTACTCCTGATACGGTGTACGCAGAAGATTCGCCGGAAGGAGCCCGCCCCATGACCGCTCAGCAGCCCCCCGCCGGGCCGGACGGCCAGGACGGCGAGAAGCCCCGCACCTCCCTGTGGGAGCGCCTCGAACGCCCGGCACCCGCCCCCCGCACCACCCTCACCCCACAGCGGATCGCCGAGGCGGCCATCGCGATCGCCGACGCGGAGGGCCTCGACGCCGTCACCATGCGCCGACTGGCCACCACCCTGGGCGTAGCGCCGATGGCCGCGTACCGCTACGTCTCCGGCAAGGACGAACTCATCGAGCTGATGGTCGACTCCGTGTACGGCGAGCTGGCCCTGCCGGATCCGGCCGCCGGCTGGCGCGACACCATGCGGACCCTCGCCACCCGCCTGCGCGCCAAGACGCTGGCCCACCCCTGGACCGTCCGGGCCACGGCCGTCCCGCTCACCCCCAACCAACTGGCCGTCCCCGAGCGGGCGTTCGCCGCCCTCACCGGCCAGGGGCTGGACGCGGACACCATGATGGCGGTCTTCCGGACGGTCACCGGCTACGTCCGCGGGGCCGTCGCCGCCGAGATCGGCCTGGCCGACCTGATGCGCGAGAACGGATGGTCCGACGGCGACGACACCCGGGTCGGACTGGCCCCGCAGATGTCCTGGCTGATGGGCACCGGCCGCTACCCCGCCTACCAGCGCTACCTGGGGGAGGCCACCCGCAAGGACGACCAGGACTGGCAGTTCGAGACCGGCCTGGACTGCGTCCTCGACGGCGTCGCCGCCCGACTGGGCATCTGACCGGGCATCCGGCCGGGCGTCTGACCGGACCGCCGATCCGGCCCTGCCCGGCCCGGTACGGTGGCCCCATGACCGTCGATCACGTGCACAACTCCCGTCCCCCGAGCGGCGATGCGCTCCTCCACGACACCTCGCAGCCGTTCGCGGCACGGCTCGGCCGGCTGGTCCGCGCCTGGACGGAGTCGGGCCGGGAGGCGGACTGGCTGGTGAGCGGCGACGCCTTCTTCGCCGCCTGGTGCTGGCACCTGGCGGACGCCCGCCGATCCGAGCAGTACGACGGGGAGACCGTCGCCTATCTCCGCAGCGCCCACGCGGCGATCGGCGGCGCGCCCGGCTGGAACGCCCTGCTCCGCCGGCGGGACTTCTGCTCCTGCCACGGCGATCAGTGGCGGTTGGAGAACATCTCGATCTGCCTCGGCTGCATGCGCTACGTCTGCTACCAGCTCGACGGCCCCTGCCCCTGCGGCCGTTCGGAGATCGTCGGCTGAGCCGGGCCCGCCACCGCCGCTCGGTGGCGCGCCCGGGCCGTCGTCAGGCCAGCCGGTCGCGCTCCCAGATGACGAGGTCGGCGATCTCGGTCGGGTCGACCAGCAGGCCGAAGTGGTCGCCCAGGTCGTCGGGGTCGGGCGCATCCACCTCGGGGCGGAAGACCCGCTCGACGGGCGGGTTCCCCTCGATCGCGTTGAGCTGGCCGATCAGCGTGTCGGCCTTGTCCGGCGCGACCCGCTCGTCGCCCTCGGCCTGGGAGATCCGGTCCCTGTCGATGCCCGGGTCGCCGCCGAACACCCCGTTGGTGAACAGCGCGTAGAAGCCGCCGAGGTCGCTGACCGGCACCGGGCCATGGCAGGCGAGGAAGAGCCCCTCCCGCAGGTTGGAGGCCGGCGCGAGGGCGGCAGCGCCCGCGAGTCCGCCCCCACCGGGTGGCCCTCGGCCACGTGGGCGCCGAACAGTGTCGCCCGGCCGCCCTGGGAGTGGCCGACGATCACGAACCGGGCCGGGGCGTCCGTGCCGGCGAGCTGCCCGACCACCGGGACGATGTCGAGGATGCCGCGCCCCTCGGAGTCCCCCAGCAGGAAGGGGTGGACGCCATAGGTGCCCAGGCCCTCGTAGTCGGTCATGGCCACCGCCCAGCCCTCCTCCAGGAAGGCGTTGAGCAGCTCGTGGGGGGCCTTGTTGATCTTGCGGAGGAGGCCGAACGCGGTGCGCCCGGGCGGGCCGAGCGCGTCGGAGTCCATCGACGGCGCGCACCTGTCGGCGCTGCCGACGGTGCCGTGGACCCAGGCGACCCGGCCCCGATCACCCGATTCTGCTCACGCGCCACCGGCCTGCCCGTTCGGGGCGAGCCGCCACAGCCGCCACGACAGCCACGCCCCCGGCCGTGACGCCGCCCATAAATAGTAGCCATGGACATAGTAGCCATGTACTCTATTCGATATGAGCAAGGGTTCACCGGGCCCCACGCCCGGCTTCCTGGTGTGGCGACTCGCCAACAAGTGGCGCGTCGCCGTCGATCGCGCGCTGGCCCCGCTGGGCCTCACCCACGCGCAGTACTCGCTGGTCGCGTCGCTGCACGGCATGCAGCGCGCCGGCGAGCGGCCCAGCCAACGCCGACTCGCCGACCACACCGGACTGGAGGCGCTGTACGTCTCGAAGCTGGCGCGCGCCCTGGAGTCGGCCGGCCTGATCGAGCGGACCCGCGATCCCCGCGACCCGCGCGCCGTGCAGCTCGCCCTCACCGAGCAGGGCCAGGCCGTCACACGGCAGGCCATCGCCGCGGTCCAGGAGCTGCTCCAGCAGCTGATGGAGCCGCTCGGCGGCCTGGACGCCCCGCGGACGCACGCCTTCACCGCCGAGCTGACGGCCCTGCTCGACGTACCTCTCGCTCCATCCCTACCGACCGACGAGAGCACTCAGGGGACAACACCGTGACCATCGGCACCGCACTCACCAGCACCGCACCCCTCGCCGACGCCCGCGCGCTCGGCCTGGCCCACTACGCCGCCCGCGGTGTCCTGGAGCACGTCCTGGCCCGGCACGGCCTCACCTTCCAGGAGCAGGTCGCCCTGCGCGCCGCCATCACCGCCGACGCCCCGCAGACGCCGGACGGTCTCGTCGCCCGGGTCCAGGGCTCCCTCAAGGCCGATCCGGCCGACCTCCACGCCACCCTCGACGGCCTGCTGGCCAAGGGGCTGCTCGTCGCGGACGGCGCGTGCCTGCACCCCACGGACGCCGGGCGCGAGCTGCTCGCCGCCGTCGGCGCGGAGACGGCACCCGTCTCCGCCCGCATCTGGGGCGGGATATCCGAGGAGGACCTGGCCGCCGCCGGCCGCGTCCTCGCCCTGGTCACCGAGCGCGCCGACGCGGAGCTCGCGGCACTGACCGCCTGATCACCCGACCGGCCGACCGACCACCTACCTGCCCGCCCGCCCGCCCGGAACACGGGAGTAGGAGGTCGGACGGGCCGACTTCCTACTCCCCGGAGTTCTTCGGGGCCACCCAGATCTCGCCGGGCTGCGGGCGGTCGGCCGGGACGGGTTCGCCGAAGCCGCTGAGGGTGAAGGTGCCGGACGGCTCGCGACCGGACGAGTCGAACTCCACCTTCAGGGGGTACGGAGTGCCCTCAGCCGCCACCGAGACCTTGGTGATCCCGGACAGCCCCGCCGAACGCAGGACGATCACCGGGGTCCCGCCGACCGTTCCGGTCGCGATCCGGGCGACCTTGAGGGTCTTCGTGGTGGGCGACTCGCTGCGGATCAGGTCGGCGACGAACTGGGCGGAGCACCGCGCGCGCCACTCCTTCAGCACGGCCTCGTCGTCCGGCTGCCACTTCGACATCAGGGCGAACACCTCCTCCCGGTCCTCGGGAGGGGTGTGGCTCCTGGTGTCCGAGTCGTACTCCAACCAGGCCCGGTCCGGGTGCGACCAACCCTCCTCGCCCACCTTGCGGAAGAGGAAGGAGCCGTGCTCGACCCTGGACTCCCCGACGCAGTTGCCCTGCTGGTCGAAGGAGACGCGGTAGCCCGGGTTCGCCGTCCGGCTCGGCTGCTCGGCGAGCAGCGTCACCGAGGGGGAGCCGAGCAGCGCCTCCCGGGCCTTCTTGGCGAGTTCCAGCGCCACGGTGTCCTCGCTGGGCGAGGCCGTGATGCTCGGGACTGCCGGGACTTCCGGGGGTGGACTCTTCTCGGCGGCACCGCACGCCGCCAGTGCCACCATCGCCACGGCGGCCAGACCGGCCGACAGGACTCCCGAAGTCCGCACGCTTCCACCCCTGTTCGATCCGGAGCCTTCACTGTCCCATACAGGGAATGGAGCGGCCGACGGGTGTCCACAGCTTCAGCTGGAACCAGACGGTCTTGCCGATGTAGCCGTCACCGCGGAGGTGGGCGCCCCAGGAGTCGGCGAGGGCGGTGACGAGTTCGAGCCCGCGGCCGCTCTCGTCGTCGGGGGTGGACCGGCGGGGTTGGGGGAGGTCCTCGCTGGCGTCGGTGACCTCGACCCGGAGGAGGGCCGAGTCGAGGACCAGGCAGCGGACCCCGATGAGGCAGTCCCGCGGGGTGCGGGCGTGACGGCAGGCGTTGGTGACCAGTTCGCTGAGAAGGATGTTCACCCAGGAGTCCACGGGCCGTTTGTCCTGCTGGAGACCCCCGACCACGAGTGCCTGGCGTACGAGGAGGGACAGTCGATGGGGATGCTTTACGCCGACCGGGAGAAAGTCAATCTGCCCGCCGCCTGGGGCGGACTTCCTCGCGTTCGCGGCCGAAGCTCAGGTGTCGGCGGCCGAGTGACCTCCTAGTGGAATGGGCGGGCAACCACCTCCCACCCACCCAAGTACCGCTGCTGCCAGCATGTATGACTAATCGTCACTATTGGCCACCATGCGTTCCCGACGTGTAGCGTGCGCACCAACGAATCAACCCCCGCCGGTGCGCCAACACCGAACGGGGGTTTGACCAGCACGATCGATGGGACTCGATCCTGTGGCTACCCACGACTTTAGCGTTCCCGCGCCCGCCATGGCCTCGTCCGGCTACGGAAAGCGCTCCGCGCCGGGTGAATCCGCCCGTAGCGCCGAGGACTTCGCACACCTGCCCGTCCGCGAGGCGTACCTGGCGAGCCTCATCGACCACCTGCCCGAAGGGGCGGCGATGGACACCAAGACGCTCGCCGCGGACCAGCCCCTCTACGGGCAGCAGGCCGTCCGGACGGCGCTGAACAGCCTCTCCGCCGCCGGGCACCTGCGCCGCATCCGCGAGCGGGTCGGCGCCGACCGCACCCAGTGGGTGTTCCGCACCTACTTCTCCCGCACGGCCCGCACCGACGGCTGGTGGGCCCACTTCCTCGCGACCGGCGAGGCCGGCGCCCCGGACGCGCCCGCCGAGGTTCACCCGGACGAGCGCCCGGCCCCGGAGCCGCCCCGCTCGCCCGCCTACGCCGCCCTCGCCGGGCTCGGCCTCGCCGACGCCCGCCTGCCGCTCTCGGCCGCCGACTGCGCCGCCCTGGAGCCGCTCGCCGCCCAGTGGCTGGCGCGCGGCACCACCCCGGACCTCTTCACGGCGGCCCTCGCCTCGGGGCTCCCGCCCTCGGTCCACAGCCCGGCCGGCTTCGTCCGGCGCCGGCTGATCGACAAGATGCCCCCGGAACGCGCCCGGCCCCCCGCCCCGGCCCCCACCGGCCGGGTCATGGAGTGCACCGCCTGCCGCACCCCGGGGCGCCCGACAGCCCTCCTCGGCGGCATCTGCCGGGCCTGCCGCACCGGCGCCACCACCGCACCCCCACCCCAAGCCCGCCTCGCCCCGACGGCGGTCCGTACACACGCCGCCCGCATCCGCACCACCGTCGGCTGGACCCCTGCCCCTCGCGCCTACCGGTCGACGGCCATGGCCCCGGTCCGCCGAGCGAACTCCCGCACACCGGGCAGCCCCACCGGCGCATAGAGAAGGTCCGAGGCAAGTGCCTGCAAGGCAGGTCGACGGACCTCCTCCGGCGCCACCTGCTCGACCATGCGAAGCGCGGCAAAGGTCTGGCGGTGATCGCCGAGGCGGTGCCACATGCGGGCGCAGTCGGTTCCGTACCTGGCACGGCGCTCTGCTGTCGGCAGGCGACCCGGGCTGATTCGCGCGGCGTGTGACACGGCCTGGTCGGGCGTTCCCAGCGCCGTGTGGACACCGATCCAGTACAGGTCGATCTGCGTACTGGTGGCGTCGACCGTGAACAGCGGGCCGGCAGCTCCCACCTCAGCACCTGCCAGGCGATCCACGGCATCCGTGGCTCCCGCCATGAGATCGAGCGCATCGCCGCGCTGCCGATCGCACGCGGCGGTGTAGGCGGCAGTCATCAGGAGCGTCGCCTCCACGGCCTGCGACTCGGCAGCCGCGTCCTGCGACAGCGAGGAAGCGGTGCGGCGCAGGAGATCGACCGCCGCCGCCGAACGCCCCGCACGCCTCATGGTGATGGCGAGGACGCGGGCGGCCTCGCCGAGTACGGCCGGACTCCCGCTGGCCCTGGCCGCAGAAACGGCCCGGTCTGCGGTAGCCCAGGCGACGTCGGCGTGTTCCTTGACGGCAAGCTCGGTGGCCAGGACATACGCGCGGGCCACACATGCATGGGCCAGATCCCTGTTCCGCCCGGCCGAGGCGTCCCTCGTCGCCTCGGCCGCACCGAGGAGGGCCGGCAGAGTCTGGGCCAGGGCGCGGTACCCCGCGGTGTTGAAGACGACACGCGCAGAGAAGAGCGTCCGCCGCAGCTGCTCAAGCGCGACGGGGGCTGCGGGCCCTGCCACGTACAGGGCCCCCTCGATGCGAGCCGCCGTATCGGGCACGGTCTCCGAGACGGCCACGGGCGCGGTGAGCAGTGACGCACCCGCTCCGGCCATACCCGCGAGCAACTGCCTCCGGAGCACAGCGGCCTCCCGACTTTGCGTCACATGTCCTGCCAGGGTAGCCCTCTGTTCACGTGCACGGCCGAATTCATTCGACAGCGCACGCGCCGGGTAGACAAGCCCAAGATCGGCCGGCGACAGATCCAGCGCCTCGGCGATCAGAAGCAGGGCCTGCTCGGTCGGCCGGAGCATTCCCGCCTCGACCCGACTCACCGCCGACGCGGAGTACCCGCACGCCTGACCGAGCTGCGCCTGGGTCATCCGCAAAGCGGACCGAGCACCCCGGATGACCGACCCAAGCCGGCAGGACGGCGGAATCGACACGGCCAGGCCCTCCAACTGTGCGGGCTGCCAACGCTAATGGTGAGAGCTCCGGACAGGGGAGGGCGTGCACGACGCATGCGAAGCACGCACACGGCGTGCGGGGGCGCCCTCGCTGCATTCCCGCGAGGAGTCAGGCCGTGTTGCCTGGTGAAGCCGGCCGGCACCCTCGTCCCGAGTCCCTCCCGGAGGAGACCGCCGTGAGCGTGATCCAGCTCGATCCCCCCGCTACGCCGAACCGCCCCTGCACCCCGAATCCGCCCGGTACGCTGCCCGAGAGGGACCTGGGCGCCTGCGCCCGCACCTGCCCGGTCTGCGGGTCGAGCTCGACCTACCAGACCATGGACGGCCGCTGGGGCTGCGTTCAGTGCGGTTCCACCTGGGCCTGACATCCTGAGCCCCAGACCAAGGAGGACCACCATGGCCGGAGTCGGCCCGGTCTGTGCGGAGTGCCGTACCGCGCCCGCCGTGATCGAGGATCTGGATCTGCAGCCGCCCCGGCCGTGGTGCCTCGCCTGCGCACTGGTCCTGATGAAGGTGGGCGAGCCCGTGACCAGCTACCGGGAGCTCGACGGCGGCGGCGCGTACACCCGCGCGCTCGCCGGGACGGGCACCACGCAGACCCTTCGCTTCGGCTGAGCCCGGCCCGCCTCGCCCCGACGGCGGTCCGTACACACGCCGCCCGCATTCGGGCTGGGCTGATCACCAGCCGATCATGAATATTCACAGGCGACGGCGTTAACCTATGCAAAATCCAAAGGTGAACTAGGTTACAAACCTTGCAATCAAAGCCACCCGGTTTGCCCACATGCTGAGATCCGTGCAATAGTCGAGGAAGTCCAAGGGCGGGCAACGATAAATCCCGCCGTGGACACCCAGAACTACGGCTGGCCCGACCTGGCGCAGCCGTCGACCATCGCACGGCACGCACCCCCTTGGCCGGCGCGATGACTTGCACGGGCCCCCACGCACCGGACCACGGTGACATCGGGGGCCCTGCGCGTTTTCCGGACCGGGTCGGGCGAACCGCGGTGAACCGGGGCCGGGCCTCAGTGCCGCTCGCGGACCTTCAGCTCGAACCAGACGCCCTTGCCGCGCGGCAGCAGGTCCGCGCCCCAGCGGTCGGCCAGGTCGTCGACGACCTTCAGCCCCCGCCCGAACTCGTTGATCGGCAGCGGCTCGGCGAGGATCAGACAGGGCAGCGCCCGCGAGGAGTCCCGCACCTCGACCCGCAGCCAGCCCGGTTTGCGCGTCACCTCAAGCCCGATCGTCCGCCCGGCCGCGTGCCGCACCGCGTTGGCGACCAGCTCGCTGGTGAGCAGTTCGCCCACCTCCAGCTGCTGGTGCAGATCCCACGACTCCAGCACCGAGAGCACCAGTCGGCGGGCCACCGGGCCGGACTCCGGCCGGGACGGCAGCCGGACCTCGCCCGGCTCGTCCTGGTCGCACAACTTGCCGTAGTACATCTGCTCCAGCTCCTTGGAGCTGCGCCCTTCCAGCGTCGCGAGCGCGTCTTGGAAGCACATCCAGGACGCGTCGGCGACCAAGCTGGACCCAGGAAGTGATGACTGATCTGTTTCGCCCCAACCCGCCATGCGGACCATCATTGCGGAACGCAAGCGGCCGCGTACGGACAATGAGCAAACGATCACCACCCGTTCGGCATATGCCGGACGCAACCCGGGTCCACGAACCGTCAAGCCCGGGTTGCCGCCGACCGCCTCCTACCAGGCGCTCCAGCCCAGGTTCCAGCCGCTCAGCCCGTTGTCCGGCTCGACCTGGCCGCGCGAGGAATTCTGCACCTTCACCACGTCCCCGATGAGCGAGCCGTCGTAGAAGGTGCCCGCGGAGGTCGAACCGCCGCCGCCCTTCACGTCCTTGAGACCGACGCAGCCGTGGCTGACGTTGTCCTCGCCGAAGGCGTTGCTCCAGTAGTTGCCGTGTACGTACGTCCCGGAGGTGGTCAGCCGCATCGAGTGCGGCACCTGGAGGTCGTACGGCGCGCCGGTCATCCCGGGCATGCTGCTGGACTGCATCCGCACCACGCCCTCCTTGGACATCACGACCATGGTGCCGTTCCAGGTCGGGTGCTCGGGCGAGCCGGAGGTGATGTCGATGACGGAGGTCTGGCCGGAGGTGACCACCGTCATCTCGTGCGTCTTGGCGTCAACCGTCGAGACCTGCGATCGCCCGATCGTGAAGGGCTCGTCCCGCTCCACTCCCCCGTACACGCCCGGGGCGATCTCCACGTTCTTCAGCCGGTAGTGCATGGTGACCTTCGTACCCGGCGCCCAGTACGCCTCGGGACGGAAGTCCAGCCGGCGGTCGCCGAACCAGTGGCCCTTCACCACCGTCCCGTTGTCGGTCTCGAAGGTGATGCCCTTGGCGACCGCCTCCTTGTTCTTGACGTCCTTGTCGAAGTCCACCGAGACGATCATGCCGACGCCGTAGGTGGCGTTGTCGGTGATGTTGTCGCTCGCCTTCGCCTCGCGCTCCGGCGTCAGCGTGGTGAAGCTGCTGTCCGCCGCGGCGACCACGCCGCCGGCGTCCGTCGCCATCGCGCTCACCTGGTAGGCGGTGCCGACCGCGAGGGGCCCGGACGGGGTCCAGCTGCCGCCGTCGGCTGCGATCGCCCCGGGTATCTCCTTGCCGGTCCTGTCGCTGACCTTGACCGTGGTGAGCTTGCCGCCCGCCACCGCGACCTTCAGCGCGCCGTTCGGCGCCACGTCCACCGAGCCGGCCTTCGGCTGGATGTCCAGCACCGCCTGCGAGGTCTTCGGCGCCGCGCTCGACGCGGCGGCCGCCGGGGCCGGAGCCTGCGCGGACCCGGTGGCACCCGCGGACGCGGTCGACGCGGCCCCCGCGGTCGCGCCACCCCCGAGCTCCGCCTTGGCCGCACTGCCGCCGCCCCCGCCGCTACCGCCGCAGGCGCTGGTCAGCACCATCACGCCGCCCAGCACACCGACGGCCATGACCCTGCGTATCGACTTCACGTCGACTTCCTCCCTCGATCCCGCCCCTGGTCCCCATGGACTCGACAGATACACGCGGGGACCACCGAAAAGGTTGCGCCATTCAGGTGGCAATTACCCCGGGAACCACGACCGGCCCGACCCCAACGAGTGAGGATCGGGCCGGTCGTCGTCAAACCGGGACTACCGGTGGCTACCGCCGGGTAGGGGTAACCGGTTCGGCTACCAGTTCGCCCAGGCGAGGTTCCAGCCGCTGAGCCCGTTGTCGGGCGCGACCGTCTTCTCCTTGGAGTTCACGACCTTGACCACGTCGCCGATCATCGAGTCGTTGAAGAACTTGCCCGCGACCGAGGCGTCGCTGCCGTCCTTGGTGTCCTGCATCGAGATGCAGCCGTGGCTGGCGTTGGTCTTGCCGAACGGGTTCGCCCAGTAGTTTCCGTGCACGAAGGTGCCGGAGTTGGTCAGGCGCATTGCGTGCGGCACGTCCGGGATGTCGTACTCGGCACCGAGATTGACGGTCTGCGAGTTCATCCGGGTGACCTTCTCCTTGCTGGAGATCACCATCACGCCGTTCCAGGACGGGTTCTTCTCGTCACCGAGGGTCACCGGCACGGTGTGCGGCTGGCCGTCCCGGACCACCGTCATCGTGTGGGCCGCGGAGTCGGCGGTGGAGACCTGCGAGCGGCCGACGGTGAACGGCTCGTCCTTGTCCACGTCGCCGTAGACGCCCGGCGAGACCTCGACGTTCTTCAGCCGGTACTTGATGACGACCTTGGTGCCCGGCTTCCAGTACTCGGCCGGACGGAAGTCCAGCCGCCTGGCGCCGAACCAGTGGCCCTTCACCTCGGTGCCGTCGCTGGTCTCGAAGGTGATGCCCTTCGCGACGGCCTCCTTGTTCTTGACGTCCTTGTTGAAGGCCACCGAGACGATCATGCCGACGCCGTAGGTGGCGTTGTCGGTGATGTTGTCGTTGGTGGAGATCTTCTTGTCCGGCGTCAGCGTGGTGAACGAGGTGGTCGACGCGGCCACCAGGCCGTCGGCGTCCTTGGCCTGCGCGTTCACCTTGTACGCCATGCCCACGGCCAGCGCGGCGTTGGGCTTCCAGCCGGAGCCGTCCGCGGCGATCGCGCCCTCGACCGGCTTGCCCTCCTTGTCGGTCACCTCGACCGCGGTGAGCTTGCCGTTCGCCACCGAGACGTTCAGCGCGTTGGTCGGCGCGACGTCCTGGGCGCCGTCCTTCGGCTCGACCGACAGCACGGCGGCCGAGGTCTTCGGCGCCGCCGAGGTCTGCCCGCCCGCCGGGGCGCCGCTGGCGCCCGCCGTCGCGGCCGCCTCGTTGGAGCCGCCGCCGTTGCCGTCGCCGCCCTTGTCGTCCCCGCAGGCCGCGGTGAGCAGCAGCACCCCGCCCATCATCAGCGCCATCGCTCCGCGGCGCATACGAAGGTTGGTGGTACGTATCGCGGCGTCGGCCGCCCTAACCTGCTTCACGGTCTCTCCCCTCCCGGTGTCCACCCTGATGGACGCGCGGATACCCGGACGGGTTGCACCCCGGCCGTGATCTTTCACGCCGGGCTTTCGGCGCGGCAAGCAGGATAACTGGGCCGAATGAGTGAACCCCGGGGGGAGGGCGGTGAACCAGGTGTGGAACCAGGGTGAAGATCTACCCGACCGATGGCGGTCTCAGGGCTGCCGGGCCCGGCCGGTCAGTGCTCCAGCGCGCTCCCGGCCCGCCACTGCTCCCAGGGCAGGTTCCAGCCGTTGAGCCCGTTGTTCGGCGGGACGAAGTCCCCCGTCGAGGCCTTCACCTCGATCACGTCCCCGGGGACGGTGTGCTCGAAAAGCCAGCCCGCCGGGCTGTCCTTGCTGGTGCCGCCCTTGGCGTCGGCCAGGCCGATGCAGCCGTGGCTGGTGTTGGCGGTGCCGAAGACCCCCGGGTCGGCCCAGTAGTTGCCGTGGATGAAGGTGCCGGAGTTGGTCAGCCGCATCGCGTGCGGGACGTCCTTGATGTCGTACTCGTCGCCCATCCCGACGGTCTGCGAGTTCATCCGGGTGACCTTGTACTTCTCCGACACCACCAGGACGCCGCGGTAGGTGGTGTGCTTGGGATCACCCCCGGACACCTTGAGCACCTTCACCGCCTTGCCGCCCGCGCCCTGCCGGACGGTGAGCGTGTGGGCGTCCAGGTCCGCCGTGGAGACCTGGGCCCGGCCGATGGTGAAGCGGACGTCCTTGGACTGGGTGCCGAACTCGCCCGGCGCCCCCTGCACGTCCTTCAGCCGCAGCGCCACCGCGACCTTGGTACCGGCCGCCCAGTACGCCTTCGGCCGGAAGTCCAGCCGCTGGTTGCCGAACCAGTGCGCGGCCACCTCGACGGCCGGCTCGGCCGTCACCGCCACCGCCCGCTCCACCGCCGCGCGGTCGGTGATCGGCCTGCTGAAGCGCAGCGAGACCGGCATGCCGACGCCGACCGTGGAGCCGTCCTCCGGGGTGAAGAAGGCCACGAAGGTGTGCGCCCGGGCGACGGTCGAGAACGCCGAGTGCTGGGCCGCCTTCTGGCCCTGCTCGTCCTCGGCCACCGCGTCCAGGGTGTAGGCGGTGCCCAGCGGGAGCGGGCCGTCCGGCGTCCACGAGGCACCGTCCTGGCTGATCGTCCCGGCCACCTCGGCGCCCTTGGCGTCGGCCAGCCGGACGGAGACCAGCCGGCCCGGCGCCGCCGAGACCCGCACCGGGCCCTCCGGCGGGACGTCCTGCGCGCCGTCCGCGGGCAGGGCGCTGATCGCCGCCCGGGAGGCGGGCGGCGGCGCGGCCCGGCCCGGCGGGGCCGCATCACCGCCGCCCGAGGGGGCGCGCCCGCCGGTGCAACCCGTCAGCACGGCCAGGCACAAGCCCAGCGCCGCCGTCCGCCGTGCCCAAACCCGTTGTCGGGGCCGCATCCCGGGGCCTCCCGCCGTTTCCGTCCGATACCCCGCTAACGAGGGCAATCACGACAGGACACGCAGAACGCTCACACCCACGGCCGTACCCCGACCACCGCCCGACCGCCGCCCGACCGCCGCCCCCGGCCGCCATCCGCCGGTAAGCCACCGTTCAGCGGCTTCCGATCAGCAGGATCAGGGAAAGAAAGGTGGGCGGGGTCCGGGACACCCCGCCCAGGGAGGGTGCGGCCATGGCGTCAGGGCAGGAGCTGGAAGCCGGTGCGCGGCGGCTCGACGGCGGGCCCCGCGCCGAACCGCCACCCTGGCCCGGCAGCTGGCAGCCGCTCGGCGCCCGCTTCCGCACCGACGCGCAGGGCCGCCAGGGCACCAACTTCGCGCTCTGGGCGGCCGGCGCCGAGGCCGTCGACCTCTGCCTCTTCGACGAGGACGGCCGGGAGAGCAGACACCGGCTCACCGAGCAGGACTTCCAGACCTGGCACGGCTTCCTGCCCGGCGTCGGACCGGGCACCCGGTACGGCTACCGGGTCCACGGCCGCTGGGACCCGTGGACCGGCGCCCGGTGGAACCCGGCCAAACTGCTGCTCGACCCCTACGCCCGGGCCGTCGACGGCTGCTACACCGCCCACGACGCCGTCTGCGGCTCCGTCCGCAACTGGCCCGAGGCAGACGTCGCCGACACCGTGCGGGACAACCGCGACTCCTCCCGCCACGTGCCCCGGTCCGTGGTCGTCCACGATGACGACGACTGGTACGACGACCACCGCCCGAAGACCCCGTGGGCCGAGACCGTGCTGTACGAACTGCACGTCCGCGGCTTCACCATGCGCCACCCCGGCGTCCCGCCCGAGCTGCGCGGCACCTACGCCGGACTGGCCCACCCCGCCGCGCTCGAACACCTCACCGGCCTCGGCGTCACCGCCGTCGAGCTGCTGCCCGTCCACCAGTACGCCAGCGAGGACCACCTCCAGGCCCGCGGGCTGGTCAACTACTGGGGCTACAACACCGTCGGCTACTTCGCCCCGCACGCCGGCTACTCCTCCTCCGGCAGCCGCGGCGGCCAGGTCGGCGAGTTCAAGCGGATGGTCCGCGCCCTGCACGCCGCCGGGATCGAGGTGATCCTCGACGTCGTCTACAACCACACCGCCGAGGGCGCCGAACTCGGGCCCACCCTCTCGCTGCGCGGCATCGACAACGCCGGCTACTACCGCCTCCCGCTGCACCGCCCGCGCGGCTACGCCGACTACACCGGCTGCGGCAACACCCTGGACACCCGCCGCCCGCACGTGGTCCGGCTGATCACCGACTCGCTGCGGTACTGGGTCACCGAGATGGGCGTGGACGGCTTCCGCTTCGACCTCGCCGCCGCCCTCGCCCGCGGCGGCGACGGCGTGGACATGGACCACCCCTTCCTCGCCGCCGTCTCCCAGGACCCGCTGCTCAGCCGGGTCAAGCTGATCGCCGAGCCCTGGGACGTCGGCCCGGGCGGCTACCAGGTCGGCGGCTTCCCGCCGTTGTGGGCCGAGTGGAACGACAAGTACCGCGACACCGTCCGGGACTTCTGGCGCGGCGCCCGCCCGGACGTCCGCGAACTCGGCTACCGGCTCTCCGGATCCTCCGACCTCTACCAGCGCGGCGGGCGACGCCCGTACGCCTCCGTCAACTTCATCACCGCCCACGACGGATTCACCCTGCGCGACCTCGTCTCCTACAACCGCAAGCACAACGAGGCCAACGGCGAGGCCAACCGGGACGGCACCGACGACAACCGCTCCTGGAACCACGGCACCGAGGGGGAGAGCCCCGACCCGGCGGTCCAGGGCCTGCGCCGGCGCCAACTGCGCAATCTGCTGGCCACCCTGCTGCTCTCCACCGGCGTGCCGATGATCACCGCGGGGGACGAGTTCGGCCGCACCCAGGGCGGCAACAACAACGCCTACTGCCAGGACAACGAGGTGAGTTGGCTCGACTGGTCGCTCCTGGACGACGCGGGCTGGCGCGACCTGCGCGACCTCACCGCCCGACTGGTCCGACTGCGCCGCACCCACCCGGTGCTGCGCCAGCGGGCGTTCTTCTCCGGCCGGGCCCCCGCACCGGGCGGCCAGCCCGACCTGGCCTGGTTCACCCCGCTCGGCAAGGAGATGACGGAGGCCGACTGGTTCTCCCCCACCGCCTGCCTGGGGATGCTGCTCTCCGGCGCCGCGATGTCCGAACGCGACGAGGAGGGGCGCCAGTTGACCGACGAGAGCTTCCTGCTGCTGCTCAACGCCGGCCCCGGCGAGCCCTCGTTCACACTGCCCGGCGAGCCCTGGGCCGCGCCGGACGCGGTGTACCGGACGGTGGTGGACACCGCCTCGGACACCCTGGACGACGCCGCCGCCTCCGCCGGCGCCGACCCGGACGCGCCGCCGCGGAGCTACCGCCCGCAGGAGGCCGTGCTGCTGGGCGCCCGCTCACTGCACCTGCTGCGCACCCCCGCCCCACGCTGAACCCCGGACGCGCCGGCCCCCTCCACCGCACCGGCCCCACCGAACGTCCGCGTGCAGAGGAGCCTTCGCCGCACCCGGCACCGCCGGTGGCCGGTTCTCGCCGACAGGTCCGAAAAACCGGATGAGAAATGACGCGCCCCCGGCCTACCCTCACCGCGATGGCCGATTACGAAGACCCAGCGCTGCCCGATCCACCACCCCGGACCGGGCAGCACCCCCCGGACCCACCCGGTCCGGAGCCCGCCTCGCGGACCGCCGACCCCGCCCACCGGTCGACGGTCCGCTCACTGCTGCGCCTGTGGCCCTACGCCCGGCAGATCCGCGGACGGCTGGCCGCCTCGATCGGCTCGGCCGTCCTCGCGATGTTCAGCGTGCTCGGCGTCTCCCTGGTGCTCGGCCGGATCGTGGACGGCCCGATCGCCCACCACGACCTCGACGCGCTCTGGCCGCTGATCGGCCTGCTGCTCGCCCTGGGCCTGGCCGAGGCGGCGCTCTTCTACACCCGCCGGGTGATCCTGGCCCGCCCGCTGGCCGGGCTGGAGACGGCTATGCGCGGCGACCTGTTCGCCAAGCTGCAGCGGCTGCCGATCTCCTTCCACGACCGGTGGGGCTCGGGCCAGCTGCTCTCCCGGGCGACGGCCGACATGTTCACCATGCGGCTGTTCCTGACCTTCCCGCTGGTGTTCCTGGTCGTGAACTCGGTGATGTTCCTGGCCGGAACGGCCCTGATGTTCACCCAGGACTGGCGGCTCGCGCTGATCGTGCTGGTGCCCGCCGTCCCGCTGATCGCCCTCACCCGGCGCTTCGAGGACGGCTACTCCGGCGCCGCCCGCCGCGCCCAGGACCAGAACGGCGACCTCGCCACGGTGATCGAGGAGTCCATCCTCGGCATCCGGATCCTCAAGGCCTTCGGCCGCCACCGCTCGATGGCCGAGCGGTTCCGGGCCCAGACCCGCGACCTGCGCCGCACCGAGCTGCGCAAGGCCGGCCTGCTCGCCAACCTCTGGGCGGTCATCGTCGGCCTGCCCGAGCTGGCCCTCGGCTGCGCGCTCGCGGCCGGCGCCTACCTGGTCGCGCACGACGAGCTCAGCGCCGGCACCCTGGTCGCCTTCCTCTCCACCGCCCTCGCGCTGCGCTGGCCGGTCGAGTCGCTGGGCTGGCTGCTCGCCTACGCCAACGAGGCCGCCACCGCCACCGACCGCTTCTTCGAGGTGCTGGACGAACCCGAACCGGACGACCGGGGCGCCCGGCAGGGCGCCGGCGGCACGACCGACGGCATCCGCCTCACCGGCGTCCGCTTCCGCTACCCCGACGCCCCGCCGGGCACCCCCGACCTGCTCCAGGGCGTCGACCTGCACATCCGCAGCGGCGAGACGATGGCCCTGGTCGGCGCGACCGGCAGCGGCAAGACCACCCTCACCGCGCTGCTCCCCCGGCTCTACGAGGCCACCGCGGGCAGCATCACCCTGGACGGCCTGGACATCCGCGAGCTGTCCCGGCAGCGGCTGCGCGAGCTGGTCGCGGTCGCCTTCGAGGAGCCCACCCTGTTCTCCGCCACCGTCCGGGAGAACGTCCTGATGGGCGCGCCCGGCGCCGGCCCCGAGCAGCTGCGCACCGCCCTGGCCACCGCCCAGGCCGACTTCGTCGACCGGCTCCCGGCCGGGGTCGACACCGAGGTCGGCGAGCAGGGCCTCAGCCTCTCCGGCGGCCAGCGCCAGCGGCTCGCACTGGCCCGCGCGGTGGTCGGCGACCCGGCCTTCCTGGTGCTGGACGACCCGCTCTCCGCGCTGGACGTGCACACCGAGGCACTGGTCGAACGGGCCCTGCGGGAGGTGCTCGGCTCCACCACCGCCCTGGTCGTGGCCCACCGCCCGAGCACCGTCCTGCTCGCCGACCGGGTCGCGGTGCTCGCCGACGGCCGGATCGAGGCCGTCGGCACCCACCAGGAGCTGCTGCACGGCTGCGCGCGCTACCGCGAACTGATGTCGGGCGAGGCCGCCCTCGCCACCGAGGGGAGCACCTCCCGATGACCACCACGATCGACCCCGCCGAGCGGACCGCGCCGAGCGAGCCGAACGAGCCGGCCGCGGAGGAGCTCCCGCCGCCGCCGGACGAGGAGGACATCCCCGTCCCGCCCGGCGCACCGCGCGCCCTGCTGCGCTCGCTGCTCGGTCCGCACCGGGCCCGGATCGTCACCGCCATGGTGGTGATCCTGGTCCAGCAGGCCGCCATGCAGTCCGGCCCGCTGCTGGTCGCGATCGCGATGGACCGGGGCATCCCGGCGCTGCGCGAACACGACGCGGGCCCGCTGATCGCGGTGATCTCCGCCTACCTCTCCTGTGCGGTGCTCAGCACCGTGCTCCAGTGGGTGTTCATCAAGGTCAGCGCCCGGATCAACCAGGACATCCTGCTGGAGCTGCGCGGCCGGATCTTCCGGCACGCCCAGCGGCTCAGCCTGGACTTCCACGAGCGCTACACCTCGGGCCGGATCATCTCGCGCGCCACCAGCGACGTGGACGCGCTGCGCGAGCTGCTCTCCGAGGGCCTCCAGGAGCTGCTGACCGTCTTCCTGTCGGTCTGCTACATCTCGGTCCTGCTGCTGGTGATGGACTGGCGGCTCGGCCTGGTCTCGCTGGCCTCGTTCCTGCCGCTGGCCCTGATCGCCCGCTCGTTCCGCCACCGCTCGCGCAAGGTCTACCGGCGCTCGCGCACCTCGGCCGCCTCGCTGATCGTCCGCTTCACCGAGACCATGAACGGCATCCGCCCGGTGCAGGCCTTCCGCCGCGAGCGCGCCAACGAGGCCGCCTTCGGCGTGGTGAACCGGCAGTCGGCCACCGCCATGGCGGACGGCCTGCTGGAGATCGCCCGCTTCGTCGGCCTGGCCCGCGCCACCGCCAACCTGTGGCTCGCCGGCGTGGTGCTGCTCGGCGCCTTCCTGGTCACCGACGGCGGCCTCGAACTGGGCGTGCTCACCGGCTTCGTGCTCTACCTGCGCCGGCTGTACGACCCGATCGACCAGCTGGCGATGTTCCTGAACAGCTACCAGTCGGCCGCCGCAGCCCTGGAGAAGATCGCCGGCCTGCTCGCCCACGAGCCGACGGTGGCCGAGCCCGAGCGGCCGGCCGAGCTGCCCGCCACCGCCCGCAAGGGCCGCGAGGTGCACTTCGAGAAGACCCGCTTCGCCTACCGGACGGGCAAGGAGGTGCTGCCGCCGTTCGACCTGGCGCTGCCTGCCGGGCAGACGGTGGCCGTGGTCGGCGCGACCGGCGCCGGCAAGTCGACGGTCGCCAAGCTGCTGGCCCGCTTCTACGACCCGACCGAGGGCCGGATCACCCTGGACGGCGTGGACCTGCGCGAGCTCGCCACCCCCGAGCTGCGGCGCGGGGTGGTGATGGTGACCCAGGAGTCCTTCCTGTTCTCCGGCACCGTCGCCGAGAACATCGCGATCGGCCGGCCGGGCGCCACCCGCGAGGAGGTCGAGCAGGCCGCCCGGGACATCGGCGCCTACGGCTTCATCGCCGAGCTGCCGGACGGCTTCGACACCGACGTGCGCAAGCGCGGCGGCCGGATCTCGGCCGGCCAGCGCCAGCTGGTCGCCTTCGCCCGCGCCCTGCTGGCCGACCCGGCGGTGCTGATCCTGGACGAGGCGACCAGCTCGCTGGACGTGCCGGGCGAGCAGGCCGTGCAGCGGGCGATGCGCACGGTGCTGGCCGGGCGGACGGCCGTGATCATCGCCCACCGGCTCTCCACCGTGGAGATCGCCGACCGGGTCCTGGTGATGGACCAGGGCCGGATCGTGGAGGACGGCACCCCCGCCGAGCTGATCGACGGCATCGGCCGCTTCGCCGAACTCCACCGGGCCTGGCGGGACAGCCTGGTCTGAGCCCGGCCTCCGGGGCCCCGGGATCCGCACTCCCGTGGGCGCCGTCGGCGGATCACCCGGTATGGCGGGTCGTGCCCGGTGCCCGGCGCAGCCGGGCCGGGTCGACCTCGGTCGCGGCCGTCCTCCCGTCCAGCTCCCAGCCGTTCCGGTACGCCGCTGCGAAGGCCTCCTCGCCCAGCGCGGCGCGCCCTCGTCGGGTGAGCTCGCCGACCTGCCGGTCGGTGCGGTCGTGAGCGCCGCGCAGCCGGGAGGCGGCGCCGAGCAGGACGGCCGACTCGTCGTACCGCCCGTGCGCCGCGGCGAGTGCGGCCGTGTTCACCGCCACCAGCGACAGGATGGGCAGGTCCCGGGTTTCCAGCGCCGCCGCGTACGCCTTCGCCAGCGCCTGCTCGGCGCCGGCCGGGTCGCCGGTCTCCAGGTACAGCGACGCCCTGGCGTTGCCGACCAGCGCCCGGGCGTGGTCGCCGGGGAACGGGGAGTCGCCGTCCAGGCCCCGTTCGGCTCCGTCGAGCAGGTCCCGTGCCCGGTCCAGGTCGCCGAGCCGCACCCGGAACGCGGCGTCCCACGCGTCGACCAGGACCCGCATCTCCGGCGAGTCCGCGCGCAGCGCCCGCTCCCGGGCCGAGTCGATCGTCGTGATCACCAGGTCGGTGTCGCCGCGCCGCAGGTGCAGGTCGATCCAGCGCAGGTCGCCGAACACCTCGTCGCCGGGGCTGAGCGGGCCGAACTCCCGTGCCAGCGACCGGGCCTCGCGCAGGTCGGCCAGCGCGCCGTCGAGGTCGTCGTCGTACTGCCGCAGCTGGGCGCGCATCGGCAGCACGTTGGCCTGGCCCCAGCGGTCGCCGACCTGCCGGAAGCAGGCCAGGGCCGCCGCCACGTCGGTGCGGGTCCGGTCGAGCTCGCCCGCGTTCTCGGCGAACCGGGCCCGGGACAGCCGGGCCAGCCCGGACAGCCACAGGTCGTCACCGTCGGCCAGGTGCTCGATGATCGCGGGCGTGCCCTCCGCCTCCGGCCGGAACGCGTGCGGGAGCGCGGCGAGCGCGCCGTACGGGCCGGGCAGCTCCGGGTACGCGAGCAGCCGGTCGGCCAGCGCGCGGATCCCGGCGTGGTCGGCCGCGGTCTCCTCCGCGGTCGCCCCCGACCGGGTGTCGATCCGGTTCAGCAGGTGGATCGCGTGGGCGCAGTCGCGGTCGGGCGTCGGCTCGCCGCCGGGCACCGCCAGGGCCTCGCCCAGCCAGTAGGCCGCGTCGGCGGGCCGGCCGAACATCTGCCAGTACCAGGTCAGGTTCAGGGCGAGGGCGACCGCGCCGGGGGCGTCGCCGCTGTCGCACCGCCGGCGCAGGGCGGCGAGCGTGTTGTCGTACTCCGCGCTCACGACGCGGATCGCCGCGAGCTGGCCGGGCCCGCGCAGCTGCGGGTCGTACCGGGCCATCAGCTCGGCGAAGTGGCCGGCCGCCAGGTCGCGGACGGTGCCGAGGCCGCCCGTGTCGGCCAGGCGGTCGGTGCCGTACTCGCGCAGCGTCTCCAGCATGCGGTAGCGGCCCGGGTCGGGCGCGAGCCGCAGCAGCGACCGGTCGACCAGGGCCGCGAGCAGCTCGGGGATCCCGGCCGCCGGCACGGCGGTGCCGGCGCAGACCGCGGCGGCCGAGGCCGGCGTGACACCGCCGGGCAGGACCGAGACGCGTTCGGCGACCGTGCGCTCCGGCTCGCTGAGCAGGTCCCAGCTCCAGGCGATGACCGCGCGCAGCGTGCGGTGCCGGGGCGGCGCGGTGCGGCTGCCGGTGGTGAGCAGCCGGAACCGGTCGGACAGCCCGTCGGCCAGCTCCGGCAGCGACAGGGTCCGCAGCCGGGCCGCGGCCAGTTCGAGGGCCAGTGGCATCCCGTCCAGGGCGCGGACCACCCGCCGGACGGCGGGCAGCGTCGTCTCGTCCACCTCGAAGCCCGGGCGCACGGCCGCGGCCCGCTCGGTGAACAGGCGTACCGACGCCGCCCGCCGGGCCTGCTCGACGCCGTCCTGTGGCCCGGGCAGCGCGAGCGGGCCGAGCGGCACCAACACCTCGCCGTCGACCGCCAGGGGCTCGCGGCTGGTGGCCAGCACCCGCAGCCCGGGGCAGCGGGACAGCAGGGCCGCGACCAGGTGGGCCACGGCGTCGATCAGGTGCTCGCAGTTGTCGACGAGCAGCAGGCTCTCCCGGCCGCCGAGCCGGTCGGCGAGGACGTCCAGCTCCCCGCCCTCGGCGCGCGTCCGGGCGTCGAACACCGCGCCGCCGCCCGGCCCCGTCCCGGCGAGCAGGGCCGAGCCGACCTTGGCCGGCTCGGTGACCGGGGCGAGGTCGATCATCCAGGCGCCGTCGCGGTACTCGTGGCGGTGGCGGCGGGCGGCCTCGACGGCGAGCCGGGTCTTGCCGGCACCGCCGGGGCCGAGCACGGTGACCAGACGCCCGGCGGCGAGCCGCGTGGCGATCCGGGCGAGGTCCTCGTCGCGGCCGATGAGGCCGGTCAGCGGCGCGGGCAGGTTGCCCGGACCGGTCCGCGCGGCGTCGGCGGGCGGACCGGGCCGCGCGGCGTCGGCGGCCGGGGCGGGCGGCTCGGCGCGCAGCAGGCGCAGGTGGCGCTCGCGCAGGGCGGCGCCCGGTTCGGTGCCGAGGGCGTCGGCCAGGGCTTCGCGGACCCGCCCGTACAGGGCCAGCGCCTCGGCCTGGCGGCCCTGGGCGGCGAGCGCGTCGATGAGCAGCGCGGCCGCCCGCTCGTGGACCGGCTGCTCGGTGAGCAGTGCGGTCAGCCGCGCGGCGGCCGCGTCGGCACGGCCGAGGGCCAGCTCGGCGTCGGCGAGGTCGGCGACGGCCTCGACCGAGGCGTGGGCCAGCCGGGTCGCGGCGGCGGGTGCCACCGCGGCGACGGCCGCGGGCTCGGCGCCGGGAGGATCTCCCCACAGCGCCACGGCCTCGCCGAGCACGGCCGCCGCAGCACGCGGGTCGCCGGCGCGCAGGCGGTCACGGCCGACGGCGGCGAGCCGCTCGAACCGCAGGGCGTCCACGTCGGCCGCGTCCACGTCCAGCCGGTAGCCGCCCGCGACCTGCGCGACGGCGCGGGCCGAGCCGAGGGCCCGGCGCAGCCGCGAGACGAGGGTCTGCAGGGCGTGGGCGGGGCCGGCCGGCGGGGCGTCGGCCCAGATCGCGTCGACCAGGACGCCCTGGGCGACCGGGCGGCCGCCGGCTAGCGCCAGCCGTACGGCCAGTGCCTGCAACCGCGCACCGGGAACGGACAGGGCGGCGTCACCGCGGGCCGCCTGGAAGGCGCCGAGCAGAGTGAGGCGAAGCCGCGTCCCCTCGTCCATTCACCGATCCTCGCGCGTGCACCCTCGCGGCCCCAAATCAGCGCGGTGCCCCGGCTCCTGCCCGGGTGCGCGAACCCGGCCCCGACACGGTGCGGGGCGGGGTGCCAGCGCCGTGTGTGCCCCGTGTGAGCGGACCGGGTCAGCCTCTGAGTGCCTGACAAGTCCAGCGGCGGCCGGCCGGATCCCACCGGACGGTCCCGATCCCGGGAGGGACACCACCATGAACAGCCCTGTCACGCATGACGTAGCGATCGTGGGCGCCGGCCCGGTCGGCCTGTTCCTCGCCTGCGAGCTCGGCCTCGCGGGCTGCTCCGTCCTGGTGCTGGAGCGGGAGCGGGAGCCCCGCTCCCCGTGGAAGGCGGAACCGCTCGGGATGCGGGGCCTGTCCGCCGCTTCGGTCGGGGCGTTCCACCGCCGCGGTCTGCTGCACCCGCTGCTGACGGCCTCGGGCGTCCGCGACGATCCCGGGGCGGACCTCACTGCGGACTCCGACGCGGACCAGCCGTCGCCCCCTCGCAGCGCGGGCCACTTCGCCGGCATGATGCTCGATCCGGCCAGGGTCGACCCCGCCGCCCTGCCGTTCCGGCTTCCCGGCCCGGCCGCGGAGGGCGTGATGACGAACCTCGAGGCGATCGAGACGGTGCTGACCGAGCGGGCGTCCAGGCTCGGCGTGGAGATCAGGCGCGGTGTCACGGTGTCGGCCGTCACCCAGGACGGCGACGGCGTGGTCGCGCGAGCCGGCGGGCAGGAGTACGCGGCGCGCTGGCTCGTCGGCTGCGACGGCGGACGCAGCACGGTGCGCCGGCTCGCGGGCTTCGACTTCGTCGGCACCGAGCCGCAGTTCACCGGCTACGCCGTGCTCGCGACCGTCGCCGATCCCGAGAAGCTGCGCCCCGGCTTCAACCTGACGCCGACGGGCATGTACCTCCGGACGCACCTGGCCGGGCACCTCGGCATGACGGATTTCGACGGCGGCGCGTTCGACCGCTCGCAGCCGCCGACCCGGGACCATCTCCAGGCGGTTCTGCGCCGGGTGTCGGGCACCGACGCGACCTTGAGCGACGTCCGTCTCGCCTCGACCTTCACCGATCGGGCGATGCAGGCGACGACCTACCGGCAGGGGCGGGTGCTGCTCGCGGGCGACGCCGCCCACATCCACTCCCCGCTCGGAGGCCAGGGGCTGAACCTCGGCCTCGGCGACGCCGTGAACCTGGGCTGGAAGCTCGCGGCGTCCTTGCACGGGTACGCGCCGAGCGGTCTTCTCGACACCTACACCCAGGAGCGCCATCCGATCGGCGCGGGCGTGCTCGACTGGTCGCGCGCCCAGGTGGCGGTCATGAGGCCGGGCCCGCATGCCCGGGCGATCCAGGGAGTGGTGCGGGACCTGCTCGGGACCGCGGACGGAACGACCTACGTGTTCGAGCGGACATCAGGATCGTCGGACCGCTACGACCTCGGCGGCGAACACCCGCTGACCGGCCGCAGCGCCCCGGACTTCCGTCTGGCGGACGGCACCCGCCTCGGTGACCTGATGCACGACGGACGGGGCGTCGTCCTCGACTTCAGCGTCGACCGGGCCCTGCACGGTTCGGCGACGGGCTGGGAGGGCCGGACGAAGTACGCGGCCGGGCCGGCGGTGGACGACCTCGGCCTGGGCGCCGTGCTCGTCCGGCCCGACGGCACGGTCGCCTGGGCGGGTGACCGCGACCCCGACCGTGCGGCGTTCGAGCGGGCCGCCCGCCGATGGTTCGGCAGTCCGGAGCTCTGAGGCCGCCGCCCCGTTCCCGATCGTCGGCGCGGCCGGTCGCAGGAGCCGGGGGCGGGCGGCCGGACCAACCCGGCCGCCCGCCCCCGGCGCGTTCAGCGCAGCAGCCCCGCGTCCATCCCCGCGGACTCGGCCGGCAGGGCCACCAGCCCCAGCTCGGCCGGGGAGGCCAGCCGCGGGTGGGCCGGCAGCACCCGGACGGTGTACCCGAACGGGCCGGTGCGGCAGAGCTCCAGCGAGCCCTCGTAGCGCGTCCGCCCGTCCAGGTCGGAGCCGCCGACCGGCTTGAGGGCCAGCAGACAGGCATCGGAGATGCCGTCCGACTCGTCCACCCGCCCGGACACCACCTGCACCTCGACGTCACCCGGATCCAGCGCCCCGAGCGCGACCTGCACCCGCAGCGCCAGCGAGCTGCCGAGCTCCTGCGCCTCGTCCGGGCACTCCGCCTCGACGTGCTCGACCCGGACGGCCGGCCAGGCCTCCCGGACCTTCGCCTTCCAGGCGGCCAGCTCCCGCGCCCCGGCGTGCGGGGCGGTGGCCGGCCCGCCCGCCTGGGCCTCGCCGGGCCCGGCCGCCGCCAGCTCCCGCTGGGCCAGCGCCGCCGGGGCGTACAGCCGCTCGACGTACTCGCGGACCATCCGCCCCGCCAGCACCTTGGGGCCGAGGGTGACCAGGGTGTGCCGGACCATGGCGATCCAGCGGTGCGGCAGGCCGTCCGCACCGCGGTCGTAGAACCGGGCCGCCACCTGGTGCTCGATCAGGTCGTACAGCGCGGCCGCCTCGATGTCGTCCCGGCGCTCGGCCTCCCGGCTGTCCGGGTCGAGGGGCCCGCCGGTGCCGTCGGCGGTGGGGATCGCCCAGCCGTTCTGGCCGTCGTACCACTCGTCCCACCAGCCGTCCAGGACGGACAGGTTGAGGCAGCCGTTGAGCGCGGCCTTCATCCCCGAGGTGCCGCAGGCCTCCAGCGGGCGCAGCGGGTTGTTCAGCCAGACGTCGCAGCCCGGGTAGAGGTGCTGGGCCATCGCCATGTCGTAGTCCGGCAGGAAGACGATCCGGTGCCGGACGGCCGGGTCGTCGGCGAAGGCGATCATCTGCTGGATCAGCCGTTTGCCGCCGTCGTCCGCCGGGTGGGCCTTGCCGGCGACCACGATCTGCACCGGCCTGGCCGGGTCCAGCAGCAGGGCGCGCAGCCGCTGCTGGTCGCGCAGCATCAGGGTGAGCCGCTTGTAGGAGGGCACCCGGCGGGCGAAGCCGATGGTGAGGACGTCCGGGTCGAGGACGGAGGAGACCCAGCCGAGCTCGGCGTCCCCGGCGCCGCGCTGGCGCCAGGAGGTGCGCAGCCGGCGGCGGGCCTCGTCGACCAGCTGGGCGCGCAGACTGCGGCGCAGCTCCCAGATCTCGGTGTTGCCGATCCGCTCCAGGCCGGTCCAGCGCTTGGCGTCGCCGGTGGTCATGGCGGACTCGGCGCGGTCGGTGCCGATCTCGGCGGCGCCCAGTCGGACGACGGCCGGGTCGATCCAGGTGGCGGCGTGGACGCCGTTGGTGACGGAGGTGATCGGGACGTCGGCGGCGTCGAAGCCGGGCCAGAGGCCGTTGAACATGGACCGGCTGACCTCGCCGTGCAGCGTGGAGACGCCGTTGGCGCGCTGGGCCAGCCGCAGGCCCATGGCGGCCATGTTGAACAGCTTGCCGTCCCCGCCGCGCCAGGTCTCGGCGCCGAGGGCGAGCACCTGCTCGACCGGGACGCCGGGCAGGGCCGCGTCGCCGCCGAAGTGCCGGGCGACCAGCTCGCGGTCGAAGCGGTCGATGCCGGCCGGCACGGGGGTGTGGGTGGTGAACAGGGTGCCGGCCCGGACGGACTCCAGGGCGGCGGCGAAGTCGAGGTCGCAGCCCCGGTCCGCGACCAGCTCGCGGATCCGCTCGACGCCGAGGAAGCCGGCGTGGCCCTCGTTGGTGTGGAAGACCTCGGGGGCGGGGTGGCCGGTGAGGCGGCAGTAGGTGCGCACCGCGCGGACGCCGCCGATGCCGAGCAGCATCTCCTGGAGCAGCCGGTGCTCGCTGCCGCCGCCGTAGAGGCGGTCGGTGACGTCCCGTTCGGCGGCCGAGTTGGCCTCGATGTCGGAGTCGAGCAGCAGCAGCGGGACGCGCCCGACCTGGGCCTTCCAGATGTGGGCGGCCAGGGTGCGGCCGGCGGGCAGCGCGAGATCGACCCGGCAGGGGGTGCCGTCACCCTCGCGGAGCAGGCTGACCGCGAGTTCGTCCGGGTCGAGCAGCGGGTAGCGCTCCTGCTGCCAGCCGTCCCGGTCGAGGGACTGCCGGAAGTAGCCGTGCCGGTAGAACAGCCCCACGCCGATGATCGGCACGCCGAGGTCGCTGGCGGCCTTGAGGTGGTCGCCGGCCAGGATGCCGAGCCCGCCGGAGTACTGCGGCAGCGCGGCGGCGATGCCGTACTCGGGCGAGAAGTACGCGACGGCCTCGGGCAGCGGCCCGGCTCCCGTCTGTTCGGCGCCCTGGTACCAGCGCGGGCCGGCCAGGTAGTCCCGCAGGTCGTCGGCGAGGTCGCCGAGTCTGCGCAGGAACCTCCGGTCGACGGCCAGCGCGGCGAGCCGGGCGGCCGGGACCTCGCCCAGCAGGCGCACCGGGTCCTCACCGGTGGCGGCCCAGACGTCCGGGTCCACGGACCGGAAGAGGTCCCTGGTCTCCGGGTGCCAGGACCAGCGCAGGTTGAGGGCCAGCTCGTGCAACGGCTGGAGTTGTTCGGGCAGGACGGTGCGGACGGTGAATCTGCGGATTGCCTTCACGGCGTGAAGCGTAGACCCGGCCACTGTCGTGATGGTGCGTCAAGTGGGCTATTGAGCCTCCGTTCGGCCTATTGATGAGATCGCATTCGGCGCATTGGACTGCACGGGGGGCGCGCGAGGCGCACTTTTCGGCGGAACGCGCTACCAATACGTGAACACTGCGGAACAGATCCATTTCCACCGACGGAGCCGCCCGGGACAAGACCCGAAACTACTGTCGT
The DNA here is from genome assembly GCF_043202015.1 of Kitasatospora sp. NPDC048239. Classification (NCBI taxonomy): domain Bacteria; kingdom Bacillati; phylum Actinomycetota; class Actinomycetes; order Kitasatosporales; family Streptomycetaceae; genus Kitasatospora; species Kitasatospora sp. NPDC048239. The sequence continues at coordinate 649,222 of NZ_JBICZP010000002.1, read as the reverse complement.
ACCGCTGCAAAAGTCCGGTCGTCGATGCGACTATGAACCAAGGTCGTTGATGCTGTGGGGAGTGCGGCGACAGGTGGCGCCCCCCTTGAAGCAGCACGTCCGAATCCTTTTCGTGCTGATCGTTTCCCAACCTCCTTAGCCCATTCGGCGCTCACCGCGCACCTACGCGTGTCCTCGAACACGGCCCACTCGTTCACGGGTGGGTCGGGTCGCCCAGGGGCGTACCCCGAGAGGCGTGCGCCGGGACGCACACGGGCTCCCGGGCTCCCCGCCGCAGGCTCGGCGGGCGTCGGGCAGGTTGCCGGGGACGGTGGCGCGGGCAGGCTTCCGGTCGCACGTCCTCCCCACCCAGCAGTCCTCCCGGTACTCCCCTGGCCCGTCCGGCCCGCGGGAGCTGCCGCCGATCTCGGGCAGGAGTTTGGCATGCACGGCGACACGCGGGACCAGTCCACACCGGTGGCCGACGCCATCGACGCAGCGGTCGCGGAATCCGCCGGACGGATGGATTCTGACACTCGGACAGACGCGGCGATGCCGGGACCCCGGGGCGCCGGGGCCGTCCGTGCGGAGCACACCGAACCGGCCCGACAACCCGGGGCCGAGGAGAGCCGGACCGCGGCACCGCGCAAGCGCACCACCACCAGGCGCAGCGCGACCGCCACCACCACCCCGGAGGGCGGCGCCGCACCCCGCAGGGCGCCCGCCCGCCCGGCCGCCCGCAGCGCCGCCGAGGCCACCGCCGCAGCAACCCCCGCCGGCGGCCCCTCCGCCCACAAACCCGCCACCCGCAAACCTGCCGCCCGCAAGCCCGCCGCCCGCAAGACGACAGAGAGCGACACCGTGATCGGCCGCATCCCCGTCCTGGACGTCAGCCCACTCGTAGACGCCGGCCGCCGCCCGGCCAAGGCCGTGGTCGGCGAGACCTTCACGGTCACCGCCACCGTGTTCCGCGAGGGCCACGACGCGGTGAACGCCAACGTGGTCCTGCGCGATCCGCGCGGGCGCAGCGGCCCGTGGACGCCGATGCGCGAACTCTCCGAGGGCAGCGACCGCTGGGGCGCGTCCGTCACCCCGACCGGGCCCGGCCGCTGGTCCTACCTGGTGGAGGCCTGGAGCGACCCGCTCGCCACCTGGCGCAAGGTCGCCGCGGTCAAGCTGCCCGCCGGGATCGACACCGCGCTGGTCCTGGAGGAGGGCGCGCTGCTGCTGGAGCGGGCCGCGAACGGCGTGCCGAAGAAGGAGGGCCGGGCGCACGTGCTGGCCGCGGTGGACGCGCTGCGCGACACCGGCCTGCCGCCGCTGTCCCGGCTGGCCGCCGCGCTCGCCCCCGAGGTGCTGGACCTGCTGGCCCGCTACCCGCTGCGCGAGCTGGTCAGCGCCACCCGCCCGCTGCCGCTCCAGGTGGACCGGGAGCGGGCCCTCTACGGCTCCTGGTACGAGTTCTTCCCGCGCTCCGAGGGCGCGGTGGTGGACCCTTCGGGCGTCGAGCCGCCGCGCTCGGGCACCCTGCGCACCGCCGCCGAGCGGCTGCCCGCCGTCGCCGCGATGGGCTTCGACGTGGTCTACCTGCCACCGGTCCACCCGATCGGGCGGGCCTTCCGCAAGGGCCCGGACAACACCCTGACCGCCGGTCCGCACGACGTCGGCTCGCCCTGGGCGATCGGCTCGCCGGAGGGCGGCCACGACGCCGTCCACCCGGACCTCGGCACCATCGAGGACTTCGACCACTTCGTCGCCGAGGCCGGGGCGCTGCACCTGGAGGTGGCCCTGGACTTCGCGCTGCAGTGCTCCCCCGACCACCCCTGGGTGAACAAGCATCCGGAGTGGTTCAGCCACCGCGCCGACGGCACCATCGCCTACGCCGAGAACCCGCCGAAGAAGTACCAGGACATCTATCCGGTCAACTTCGATCAGGACATGGATGGAATCGTCAAGGAAACCCTGCGGATCCTTCGGTTCTGGATGGCCCACGGCGTACGGATCTTCCGGGTCGACAACCCGCACACCAAGCCGGTGCTGTTCTGGGAGAAGGTGCTCTCCGAGATCGCCCGCACCGACCCCGACGTGGTGTTCCTGGCGGAGGCGTTCACCCGGCCGGCCATGATGCACACCCTGGGGAAGATCGGTTTCCACCAGTCGTACACGTACTTCACCTGGCGCACCACCAAGCAGGAACTCACCGAGTACCTCACCGAGCTCTCCGGTGACGCGGCCTCGTACATGCGTCCCAACTTCTTCGCCAACACCCCGGACATCCTGCACGAGTACCTGCAGACCGGCGGCCGCGCCGCATTCGCCATCCGGGCCGTGCTGGCCGCCACCCTCTCCCCCAGCTACGGCGTCTACGCCGGCTACGAGCTGTACGAGGGCGAGCCGGCCCACCCGGGCTCCGAGGAGTACCTGCACTCGGAGAAGTACGAGCTGCGCCCGCGCGACTGGAGCCGTACCGACAGCCTCGCCCCGCTGCTCACCGTGCTGAACCGGCTGCGCCGCCGGCACCCCTGCCTGCAGCAGCTGCGCGGCCTGGCCTTCCACCCGACCGACAACGACCAGGTGCTCGCCTTCTCCAAGACCGCGACCACGCCCGAGGGCCTCACCGACCACGTCATCACCGTGGTGAACCTGGACCCGCACCACGCCCAGGAGGCCACCGTCACCCTCGACGGGGACGGGCCGTTCGCGGTGCACGACGAGCTCACCGGCGCCGCCTACACGTGGGGCCGGCACAACTACGTCCGGCTCGATCCCTCAGCCGAGCCGGCTCACCTCCTCACGGTTCGGAGGAACCCAGCGTGACAGTGAACGAGCCCGTCCCCGACACCTTCCCCGAGACCTCGAAGAAGAACCTGGACCCGGAGTGGTTCAAGCGTGCGGTCTTCTACGAGGTGCTGGTGCGGTCCTTCCAGGACAGCAACGGCGACGGGATCGGGGACCTCAAGGGGCTCACGTCCAAACTCGACTACCTGCAGTGGCTCGGCGTCGACTGCCTCTGGCTGCCGCCCTTCTTCGCCTCGCCGCTGCGCGACGGCGGGTACGACGTGGCCGACTACAAGTCGGTGCTGCCGGAGTTCGGCGACCTCGCCGACTTCATGGAGTTCGTGGACGCCGCGCACGCCCGCGGCATGCGCGTGGTCATCGACTTCGTCATGAACCACACCAGCGACCAGCACCCGTGGTTCCAGGCCTCCCGCGAGGACCCGGACGGCCCCTACGGCGACTTCTACATGTGGGCCGACGACGACAAGCAGTACCCGGACGCCCGGATCATCTTCGTCGACACCGAGACCTCCAACTGGACCTACGACCCGGTCCGCAAGCAGTACTTCTGGCACCGCTTCTTCTCCCACCAGCCGGACCTCAACTACGACAACCCCCGGGTCCAGGACGAGATGGTCGCCGGGCTGCGGTTCTGGCTCGACCTCGGCATCGACGGCTTCCGGCTGGACGCGGTGCCCTACCTGTTCGCCCGCGAGGGCACCAACTGCGAGAACCTGCCGGAGACCCACGAGTTCCTCCAGCGGGTCCGCAAGGAGATCGACGCGGACTACCCGGACACCGTGCTGCTCGCCGAGGCCAACCAGTGGCCGGAGGACGTGGTCGACTACTTCGGCGACTTCTCCTCCGGCGGCGACGAGTGCCACATGGCGTTCCACTTCCCGGTGATGCCGCGGATCTTCATGGCCGTCCGCCGGGAGTCCCGCTACCCGGTCTCGGAGATCCTCGCCAAGACCCCGAAGATCCCGCACGGCTGCCAGTGGGGCATCTTCCTGCGCAACCACGACGAGCTGACCCTGGAGATGGTCACCGACGAGGAGCGCGACTACATGTACGCGGAGTACGCCAAGGACCCCCGGATGCGCGCCAACGTGGGCATCCGCCGCCGGCTCGCCCCGCTGCTGGAGAACGACCACAACCAGATCGAACTGTTCACCGCCCTGCTGCTCTCCCTGCCCGGCTCCCCGGTGCTCTACTACGGGGACGAGATCGGCATGGGCGACAACATCTGGCTGGGCGACCGGGACGGTGTACGCACGCCGATGCAGTGGACCCCGGACCGCAACGCGGGTTTCTCCTCGGCCGACCCGGGCAGGCTCAGTCTGCCGCCCATCATGGACCCGGTGTACGGCTATCAGGTGACCAACGTCGAGGCTCAGCAGAGCAGTTCGAGCTCCCTGCTGCACTGGACGCGTCGCATGATCGAGATCCGCAAGCTCAATCCGGCGTTCGGCCTCGGCACGTACACCGAACTGCCCTCCAGCAACCCCGCGGTGCTGGCCTTCGTGCGGGAGCACGAGGGGGACCTGGTCATGTGCGTGAACAACTTCTCGCGGTTCGCGCAGCCGACCGAACTGGATCTGCGGCAGTACGGAGGGCGGTACCCGGTCGAGCTGATCGGCGGGGTGCGCTTCCCCTCGATCGGCGAGTGGCCGTACCTGCTCACCCTCGCCGGACACGGCTTCTACTGGTTCCAGCTCCGCCAACCCCCGCGGCTGAGCGGGACCAGGCGCTCGAAGTAACGATCCGTCAGAACCCGTCCGCACCAGACCCTCCGGGGGCGCGAGAGTTTCGACCCCGCGCCCCCGGAGGTCTCTGCACCACCGCGTACGGAGAACAGCCCAACGGCCACCCACACTAAGGCGTGACACCTGAGCACCGCTCGCGTGCCGTCGCCGCCGCGCCGCCGAAATCCGGAAGACTGACGGACCCGGCCAGACCCGTCGGGCAGTCCGCCCGCTTCCGGGGAAAGGGAGTCATGTCCGAAACCTCCCGTTCTCAAGCCCATGTACACCGCGACACCCCCGCCGGCGCCGCCGCGTCGGTGGGCACGCGCGGCACCGGGGCCCGGAGAACCGCCCTGGGGGTCAGCGAACTCGTCCAGGCGGCCCTGCCGCTGATCGCCGAGTGGCTCCCGACCCAGCGCTGGTACGCCGGAAAGGGCCGCGCCATCACCGGCCTGCACCCGGTGGTCGGCACCCCGCTCCAGGTCGGCGACCCCGCCCTGCTGCACCTGCTGCTGCGGGTCGAGCACGCCACCACCGCCGGCGCACCGCACGGGGACACCTACCAACTGCTGCTCGGCATCCGCTCACAGGGCCCGGCCGGCATCGAGCCGACCGCCGTGCTGGGCCGGCTCAGCCAGGGCCCGTACGACGGTGCGGCGCTCTACGACGCCGTCCACGATCCCGAGCTGACCGGACGGCTGCTGGAGCACCTGGCCACCGGCGACCGCTTCGGCTCGCTCTCGTTCCGCCGCACCCCCGGCTCCGGGCTGCCCGCCAACCTGCCCGGACGCGCCTCCACCGCCGAGCAGTCCAACAGCTCGGTCATCTACGGCACCTCCTACATCCTCAAGCTCTTCCGCCGCATCCACCCCGGCACCAACCCGGACCTGGAGCTCTCGCTCGCCCTCTCCCGGGCCGGCTCCACCCGCATCCCCCGGGTCGCCGCCTGGTTCGAGAGCCGGCTGGAGCGCGCCGAGCCGGCCACCCTCGGGCTGCTCCAGCGCTACCTGCCGGAGGCCGAGGACGGCTGGGAGCTGGCCCTGGACCAGGTCGGCCGGCTCAAGGGCGACCCGTCGCCCGGCAACTTCGCCATCGAGGCGCACCGGCTCGGGCGGGCCACCGCCGAGGTGCACCGGGTGCTCGCCCGCTCGATGCCGGTCGCCCGCCTCGACCACGCCCAGACCCGCCGGCTGGCCACCGCGATGGCCGACCGGCTCGACAGCGCGGTGGCCGCCGTCCCCGGCCTGCTGCGCTACCGGGCCGCGCTGCGCAGCGCCTTCCAGCAGCTCGCCGACGCGCACCCGGACGGCATGCCGGTCCAGCGCATCCACGGCGACCTGCACCTCGGCCAGGCGATGCGCACCCCGCACGGCTGGGTGCTGCTGGACTTCGAGGGGGAGCCCGCCAAGTCGGTCGCCGAGCGGCGCGAGCCGCAGACCGCCCTGCGCGACGTCGCCGCGATGCTGCGCTCCTTCGACTACGCCGCCGCCCACCTGCTGGCCGGGGGCCCGTCCGACCCGGAGCTGGCCCACCTCGCCGCCGCCTGGGCGCAGCGCAACCGCACCGCCTTCTGCGCCGGCTACACCGCCGGCGGCGGCACCGACCCGGCCGCCTCGCCGGAGCTGATGCGCGCCCTGGAGATCGACAAGGCGGTCTACGAGGTCGTGTACGAGGCCCGGCACCGGCCGAGCTGGCTGCCGATCCCGCTCGCCGCGATCAACCGCCTGGCCCTCACCGTCTGAGCTCCCCACCGCCCGACCCGTTCCGCCCTGCTCCGCGCCCGCCCGCTCCCGGAGAAAGCCCACCCCGCCGCCGACGTTCCCGCGGCCACCCCGATTCCGCAGGAGGACCCCGCCGTGACGCCGCTCGACCCGCCCGGCCGCACCACCCGCACCGTGCCCGCCACCTTCCTGTCGGGCACGGCCTCCCCTCCCCGCGAGCCCGTGGCGGCCCGGCGCTCCGAGCCGCGCCCCCCGGCGGCCGAGGCGCCGTACACCCCCGCCGCGGGCGGCGCGCTGCGACTGCCCGAGGCGCCGCTGCCGCCGGCCGAGGTGGACCGGCTGGTCGGCGGGCAGCACCACGACCCGCACGCCCTGCTCGGCGCGCACCCGGTGCACGGCGGCACCGCGATCCGGGTGCTGCGGCCGCTGGCCGAGCGGGTGGTGGTGGAGACCGCGCACGGCCCGGCCGAGCTCACCCACCAGCAGAACGGCCTGTTCACCGGCCTGCTGGCCGGTTCCGGGCTCTACCAGTCGGGCATGGCCGACTACCGGCTGCTGGTCAGCTACCCCGGTGGGGAGCCGATCGCCCAGTACGACGGCTACCGCACCCCGCCCACCCTCGGCGAGCTGGACCTGCACCTGATCTCCGAGGGGCGGCACGAGCAGCTCTGGCAGGCGCTCGGCTCGCACGTGCGCACCGTCGACGGGGTGTCCGGCACCGCCTTCGCGGTCTGGGCGCCGAACGCGGCCGGGGTCCGGCTGATCGGCGACTTCAACCACTGGGACGGCACCGGGCACCCGATGCGCTCGCTCGGCTCGTCCGGCGTCTGGGAGCTGTTCGTGCCGGGCCTGGCCGAGGGCACCCAGTACAAGTACGAGATCCGCACCCGCCAGGGGTGGGTGCTCGACAAGGCCGACCCGCTGGCCCGCGCCGCCCAGTGCCCGCCCGGCACCGCCTCGGTGGTCACCTCCTCCGCGTACCGCTGGCAGGACGGCGAGTGGATGGCGCGGCGGGCCCGTACCGCGCACCACCGGGCCCCGATGTCGGTGTACGAGCTGCACCTGCCGTCCTGGCGGCCGGACCTCACCGGCTACCGGGCGATCGCCGAGGAGCTCCCGCAGTACCTCAAGGACCTGAACTTCACCCATGTGGAGCTCATGCCGGTCATGGAGCACCCGTTCGGCGGCTCCTGGGGCTACCAGGTCTCCGGCTACTACGCCCCCACCGCGCGGCTCGGCGGCCCGGACGACTTCCGGTACCTGGTCGACACCCTGCACCGGCACGGCATCGGGGTGATCGTCGACTGGGTGCCCGCGCACTTCCCCAAGGACGACTTCGCGCTCGCCCGCTTCGACGGCGAGCCGCTGTACGAGCCGGCCGACCCGCTGCGCGCCGAGCACCCGGACTGGGGCACCCTGGAGTTCGACTACGGCCGCACCGAGGTGCGCAACTTCCTCGTCGCCAACGCGGTGTACTGGTGCGAGGAGTTCCACATCGACGGCCTGCGCGTGGACGCCGTCGCCTCGATGCTCTACCTCGACTACTCCCGCGAGGGCGGCGCCTGGACGCCCAACCAGCACGGCGGCCGGGAGAACCTCGACGCGGCGGCCTTCCTCCAGGAGATGAACGCCACCGTCTACCGCCGCTGCCCCGGCGTGGTCACCATCGCCGAGGAGTCCACCGCCTGGGACGGCGTCACCCGGCCCACCGACAGCGGCGGGCTCGGCTTCGGGCTGAAGTGGAACATGGGCTGGATGCACGACTCCCTGGTCTACATCTCCAAGGAGCCGGTGCACCGCAAGTACCACCACAACGAGATCACCTTCTCGATGGTGTACGCCTACTCGGAGAACTACATCCTGCCGATCTCGCACGACGAGGTGGTGCACGGCAAGCAGGCGCTGGTCTCCAAGATGCCCGGCGACTGGTGGCAGCAGCGCGCCAACCACCGCGCCTACCTGGGCTTCATGTGGGCCCACCCGGGCAAGCAACTCCTCTTCATGGGGCAGGAGTTCGCCCAGGGCGCGGAATGGGACCACGAGCAGGGCCCGCAGTGGTGGGTGCTCGACGAGCAGTGGCCGGCGGCGGCCGAGCACCTCGGGGTCCGCTCGCTGGTGCGCGACCTCAACCGCGTCTACCTCGACACCCCCGCCCTGTGGGAGCAGGACACCACCCCGGACGGCTTCCGCTGGCTCGACGGCGGCGCGGCCGAGGACAACCTGCTCTCCTTCGTCCGCTACGCGGCCGACGGCAGCCCGCTGGTCGCCGTCTGCAACTTCTCCCCCGTCGTGCGCCACGGCCACCGGGTCGGCCTGCCCGCCCTGGAAGGCCGCGAGCAGCTCTGGGAGGAGGTGCTGAACACCGACGACGCGGCCTTCGGCGGCAGCGGCACCGGCAACTCCCGCCCGGTCAAGGCCGAGGCCACCCCCTGGAACGACCAGCCCCGCAGCGCCGAACTCGTCCTCCCCCCACTCGCCACCATCTGGCTCCGCCCGGCCTGACGTCGGACCCCCCAGGGGCCGTCCGGAGCGACAACGCTCCGGACGGCCCCTGTTTGTTCGATTGTTCGAATGGGATGCGAACTACCGCACTAGAATCCCGAGCGATCCGAGACCCGATGTCAACAAGACCGGGTTCGGGGATAAGTGACGGTAGGTCATGTACGTATGAATATGACGGGATTACGAAGAAGCGGATCCTCGGCGATCGCGAGAGTCTGCACAGCGCTCCTCGCGGTCGCCCTGGTCCTGGGGGCGGCGGCTCCGGCGAACCCGGCCCCCACCTGGGACCTCGGCAACACCTCGCTCGCCGACGCCCGCAACCTCAACGCCAAGTCCAGTGGGGCCGTGCACAACCTCGGCCTCGACAAGTGCATGGACGACTACGCGTACAACATCCAGAACGGTGCGGCCGTGGTGTCGTACCGCTGCAACGGCGCAACCAACCAGAACTGGACATTCAACCCGAACCGCGAGTACTCGGGAGACCTCGGTTTCTCCGGTTCGCTCACGCTGGACAACTCCCCCGGAAAGTGCCTCGACATTCCCAACCCCAACGGCGACGGCACGGGTGTCACCAACGGGACGAAGCTCCAGATCTGGGACTGCAACGGCGGCCGGAACCAGCAGTGGCTGATGCAGTTCGCCACCAACGGCAGCACCCGGATCTACAACCCCATGAGCTACCGCTGCATCGACGTCCCGAACGCCGACACCACCGACGGCACCGCTCTCGCGCTCTTCACCTGCAACGGCACCCCCGCCCAGTGGTTCGCCCCGCCCGCGGGCGCCGTGCCCCCGTCCGGAGCGATATCCAACCCGGAGCTGGGCGGGAAGTGCGTGGACGACCCCTACAACAGCAGGACCGCCGGCACCCGGGTCCAGAGCACCCGCTGCAACGGGACGCCGGCTCAGCTCTGGTCGCTGAACCAGGACGGCTCGCTCACCCACGGAGGCCTCTGCCTCGACATCGTGGGCGGTGAGGGCGCCGTCGCCAACGGCACCCCGATCGAGCTCTGGCACTGCAACAGCGGCCTGAACCAGCAGTGGGTGGTCAGGTTCGACGCCGCCGGGCGCACCACGCTGCTCAACCCCGGCTCCGGACGCTGTCTCGACGTCCCCTGGGCCTCGACGGCCGACGGGACGAACCTGGAACTGGTGAACTGCAACGACAGCATCGCCCAGGTCTGGAACGCCCCCCGGCGCCCGCACCCGTCCGTCACCGGCCCGGTCGTCGCGGCGCCGGTGGTCTACCCGGCGGGCACCGGCGAGCTGTTCAAGCGGATCGACGCGATGAAGGACGCCGAGGCCAAGCGACAGGCCCGGGCCCACATGGCGACGGCGCTGCACGGCGGCGGCGCGCAGATGCGGACCGAGGCCGGCGCCGCGCTGGCGCGCAACGACGCGGACCTGAGTGCGGTCTGGGGCGTCTGGAACGACCGGAACTGGCCGACCGACCCGAGCGGCGCCCTGTCCAAGGACGTCGCCTCCGCCCTCGTCGCCGACCAGGCCCGGGGCCAGCGCGACGACGGGCGCCGGCGGTTCCTGGACGGCTTCTCGATGTACGACGCACAGCCCGACCTCGACGGCAGCGTGATCAACTACATGTCGTCCGACTCCACCTTCTGGCGCGCCCTGCACGCCACCGGGTTCACTCTGCCGATGCCGCAGGCCGACCAGGCGGCGAAGGACAGGGTGACCGCGATCGCCAAGGAGAACGGCGCCCGCAACCCGTCCGAGGCCTGGCTCTGGGACACCTACATCTACCCGACCACGCACGGGTCGGCCGACGACGTCCGCCGCTTCATCCAGTACAACGGCTATCCGACGACGGCACCGACCACGGGGACGCCCGAGTTCCGGATCGAGGTCGAGGCGATCAAGGCCCGCTGGGCCAGTGGTGATCCGACCAACCCGTTCGACCCGAAGTACGTCCTGATGGACGCCGAGGAGACCGCCTGGGCGGAGTACCAGGCGGAGCTCAACTCCCAGGCCCAGCAGCGCGCCGACATCACCACGGCGGAGACCCAGGCGCTTGAGGCGCTGAAGACCGGCTCGGAGGCGATGAACGACGCGCTGAGCTACGCCTGGTACGCCGACCGCCTGCTCTGGGCCCAGCAGTACCGGGCGACCCCGGACTGGCACGCGGACGTCGACCGGATCCCGCACGACCTCGGCGTGATCAAGGCCAAGGTGGCCGGGCTGGCCGAGGCCGCGAAGATGGCCGCCGGACAGGCCCAGGACGCGGCCGGCCGGGTCCAGGCCGCGCAGGAGGCCGCGGCGGCGGTCGCCAAGGCCGGCGGCACCCCGGAAGGCCGCGGGCTGACGTACGCGCTGCAGTCCGCCCAGGTGACCAAGGCCTCGGCTTCGGCCACCACCGCCGTCGCCAACGCCATCCAGACGGCGCTGGCCACCACCGACGCGACCCTCGCGGACAGTGCGACGCTGCTCGCCACCGCCAAGGCCCAGGCCCACGCCGCCCGCGCGCAGTTCCTCCGCGAGCTGGCCCAGGGAGACGCGCGGCTCGCCGCCTCGCTCGCCACCGAGAGCCAGAACCGGGCGAACGCGGCAGCCGAGGCGGCGCAGCAGGCCGCCACGGCGAAGGCCAAGGCCAAGGCGGCGGAGGCTGCTGCCTCCAACGCTGCTGCTGCCGCGCACGAGAGTGCCGCGACGGCGGCCAAGGAGCGGCAGAACGCGGCCACGGCAAAGGTCGCCGCCGACGCCCAGCGGGCCAAGGCCCAGCAGGCGGAGGCCAAGGCCCAGCAACAGGCAGCCACAGCCGTCAAACTGCGCAACGACGCCCAAGGTTCGGCGACGACCGCCGCAGCCAACGACAAGGCGGCCCAGCAGGCCGAAGCCACTGCAGCCGCTGCCCGCTCGACGGCCGACGGCGACGCGGCAGCAGGGAACCAGGCCGCTGCCAAGGCCGACGCCGCAGCGGCCGAAGCAGCCGCTGCTGTCGGCACGTCCAACGCCGAAGCCGCACGGGCGGCGGCCGACCGAGCCGCAGCCGACTACAAGGGGGCACGGAACGCGGCCTACCAGTCCGACGTCAACGCGGGCATAGCGGAGATCGACGCGCAGAAGGCCCGCACCGCGGCCAACGCTTCCTCCTCCGCCGCTGCACGTGCCAAGGCAGCGGCGGACCAGACAGACGCCGACACCGCCACAACCGCAGCAGCGGCACTGGACGCCCACGCGGCAGCTGCGGAGGCGATCGAGGCCTCGAACCAGGCCTCGATCAACTCCCAAGCCGCCCAGACCGCCGCCGACCAGGCCGCCCAGACCGCGGCCGACGCACAAACCAATGCCGCGGCGGCCCGATCCGAGGCTGACGGCGCGGTCGCCGAAAGCGCGGTCGCCGCAGGCAAGGCGGCAGCAGCGTCCGAAGCGGCCCAGCAGGCCTCGGCGGCGGCCGCCACGGTCGCCGCACCGGCCGACAAGGCGATCGACATGGCCTCTCCGTACGCCAGCAACGACTCGGCGGCCGGCCTGGCCACCCTGGCCTCCCAGGCTGCCAAGACCATGGCACAGCAACAGGCAGCGGTGGCCACGGCACGGGCGGCTCAAGCGGCCGAGGCTGCGCTGGCGGCCCAGCAGGCAGCCGACAAGGCGGACGGGGAGGCCAAACTCGCAGCTCAGGCCGCCGCCGACGCCGCCAAGTCCTCCGCGGCTGCGGCCAAGTCGGCCGCGGACGCCATGAAGTCAGCGGCTTCCGCAACTGCGGATTCGGCGGCCGCGGTCCAGGCCGCAACCCACAGCGACCAGCTGGTGCTTCAGGCGAAGGCCGATCAGAGTGCGGCTCATCAGTCCGCGAAGGATGCCAGCTCCGACGCGGCCGCGGCCGCCCAGTCGGCCACCGCGGCCGAGAAGAACGCGGCCGGAGCCCGGAAGGCCGCAACCACGGCCGGGTCGGCCGCAGCCGACGCGCAGCAGGCGGCCAATACGGCCAATGCCTCGGCCACTTCGGCCGAGAACGCGGTCGAGCGGGCGAAGCAGCAGGTTGCCGCCGCGCAGGAGGCCGTCAACCGGGCCGGGTACGAACCGGCCGGCGCCCAGGGGTGGTGCTCCCCCGGCTCGAACACGGTATGCGCCGGTTCGACGCAGACCGCCACGTCCACCGGCACGCCGGGTAGCCGTTCCTGCGTGTCCGAACAGGAGCAGTACGGCTGCGACATGACGGCGAAGCTTGCCCCGGACTGGACACAGGCGTTCTACCGCGCCTTCCCCAAGGAGAAGTTCGGCGACTGTCTCACCGCCGATTTCGGTAACGTGGACTGCCAGCCCGCCATGTTCTTGCAATCTGCTGTCATCGCTGCGGCCAAAGCCCAGGTCGACCCGCGAATGGTTCTCTCGATCGCCCTGGTCGAGAGCCGGAAGGAACGGGACAAGGTGCGCGCCAGCGGGCTCCCGTACTACCTGTCCTATGAGCTCGCCGTGATCTACACGTCCGCCATGGGCATCTGCCCCGGACACGCCAACGACGGTACCTGCACACTCGGCATCACCAACATCAAACCGGTCACCTGGAACTACCTGGCCGAGACCTACCCCAATAAGTTCCGGCCCGACGGCTGGGGCGAGGTCGGCTTGAGCACCGACAAGGCGATGGAGGCCGCGGCGTACTACGTCAAGTACCTGGAGGCCACGGAGATCCCGAAGCTACCCGAAGCCAGTCGGCAGAAGTACACGCCTTACCAGCTCCTTTATGGCTTCTACAACGGAGGGATCGACCCCACCAGCAAGTCGTATAAGGCGTTCTACGACCCGACGGGCCACTACGGATCCTTCGGCACGGACGTGACCGGGGCCATCGGAGCCTGGGAACCGTTCTGGGACCAGTCCAACCAACTCATCTGTGGCAGTGGAATTCTGACCTGTAATTTCTCCTGACCAAGTGGGGCCACCCGGACAGCATCCGGGTGGCCCCACTCGCCCTACAACCCTCAAGGCGTCAACTGTGCTGACGATCCTCCAGCTCCTGATTCTGACCGCGCCGTTGTTCTGCTGGTGCCTGCTCGTACGCACCAGAGCCGTGGGTGTGACCGTCGGCGCCGCGCTCCTCGCCCTCGCGACGGTGACGACCGCCGTCCACATGTCCTGGATATCCACCCGGGCCGAGGCGGAGGTCCTGGTCGGCTACGGACCGGCGGCCGCGCTCCTGGTAGTGGCCGGATCACTCGCCGAACGCTGGTGGCGCGGGCCCCAAACCGACCCGCAACGGCGACAACGGTCCGTCAGGGTGATGGTCGGGCTCGGCGCCTACCTCGTCGGGGTGGTCGGGCCGGCCACTCTGGTCTATCTGGGGTTCGTTCTCGGGACGGAGTTCTACCCGTCCGCCGATGCGCTACCCGTGCCGGCGCAGCTGACCGTCACCCGCAGCACCGCCGACGGGACGTGCGCCACCGACGCCTGCATTCGGTACATGACGGTGCGCGGGCCGGACGGCATGGCGGCGGGCGAGGTCGCCGTGCGGTTGCGAGCCGCCCTCGCCGAGGACGGCTGGCGGACCGCCGCGGACGGGTCGCTGTGGCGGCGCAACGGCTGGCTGGTCGACACCCGGCCCCTGCACGCCTACCTGGAGGAGGCCCCGGACGGCGTCCGGATCGAACTGGCAGGGCTGGCGTTCGAACCGGAGCCACCGCCCCGCTGACCGGGGCCCTGCGGGACGTCCGGCCCTTGCCCCGGGCGGCGGCGTCTGCTCGCGGACGGGTGTTCGTGGTGCGAAGGTATGGTCGAGGTGACCACTCTCTGAGACGACGGGACGGAGACACCCACGTGGCGCGCAGCGTGTACGTGACCGGTATCGACCGGGGGGACGGCCGGCAGGCGGTCGAACTCGGGGTCATGGAACTGCTCACCCGCCAGGTGGACCGGGTCGGGGTGTTCCGCCCGCTGGTGCACGCCCACGCGCCCGGCGAGCCCGGCTCCGACCACGTGGTCGAGCTGCTGCGCGGCCGCTACCGGCTCGACCTCCCCTCCGCCGAGCTGTACGGGCTCACCTACGAGGAGGCCGCCGCGCTGCAGGCCGCCCAGGGGCAGGACGAGCTCGTCTCCACCCTGGTCGACCGGTTCCGCGCGCTGGAGCGGCGCTGCCAGGCCGTGCTGGTGCTGGGCACCGACTTCGCCGACACCAACATCCCGGACGAGCTGGCCTTCAACGCCAGGCTGGCCAACGAGTTCGGCGCCGCCGTCCTGCCAGTGGTCGGCGGCCGCTCCGAGGACCCGCTGACCGTGATCGCCGAGGTCCGCAACGCCCACCGCGCGTACACCGACCTCGGCTGCGAGACCCTGGCGATGGTCGCCAACCGGGTCGTGCCCGGCAACAAGCAGCGGATCCAGCGCACGCTCACCGAGAAGCTGCCGATCCCCGCCTACGTCATCCCCGAGGAGCCGGCGCTGGCCGCGCCGACCGTCGCCCAGCTGGTCGAGGCCACCGGCGCCGAGGTGCTGCTCGGTGACGCGGCGGGCCTGGCCCGGGACATCCGCGGTTTCGTCTTCGGCGGCGCCATGCTGCCGACCTTCCTGGACGCGCTGACCGAGGGCGCCCTGGTGGTCACCCCCGGGGACCGCGCCGACCTGGTGATCGGCTCGCTGGCCGCGCACGCCGCCGGCGCCCCGCCGATCGCCGGCGTGCTGCTGACGCTCGGCCAGCACCCCGGGCCGAACGTGATGGCGCTGGCCGCCCGGCTCGCCCCCGGCACCCCGGTCGCCGTCGTCCCCGAGGGCAGCTGGCCCACCGCCGCCGCCCTCACCCACCTGGAGGGCCGGCTCTCCGCGGCCAGCCCCCGGAAGGCCGAGATCGCCCTCGGACTGTTCGAACTGCACGTCGACACCGCCGAGTTGACCAACCGGATCGAGGTCGGCCGGTCCGAGCGGGTCACCCCGATGATGTTCGAACACGCGCTGCTGGAGCGCGCCCGCTCGGACCGCCGGCACGTGGTGCTGCCCGAGGGCACCGAGGAGCGGGTGCTGCGGGCCGCCGAGGTCCTGCTGCGCCGCAACATCTGCGACCTCACCCTGCTCGGCGAGGTGGACGCCGTCCGCCGCCGGATCGCGGGGCTCGGCCTCGACCTGCCCGGCGAGAACCCGGCCGCCGACCGCGCCCGGGTCCGGATCGTCGACCCGGCCACCAGCCCGCTGCGCCGCCAGTTCGCCGAGCTGTACGCCAGGATGCGCGCCCACAAGGGCATGACCGTCGAACTGGCGCTGGACGTCGTCACCGACGTCAGCTACTTCGGCACCCTGATGGTCCAGGAGGGCATCGCCGACGGCATGGTCTCCGGCGCGGTGCACTCCACCGCCGCCACCATCCGGCCCGCCTTCGAGGTGATCAAGACCTCGCCGGGCGCCGCGATCGTCTCCTCGGTCTTCTTCATGTGCCTGGCCGACAAGGTCCTGGTCTACGGCGACTGCGCGGTCAACCCCGACCCGGACGCCCAGCAGCTCGCCGACATCGCGATCCAGTCGGCCGCCACCGCCGCCCAGTTCGGCGTCGAGCCGCGGGTCGCGATGCTCTCCTACTCCACCGGCACCTCGGGCTCCGGCGCCGACGTGGACAAGGTCCGCAAGGCCACCGAGCTGGTCCGCGCGCTGCGCCCGGACATCCTGGTCGAGGGCCCGATCCAGTACGACGCCGCGGTGGACGCCCATGTCGCGGCCACCAAGCTGCCGGGCTCGCCGGTGGCCGGCCGGGCGACCGTGCTGATCTTCCCGGACCTCAACACCGGCAACAACACCTACAAGGCGGTCCAGCGCTCGGCCGGCGCGGTCGCGGTCGGCCCGGTCCTGCAGGGCCTGCGCAAGCCCGTCAACGACCTCTCGCGCGGCGCGCTGGTCGAGGACATCGTCAACACGGTCGCGATCACGGCCATCCAGTCCCAGCGGCAGGCCGAAGGAGCCGACAAGTGAGTGAAGGTACCCGCGTCCTGGTGCTGAACGCCGGCTCCTCGTCGGTCAAGTACCAGCTGATCGACATGCTGGACGGCACCCGGCTCGCCGCCGGGCTGGTCGAGCGGATCGGCGAGGCCGGCGGCCGGCTGGTGCACACCCCGCGCAGCGCGGAGAAGCGGGAGTCCGCCCAGGTCTTCCCCGACCACGGCGCCGCCCTGAAGGCCGTCGCCGAGGAGCTCGCCGCCGACGGCGTCGGGCTGGACTCCCCCGAGCTGGCCGCGATCGGGCACCGGGTGGTGCACGGCGGGCTGCGGTTCACCGAGCCGACCGTGGTCACCGACGAGGTGCTCCGGGAGATCCGCCGGCTGATCCCGGTCGCCCCGCTGCACAACCCGGCGAACATCACCGGCATCGAGGTGGCCCGCGCACTGCGCCCGGACCTTCCCCAGGTGGCCGTCTTCGACACCGCCTTCCACGCCTCGATGCCGGAGTACGCGGCCCGGTACGCGGTGGACCAGGCCGTCGCGGACCGGCACCGGGTCCGCCGCTACGGCTTCCACGGCACCTCCCACCAGTACGTCTCGCGGGCCACCGCCCGGCTGCTCGGCAAGGACCCGGCCGAGGTGAACGTGATCGTGCTGCACCTGGGCAACGGCGCCTCCGCCTCGGCGGTCGCCGGCGGGCGCTGCGTGGACACCTCGATGGGCCTGACCCCGCTGGAGGGCCTGGTGATGGGCACTCGTTCGGGTGATATCGACGCGGGCGTGGTGTTCCACCTGCACCGGGTCGGCGGCCTGTCCATCGACGAGATCGACGACCTGCTCAACCGCCGCAGCGGCCTGCTGGGCCTGTGCGGCGACAACGACATGCGCGAGATCATGCGGCGGGCCCAGGAGGGGGACGCGGACGCCCGGCTGGCGTTCGACGCCTACATCCACCGGCTGCGCAAGTACATCGGGGGCTACTACGCGGTGCTCGGCCGGGTGGACGCGATCGCGTTCACGGCCGGTGTCGGCGAGAACGCGGCGCCGGTGCGCGCCGCCGCGACGTCCGGGCTGGAGGGGCTGGGCATCGCGGTGGACCCCGAGCTGAACTCGGTCCGCTCCGGTGAGCCGCGGATCATCTCACCGGCCATCCTTCCCTCGGGAGGCACCGCCCGGGTCGCCGTCGCCGTCGTCCCCACCGACGAGGAACTGGAGATCGCACGGCAGGCATTCGCCCTGGTGCACCGGGGCCCGGAGGACTGACAGACCGTCGTCTCGACCCTCGGAATCCTTCGTTGGCGATTCCTCACGATTCGTGCCGAATGCACCTATAACACGAACGGATAGACTGATCCATATGCGCCGAGCGAAAATTGTCTGCACCCTGGGTCCTGCCACGGACTCCTACGAACAGCTGAAGGCCATCGTCGAGGCGGGCATGAACGTCGCCCGACTGAACATGAGCCACGGCACCCACGCGGACCACGAGGAGCGGTACCGCAAGGTCCGCCAGGTCTCGGAGGACACCGGCAAGGCCATCGGCGTCCTGGCCGACCTCCAGGGTCCCAAGATCCGTCTGGCGACCTTCGCCAACGGCCCGGTGACCGTCGACAACGGCGACGAGTTCACCATCACCACCGAGGACGTCCCCGGTGACCAGCACATCTGCGGAACCACCTACAAGGGCCTGCCCGGCGATGTCAAGGCCGGCGACCCGATCCTGATCAACGACGGCGTCATCGCCCTGGAGGTCGTCAGCGTCGACGGCCCGCGGGTGAGGACCGTGGTCATCGAGGGCGGCGTGCTCTCGAACAACAAGGGCATCAACCTGCCCGGCGCGGCCGTGAACGTGCCCGCGCTGTCCGAGAAGGACAAGGACGACCTGCGCTTCGCCCTGGAGCTGGGCGTCGACATGGTCGCCCTCTCCTTCGTCCGCAACGCGGCCGACATCAAGGACGTCCACGAGGTCATGGACCAGGTCGGCATCCGGGTGCCGGTCATCGCCAAGATCGAGAAGCCCCAGGCCGTCGAGGCCATGGAGGAGATCGTCCTCGCCTTCGACGCCATCATGGTGGCCCGTGGCGACCTCGCCGTGGAGTACCCGCTGGAGCGGGTGCCGCTGGTGCAGAAGCGCCTGATCACGCTGGCCCGCCGGAACGCCAAGCCGGTCATCGTCGCCACCCAGATGATGGAGTCGATGATCCACGCCTCGCGGCCGACCCGCGCCGAGGTGTCCGACGTCGCCAACGCCATCCTGGACGGCACCGACGCGGTCATGCTGTCCGCCGAGTCCAGCGTCGGCAAGTACCCGGTCGAGACGGTCCGCACCATGAGCCGGATCGCCGAGAAGGCCGAGGAGGAGCTGCTCTCGCAGGGCCTCCAGCCGCTGAACCCGGGCCGCAAGCCGCGCACCCAGGGCGGCTCGATCGCCCGCGCCGCCTGCGAGCTGGGCGACTTCCTCAACGGCAAGGCTCTGGTCGCGTTCACCAAGTCCGGTGACACCGCCCGCCGTCTGTCCCGCTACCGCTCGCCGATCCCCGTGGTGGCGTTCACCCCGGACTCCGCGACCCGCAACCAGCTCTCGCTGAGCTGGGGCGTCGAGGCGTACGTGACCGAGCAGGTCGGTTCCACCGACGAGATGGTCGCCCAGGTCGACGGCGAGCTGCTGCGGATCGGAGAGCTGAACGAGGGCGACACCGTCATCGTCACGGCCGGCTCCCCGCCCGGTGTCCCCGGCAACACCAACATGGTCCAGGTGCACCACCTGGGCACCCGGAGCGAGTAGGGCCGGTAGGCCCGGCAAGAGCCCGGTACGAACGCCCGTGGGGCGGCCCCTCCGCAGTGGAGGGGCCGCCCCACGGGCGTTGTCGCTACTTGCTGCCGTCGCTACTTGTTGCCGGGGTAGGGCAGGTCGTCGTTGTAGAGCCGCATGCCGGGGATCTTCAGGGTGCCGCCGAACTGGCCGGCCTGGATCGCGGTGACGCCCTTCAGCTCCAGGTCCAGCGGGATCGGGATGGAGCCGATCAGGTCGTACAGCCAGCGCGGCAGGGTGTCCGGGGTGAGGGTGATCTCGCCCAGGTCGATCGGGATCGGCAGGCCGAGCACCTTCGAGAGGTGGCCGGAGAGCCGCTCGACGTACATCGTGACCGGGCCCTTGCGCATCGTCGAGGTCGAGCCCGGGGCCCCCTTGACGTGGAAGGTCTTGCCGTTCCCCTCCAGGGTCGACATGTCGAGGTTGTCGATGTCGACCGTGGAGACCACGAACTTCAGCACCCGCTTGGTGCCGGTGGGCGTCTTCACGTCGTACACGCCGTGGAAGGCCGCGCCGTACAGCGCGAGGCGGCTGGTCAGCAGCGTCCAGTTCTGCTCCGGCACGACGTGCTCGCCGACCGCCGCGCCCGCCGTCAGGCCGCGGGCGTCCACGGCGCAGTTCGGGTTGGCCGAGGGCGAGCCGGACGGCGTGCCCGAGGGCGTGGCGGCGGCCTTCGCGGAGGGCTTGGCCGAGGCGCCCGCCGACGGCGCCGTCTTCGGGCTCGCCTTGGGGCTCGCCTTGGCGGCGCCCGAGGCCTGTGCCCCGGGCTGGGGCTGGGTGCCGGCCGGGGCCTGGGTGCCGGGCTGGGCCGACGCGCCGGGCTGCGGACCGGACTGGGCCGCGGGCGGCTGCTGGGCGGTCGTCCCGCCTCCGCCCGACGGGGCCGGGGCCTGCGCGGACGCGCCGCCCGCCGCGGGCTGCACCGGGGCCGCCGCGCGGGCGTCCGGGGTGCTCGCACCGGCCGACGGCGAGGCGCCGGCGCTCGCCGACGGGCTGGGCGAGGCGTTCGGGTTGAGCAGCTTGCCGACGCCGCCGAGCAGGTCGTCGATCAGCCCGCTCTGGACGGCCCCGGTGCCGCCGCCCTGGTACACGGCGCTGACCGCGCCGGTGGTGGCGGGAGCGGTGGCCGCGGTCCGGGCGGGCGTGGGCGCGGCGGTCGGGGCCTGCGTCGGCGCCTGGGTCGGCGCGGCGGTCGGGGCCTGCGTCGGCGCCTGGGTCGGGGCGGCGGTGGGCGCCTGGGTGGGCGCCGCCGTCGGGGCCTGGGTGGGAACGGCCGTCGGACCGGTCGTCGGAGCGGTCGTCGGGACGGCGGTGGGACCGTCGGCCGGCGGGGTCAGCTCGCTCTTGGGAACGGGCGTCTCCTCCACCGGCGAGACGTCCGGGACGGACTCCGGCGCGGTGGCGCACGGCTTGCCGGCCGAGGTCTCGGCGATGGCCGAGCCGGGCGTGTAGGCGGCGGCCATCAGCAGCGCCGTGGGCACCGCGGCCATCGCCAGCGCGCGGCCTCTCAGCCGGACCCGGACGGGCGTCCTGGGCGCCGCGTGCCGGGCGGTGCGCTGCTCGGGCAGGGCCGGGCGGTCCTGCCGCTCGTCCGAGCCGGTCACCGTGCCTCCTTCTGGTCCCCGGACTGCTGCTGCGGGACGGTGCCCCCGGCGGCCGGGTCCGTGGCGGGGTGGGCGGGCTCGCCCTGGCCGGGGACGACCGGCAGCGGCGCGGTGGCGGGCTCGGTCGCGACGGCGGCGGCGGCAGTGGCGACGGTCGCGGGCTCGGTGGCCACCGACTGCGCGGTGCCCGTCTCGGCGGCCTTCGGCTCGGGCAGCGGCGCCCAGGCGACCATCAGGCCGCCGCCGATCAGGCCCGGCAGCAGCGCCATCCCGAAGCCGGCCAGGTTGGAGACCGGGATCGAGACCAGGGTGAGCAGGGTGGTGGCGACGCCGGAGAAGACCCGGACGGCCGGCTGGAACCAGGCGGTGAGGCCGAGCACGATCAGCAGGACGCCGATGATCAGCGATCCGGCGCCGGCCGTGGTCGCCATGGTCACCGTCATGCCGCTCAACGAGAGCTTGGCGTACGGGAAGTACATGACCGGGACGCCGGCCATCATGGCCAGCAGGCCCCCGTAGAAGGGACGGGACCGACGGAAGTTACGGAACACCCGACGCACCCACTGCGCGGGGTTCTCGTGCTCGGCGGGCCGCAGCCCGGCAAGGGCGCTGGACACGATGCAGCTCCTCGATGTCGTGAACGAGGGGGAAAAACGGGACGAGGAGGACCAGGGACGGCGCGCGCACCGCCCCCGGCCCCCCGGGTGCCGTGGTCGGTGACGGGCCGGACGGCCCGTCACCGGTCAACGGCCTAGTAGCACTCGTGGCCGCCGTCGGTGTGCAGCTGGAGCTTCAGGCCGTTCAGCTTGAAGGTGCCGGCCGAGGTGGCCCAGGCGGTCTGCTGCACGTGGTACAGGTCGGCCGTGTCGGCCGCCTGGGCGAAGCCGACGCCGCCGGAGGGCTTGCCGGAGCCGAGCGGCGACTTCCAGTTGGCGGTCGCGTCGCTCTTGACCGTCGAGGCGTCCTGGCCGATGTTGATGTTGCCGAACTCGGCGTCCGCGTTCAGCGAGTCCAGGTCGATCAGCAGGTTCTTGGCGCTGACCTGCTTGTCCTTGTCATCGGTGTTGCCGGCCTCCAGGCGGAGGGTGATCTTCGGCAGCTTCCAGGGCAGGCCCGGGATGATGTTGGGGTCCGTCACCACGGACTGGCAGAGGTTCTTGATCCGGGCCGTGTCGAACGCCGAGACGGCGATCGGGTGCGGCACGCCGCCGGCCTCGGCGTCGATCGAGCCGAACTGAACGAACTTGGTGCCGTGCAGTTCCTCGGCGGTGACCTTGAACTGCTGGCCGGAGACGCTGAACGACGCGGCGAGCGCGTTGTTCGCCAGGCTGACGCCCACCGCGGCGGTGGCCGCGAGGCTGGGCACCATCACCAGGGCGAAGCGCTTCCAACGGGTCTTGCCGTGGGTCTGGGACATACGAGTCCTCCTTCTAGGACGTACATCTCCGGCTCCCCGGCGGTGCGTCCCGCACCGGTGGGGGCCTGGGATGGGAGAGAGCTACGTCCTCGGTAGCGGAGAGCGCCTTGGGCGTCGTCGGACGCGGGAGCGGCCGGTATTCGGCTGCACTCCCGTCCCGGCACCGGCCACCCTTGCGGGGCGGCGGGCAGGACCGACGACATCGGCGATCACCCCCGAGCGACAACCAGCGACCGCGCGGGCCGCGCGGCCGGTTGAAGGACAGGAACCGCCGTGGGACCGCGGATACCCCCCTGCCCTCCCTGCCGACGGCCAGGGCCGGCGGCTCACCCGGTGGGGATCCCTCGCTCCGCTTCGCCGACGGGCTGTCGGCGGGGCTGGAGTCTCGGGACCGGGCGTCGCCGATCGTGCTTGAATCCCGGGCGAAGCACAAGGGGTTCATTACTGACGGGTAATCCAACAACAGATGCCGACGATCATGGAATCGGCCACTCACACACCCTGAGTGATGTCTTGAAGAAATCGTGACGGCGAAATCCCCCGGAAACGCCAGCGAAACACCCGTGGGTGGTCACATAAAGTGACCACCCACGGGTGTTGTCAAGATTTGGTAAACCTCTGCTCCGATGACCGGATTGTCGCCAAATCGTCAGCGACACCGCAGGTCATCAACCGTGCCGGAACGGACTCCGGCAGGCGGCCTCAGAACAGCACGCGGGCCAGTGCGCCACGCGCCGCCGTCACCCGCGGATCCTCGGGGCCGATCACCTCGAAAAGCTCCAACAGCCGTACCCGCGCGGCGTCCCGGTCCTCGCCGAAGGTCCGCCCGACGGTGTCCACCAGCCGGCCGAAGGCGTCCTCGACGTGACCGCCGACCAGGTCCAGATCGGCCGCCTCCAGCTGGGCGGCGACGTTCTTCGGGTCGGCCGCGGCCGCGGCGCGCACGGCCTGCGGGTCCAGCGCCTCCACCCGGCTCAGCAGCTGCGCCTGGGCCAGGCCCAGCTTGGCCTCGGTGTTGCCCGGCTGATCGGCCAGCACGTTCCGGTAGGCCTGGACGGCACCGCCCAGGTCCCCGCGGTCCAGCGCCTCGTGCGCCGCCGCCAGGGCCGGGTCCTCGGGCACGTACGGACCGGCCTCGCCCGCCTCCCCGGCGGGCGCCCCGGCGCCGCCGACGATGCCGAAGCGCTGCTCGGCGACCAGGATCAGCTGGTCCAGCACCTTGCGGACGTTGGCCTCGCTCTCGGCGCCCTGGAACAGCGGCACCAGCTGGCCGGCCACCACGGCCATCACGGCCGGGATGCCCTGGATGCCGAACTGCTGCGAGATCAGCGGGTTGGCCTCGACGTCGATCTTGGCGAGCACGATCCGGCCGGCGTACTCCTCGGCCAGGTGCTCCAGGATCGGGCTGAGCTGCTTGCAGGGCCCGCACCACTCGGCCCAGAAGTCGATGACCACCGGCACTTCGGTGGAGCGCTGGACGACCTCGGCCTCGAAGGTGTCCTCGGTGACGTCGATGACGAGCGGGTAGGCCGCCTCGACCGGGGCCACTCCGGCCGCTTCGGCGGCGGCCGCCTGGCGGGCCCGCTCGGCCTTGGCCTGCTCGGCCTTCTGGGCAGCCTCGCCGGCTGCCTTCACTGCGGCGAGGTCGACCGCACCGCGCAGGGCGGAGCTGTTGGGACGCGAATTCCGTGGCTGCATGGCACTATCCTCCCCCGTCTGCGCTGTCGGCGGGCACCAACCACCGGGAAAGTCGCTCCGCGGGGCCGCGCGCGCCTGGTTCCCGGGCGGGAGCCCCTCCCCCGATAGCCCGAACCGTTCGGCACGGATCCCCACCCGCGCCTGCGCCGCCCCCGTCCCACGGGTTGCGACGCCTGGTTGTCACTGCTTTCGCTACAGGTCGTAGCGTAACTGGACCCGGGCCCCCCGCCGCAACCCCCCGAGGCCATCCCGGGACGTGAGCTGCCCCACTTTCCCGCCCGGCCAGGCTGACCGGGACGCCGAACAGTCGCTACGGTTACCAGCCCCACCCAAGTTACTTACCGGTAGAACGCAAGGAGGCCCCGGTGTCGGCCGCCCAACCCCCCACGACCGCGCCGAGCCGGGACGCGGAGAGCACCGCGACCCGCGCCAAGGGGCGCCCGCGCAGCGCCGCCGCCGACCGCGCGATCCTGGACGCCACCCGGGAGACCCTGGCCGAGCTCGGCTGGGGCGGCCTGACCATGGGCCACGTCGCCACCCGCGCCAAGGTCGCCAAGACCACCCTGTACCGCCGCTGGCCCTCCAAGAACGAGCTGGTGGTCGACGCCGTCGCCAGCCTCTTCGACGAGCTGGTGATGCCGGACCTCGGCAGCCTGCGCGCCGACATCGAGGCCGTGGTGGCCCAGTTCGCCGACCTGCTGGCCCGCCCGGAGACCCAGGCCGCGCTGCTCGCGCTGTTCGCCGAGGGCACCCGCGACCCGCAGCTGCGCCGGCGGATCCGGGAGGCGATCGTCGACCCGCAGAAGCACCTGGTCCGCCAGGGCCGGGCCGCCGCCCAGACCCGCGGCGAACTCGCCCCGGACGCCGACGAGGCGACCGCCGACGAGGAGATCGACATCATCTTCGACACCATCGCCGGGACGGTCGAGCACCGGGTGCTGGTCAGCGGCGAGCCGATCACCGCCGACTGGACGCGGCGCTTCACCAACCTGCTGCTCGGGCCCTTCCCCAGCCTCTCGGCGGGCTGAGCGCACGCCGAACCGCCCCGCACGGTCCTCGTGCGGGGCGGTCCGGAGAAGCCCGGAGCGGACCTAGAACATTGCGGTCTCCCGGTAGATCCCCCACTCCTCGCGCAGCAGGTTGCAGATCTCGCCGAGCGTGGCCTCGGCCCGCACGGCGTCCAGCATCGGGGGGATCATCGACTCGCCCGAGCGCGCCGCCGCCAGCATCGCGTCCAGCCCGGCCCGCACCGCCGCCTCGTCCCGGGCCGCCCTGCGCTCGCCCAGCACCCGCACCTGCTCGCGCTCGACCTCGTGGCTGACGCGCAGGATCTCCAACTCGGGGGTGACGCTGCGCGGGTGGCAGTTGACGCCGACGACCCGCTTCTCGCCCTTCTCCACGCCCTGCTGGTACTGGAAGGCCGCCTCGGCGATCTCCCCGGTGAACCAGCCCTCCTCGATCCCGCGCAGGATGCCGGAGGTGATCGGCCCGATCGCGTGGTCCTCGCGGCCCTTGTCCAGACGGCTCTTGTCCAGGATCTGCTGGAAGATCGCCTCGGCCTGCTCCTCGATCCGGTCGGTGAGCGCCTCGACGTACCAGGAGCCGCCCAGCGGGTCGGCCACATTGGCCACGCCGGTCTCCTCCATCAGCACCTGCTGGGTGCGCAGGGCGATCTCGGCGGCCTGCTCCGAGGGCAGCGCCAGGGTCTCGTCCAGGGCGTTGGTGTGCAGCGAGTTGGTGCCGCCGAGGACGGCCGACAGCGCCTCCACCGCGGTGCGCACCACGTTGTTGTACGGCTGCTGCGCCGTCAGCGAGACGCCGGCGGTCTGGGTGTGGAAGCGCAGCCACTGCGCCTTGTCGGTCTTGGCGCCGAAGCGCTCGCGCATCCAGCGGGCCCAGATCCGGCGGGCGGCCCGGAACTTCGCGATCTCCTCGAAGAAGTCCAGGTGCGCGTCGAAGAAGAAGGACAGGCCGGGCGCGAAGACGTCCACGTCCAGGCCCCGGGAGAGGCCCAGCTCGACGTAGGCGAAGCCGTCCGCCAGGGTGTACGCCAGCTCCTGCGCGGCCGTCGCCCCGGCCTCGCGGATGTGGTAGCCGGAGACGGAGAGCGGCTTGTACGCGGGGATGCCCTCGGCGCAGTAGGCCATCAGGTCGCCGATCAGGCGCAGGTGCGGCTCGGGGGCGAAGAGCCACTCCTTCTGGGCGATGTACTCCTTGAAGATGTCCGTCTGGAGGGTGCCGTTCAGCACCGCCGGGTCGACGCCCTGGCGCTCGGCGGCGACCAGGTACATGCAGAAGATCGGCACGGCCGGGCCGCTGATCGTCATCGAGGTGGTGACCTCGCCGAGCGGGATGCCCTTGAACAGCACCTCCATGTCGGCGGCCGAGTCGATGGCCACACCGCAGTGGCCGACCTCGCCGAGCGACTTGCCGTCGTCCGAGTCGTAGCCCATCAGGGTCGGCATGTCGAAGGCGACCGAGAGGCCGCCGCCGCCCGAGTCCAGGATCATCCGGTAGCGCTCGTTGGTCTGCTCGGCGTTGCCGAAGCCGGCGAACTGGCGGATGGTCCAGGTCCGCCCCCGGTAGCCGGTGGCGTGCAGACCGCGGGTGTACGGGTACTCGCCCGGCCAGCCGATCCGCTCGAAGCCCTCGACGGCCTGCCCGGGGGCCGGTCCGTAGACCGGCTCGACCGTGTCGCCGGAGAGGGTGGTGAAGTCCGCGTCCCGCTTGCGGGCGCTGTCGTACCGCTGCTGCCAGCGCTGCCGGCCGCGCTCGATCTCCTCGGCGTCCATGGCTCCGAACTCCGCTCCGTACGGCCGCCACGGCACCGGGGCGACACAGTTGTTAGGACGTCCTACTAATTTACTCGGACGTCCTAGTAATTGTCGATGGCGACAGGCCGGAAGCGGGTGAACAGCGGTGGAACGACACGAAAGGCGCCCCTCCCGTCGGGAGGAGCGCCTCTGCGGCCGTGCGGGTCAGACGCCGGCCGACTGACGGGCGCCGGCGGCGGGCAGCTGCTCGGCGGCCTCGCGCACCACGCGCCGCTCGGCGACGAAGGACGCGAACGGGATGCAGCCGGCGGCGAGGGTGAAGACCAGCCGGCCCAGCGGCCACTTGAGCTTCTGGCCGAGCAGGAAGGTCACCACGAAGTACCCGATGTAGAGGTAGCCGTGCAGCATCGCCACGTAGGTGGTGACGTCCTCGGCCGTGTCGAAGCCGTACTTCGCGACCATGAAGCCGCAGAACACCAGCAGCGCGACACCGGTCGCGATCGCCAGGGCCCGGTACCAGCCCAGCAGGGGGGTCGCCTTCATACTCACATCGCCTCGCTTGGCAGGATCGGCAGGTACGTCCGGATCTGCGCACCGCTCCGAACGAGGGTAGCCGCCTTCACGGCCGCCGCCGCGCAGGCCCCCGGGGCGGCGGCTACGGCGCCTCGCCGGCCTCCGGCTCGGTGAAGTCCCCCGCCGCCACGCGCAGCGGCCTCAGCAGGTCGAACACCTGGCGGCACTGCTCGGGGCCGTACTCCTCCAGCCCGAACTCCATCGCCATCAGGTCCCGGGTGGCCCCCTCGACCACCTCGCGGCCCCGGTCGGTGATGGCCGCGAGCACGCCCCGGCCGTCCAGCGGGTTGGGGTGGCGGGCGACCAGGCCGGCCCGCTCCAGGCGGTCGACGGTGTTGGTGACGCTGGTCGGGTGGACCATCAGACGCTCGCCGACCTTGGAGAGCGACAGCTCGCCGGTCCGGCTGAAGGTGAGCAGCACCAGCGCCTCGTAGCGGGCGAAGGTCAGCCCGTACGGCTTGAGCACCGCGTCCACCCTGGCGAGCAGGATCTGGTGCGCGCGCATGATCGAGGTGATCGCCGCCATGGAGGGGACCGCGCCCCAACGGCGGGTCCACAGCTCGTCGGCGCGATCGATCGGGTCGAAGTCGAGTGCGAGGGGCTTGGCCACCTCCTTACCGTACCGGCGCATGGGTCGCGTGCTACCAGTCGTCCTGATGGTGGACAAGCGCGACACGTGGCGGGATCACGCCAGCCGGATCGCCAGGTACGTACCAGCTCGTTACGCGGGTGTGAACCCCCGCCAACCGACCCCCGACCGGCGGCCGTTGGTCCCCGAACCGGGCGCCCGGCCCATGATCAGGCCTCGGTTCGGGCGGTAACCCGCTGCAAGAGCAGGTGTTTTGAGGGCATTTGTCGGCCTGTTCACAATCCACCGGTCTGGCGAGACCTGGCCAATAGGTGAACCAGACCTGTCATTTCACACGTTGGATTGTCATGCTTTCGCCCAGCCCCGTACCGGCGGTCACCACCCCACTCACGGTGACCTGCCAATCGACCGCACGGAGCAGCACGCCAGCGCCCGTTCCCGCCCCTCAAGGTGCCAACCCCGGCACCACGGGATGCGGCGCAACCGCGCACCCGCGGTTTTCCGGAAGGACCTGTACGTGAAGCGCAAGCTCGCAGCCGTCGCCGTACTCTCCGCCACCGCCCTCCTCACCGGCGTCGTCCAGGTGAGCACCGCCGCCCAGGCCGCCCCCACCCCCGCCGCCGACGCCCAGGCCGCCCAGCAGCGCGCCGCCGTCGTCGCGCTGGCGAACGGTCAGGCCGGCCCGCTGGCCCAGGCCCTCGCCCTGGGCGGCCAGGAGCAGCTGGTCGCCAAGGACGCCGTGATCGACGCCGACGGCACCCGGCACCTGCGCTTCGAGCGCACCTACGCCGGCCTGCCCGTCCTCGGCGGCGACCTGGTCGTGCACCAGGCCGCCGACGGCGCGGTGGAGTCGGTCGACAAGGCCGTCACCGAGCAGATCGCCCTGCCGAGCCTGAGCCCGAAGCTCTCCGCCGACAAGGCCGCCGCCCAGGCCGCCGGCGCGGTGCAGGCCACCGTCGGCATAGCCGCCGACAAGGACGAGTCGCCGCTGCAGAAGGTCCACCAGACCGGCGCCGCCAAGCTGGTCGTCTGGGCCGCCGACGGCAACCCGCGGCTGGCGTACCAGACGGTCGTCGAGGGCGTCCGGGCCGACGGCACCCCGAGCAGCCAGCAGCTGGTCACCGACGCCGCCAGCGGCGAGGTGCTCTCCACCCACGAGCAGGTGCAGACCGCGACCGGCTCCGGCAAGGGCGTCTTCGTCGGCACCGTCCCGCTGACCACCTCCACCGCCAGCGGCGGCTACTCCCTGAAGGACGCCTCCCGCGGCGGCCAGTCCACCGTCGACTTCAAGAACCGGACCTCCGGCTCGGGCACCCTGTACACCGACGCGGACAACGCCTGGGGCAACGGCCTCGCCTCCAACACCCAGTCCGCCGCCGTGGACGCCCAGTACGGCGCGGCCGCCACCTGGGACTTCTACAAGAACACCTTCGGCCGCAACGGCATCAAGAACAACGGCGTCGGCGCCACCAGCCGCGTCCACTACGGCAAGAACTACGTCAACGCCTTCTGGAGCGACGCCTGCTTCTGCATGTCGTACGGTGACGGCGCGAGCAACTCCCACCCGCTGACCGAGATCGACGTGGCCGGCCACGAGATGACCCACGGCGTCACCTCGGCCACCGCCAACCTGAACTACTCGGGCGAGTCCGGCGGCCTCAACGAGGCCACCTCGGACATCTTCGGCACCATGGTCGAGTTCTACGCCAACCTCGCCACCGACACGCCGGACTACCTGATCGGCGAGGAGATCGACCTCAACGGCGACGGCACCCCGCTGCGCTACATGGACAAGCCCTCCAAGGACGGCGGCTCGGCCGACTCCTGGTCCTCCTCGGTCGGCGGCCTGGACGTCCACTACTCCTCCGGCGTCGGCAACCACTTCTTCTACCTGCTGGCCGAGGGCAGCGGCGCCAAGACCATCAACGGCGTCAGCTACAACAGCCCGACCTCCAACGGCTCCACCGTCACCGGGATCGGCCGGGACAAGGCCGCGGCGATCTGGTACCGCGCGCTGACCGTGTACTTCACCTCCACCACCAACTACAAGGCCGCCCGCACCGGCACCCTGAAGGCGGCGGCGGACCTGTACGGCTCCACCAGCACCGAGTACCAGGCGGTTGCGGCCGCGTGGAGCGGCGTCAACGTCAACTGACGCCACGGCAGCGGTACGGACGCCCGGGACCCTCGGCGGAGGGGGCCCGGGCGTCCGCGCGTCCGCCCCCGCCGGCTCGTAGCAGCGCCTCCGGGGGGCGGCAAGGGGCCCCGCGGTGGCGGGATCCCGCCATCACCGCAAACCCCCCGATAACGGTCAGCGGCCGCAGCCGAACCAGCAGTCCCAGCGCACTGGCGAGACCTGGCCAATAGGCGCGGGCGCCCTGTCCTCAGCCCCCACGAATTGTCATGCTTCTGTCCAAAGCCCCGTTCGGCGGCCGTCACCCCCACCCCCGACGGCTCGCCGAGGACCGCACGGGAGCAGCACGTCAACGCCCGTACCGCCCCACGGCGCCAACCCCGGCGCCCCGGTATGCGGCGTGACCGCGCACACGCGGTTTCGTGGAAGGAACCCCGTACGTGAAGCGAAAGCTGACAGCCGGAGCCGTACTCTCCGCCGCCGCCCTGCTGGCCGGCGCCATCCAGGTCGCCGCCGCCCCCGCCCAGGCCTCCGCCCCCTCGGTGGCGCAGCAGCGCGACGCGCTGATCGCCCTGGCGGACGGCCAGGCCGCCCCGGTGGCCGCGGCGCTCGGGCTCGGCGGCCAGGAGCGACTGGTCGTCAAGGACGCGGTGGTGGACGCCAACGGCGACCGCCACCTGCGCTACGAGCGGACCTTCGGCGGCCTGCCGGTCCTCGGCGGCGACCTGATCGTGCACCAGCGGGCCGGCGGCGCGATCGCCTCGGTGGACCGCGCCTTCGACGGGCGGCTGGCGCTGCCCGGCCTGACCCCGAAGCTCTCCGCCGACCAGGCCGCCGCCCAGGCGACCGGCGCGGTCCGGGCCACCATCGGCATCGCGGCCGACAAGGACGAGTCGGCGATCAGCCGGGTCGACGGCGCCGGCGCGGCCACCCTGGTGGTCTGGGCCGCCGACGGCAACCCGCGACTGGCGTACCAGACGGTGGTCCAGGGCCAGCGGGCCGACGGCACGCCGAGCAGCCAGCGGATGGTCACCGACGCGGCCACCGGCGCAGTGCTCTCCACCCACGAGGAGGTCCAGACCGCGACCGGCAGCGGCAAGGGCGTCCACGTCGGCTCGGTCACCCTGACCACCACCCAGAGCGGGTCGACCTACCAGCTCAAGGACGCCTCCCGGGGCAACCAGTCGACCGGCAACGCCGCCGCCGGGAACGCGGTGTTCACCGACGCGGACAACGTCTGGGGCAACGGTCTCGCCTCCAACGCCCAGTCCGCCGCCGTGGACGCCCAGTACGGCGCCGGCGCGACCTGGGACTTCTACAAGAACACCTTCGGCCGCAACGGCATCAAGAACAACGGTGTCGGGGCGACCAGCCGGGTCCACTACGGCACCAACTACGTCAACGCGTTCTGGAGCGACGCCTGCTTCTGCATGACCTACGGCGACGGCGCGGGCAACACCCACCCGCTGACCGCGATCGACGTGGCCGGCCACGAGATGACCCACGGCGTCACGGCGGCCACCGCCGGGCTGGTCTACTCGGGCGAGTCCGGCGGCCTCAACGAGGCCACCTCGGACATCTTCGGCACCATGGTCGAGTGGTACGCCAACCTGCCGGGCGACGTGCCGGACTACTGGATCGGCGAGAAGCTCAACCTCAACGGCAACGGCACCCCGCTGCGCTACATGGACAAGCCCTCCAAGGACGGCGCGTCCAAGGACTCCTGGTACTCCGGGGTCGGCAACGTGGACGTGCACTACTCCTCGGGCGTGGCCAACCACTTCTTCTACCTGCTGGCCGAGGGCAGCGGCGCCAAGACCATCAACGGCGTCAGCTACAACAGCCCGACCTCCAACGGCTCGACCATCGTCGGCATCGGCCGGAACAAGGCCGCGGCGATCTGGTACCGCGCGCTGACCGTGTACTTCACCTCCACCACCAACTACAAGGCCGCCCGCACCGCGACCCTGAAGGCGGCGGCGGACCTGTACGGCCTGAACGGCACCGAGTACAACACGGTGGCCGCGGCCTGGAGCGCGGTGAACGTGTAGCGCTCCCCGGAAACACCGACAGGCTGTCGCGGCCCACGGGAGAGGAGGCCGCGGCAGCCTGTCGGCCTGCCGCCGGGCGGGTCAGGCCGCGGCGGGCTTGGGCGCCGGCGCGAGCTCGCCGCGCTCCTCCCTGGCCAGGGTCCGCTCGGCGAAGAAGCCGCCGGTGGGCAGCACCGAGAGGACGAACAGCAGGATGCCGCGCTTGGCGTCCCACTTCTGCGTCTGCCAGGCCATGATCCAGAACACCACGTACAGGACGAACAGGACCCCGTGGATCATGCCCATCGCCGGTACGGCGTTGAAGCTGGTGGTGCGCTTGAGGACCGAGCACACCAGCAGCAGGAGGAAGGAGAGGCCCTCGGGGCCCGAGACCAGGCGCAGGCGGTGGACGGCACTGCTGTTCACGATGGGTACCTCGATGCGGGGTCGGAGATCGCTTGTGAACCGGCTCACAAGCATCCCCGCCATTATCACCGAGCACATGTCCGGACCATCGGCCGGGGCCCCCGGCGTGCCCGATGTCACAGCCCTGCAGCAGATCGCCGCCGACCGCCGCGGCCCGTCGGCCCGCGCCCCTATCCTGCTGCCGCGCGGCCCGGGCGGTCCGGGCGCCGTCCGCATCGCACCACGGGGGTACGACCGATGTTCAAGCCGGACTGGGACCGAAGGACCTGCGCCAGGCGCGGCCACATCACCTACGCGCCGACCGAGCCCGACCTGGGCCGCCGCCTGCACGCCGCCACCGCGCTCGGCGACGCCTGGCGCTGCCTGCGCTGCGGGGACTTCGCGCTCGGCGCCCCGCACGGCTCCGGACCGGCGCAGGACGCTCCGCTGGTGCCCCGCGGCAAGGCCCTGCGGGACCTCTTCATCCTGCGCTTCCTGGCGGTCGAGCGGCTGCTGCGCGGGCTGCTGATCGTCGTGGTGGCCTGGGGCGTCTGGAAGTTCTCCAACAGCCAGGACGCGGTGCGCCGGGTCTTCGACGAGAACCTGACGGTCTTCAAGCCGGTGACCGAGCACTTCCACTGGGATCTGGAGCACTCCCCGATCGTCGACACCATCCGCAGGACCTTCGACTACAAGCACAGCACCCTGATGATCGTCGCCGCGGCGCTCCTGGTGTACGCGCTGATCGAGATCGTCGAGGCGGTCGGGCTCTGGCGCGGCCGGCGCTGGGCCGAGTACCTGACCGTGGTGGCCACCGCGGCCTTCCTGCCGCTGGAGGTGTACGAGCTGACCGAGCACATCAGCGCGGTCAAGATCGGCACGCTGGCGCTGAACATCGTCGCGGTGCTCTGGATCCTGCTCTCCAAGCGGCTCTTCGGCCTGCGCGGCGGCGTGGTGGCCTTCGAGGCGGAGCGCCACTCGGCCTCGCTGCTGGAGGTCGAGCTCGCCGCCGGGGCGGTGCCGCCGGGGGCCCGCACCCCGGTCTGATCCGAGCCGTTTTGTCGCAGACCGGTACCAGAACGCCGACACCCCCTCCCCCGCGCCCGCCGAATCCCGCTACATTGCGGCGGTGGCACAGTTTCGACTCCAGGGGTCCAAGACGCTCGCCGTCGACATGACGGGCGATGGCGTGAAAGCCAGAAACGGCTCAATGGTCGCGTACACCGGCCAGATGAACTTCAAGAAGCTCACCGGCGGCGGCGACGGTCTGCGCGGCATGGTGACCCGCCGACTGACCGGTGAGCAGATGACGGTCATGGAGGTGAAGGGGCAGGGCACCTGCTACTTCGCCGACCGGGCCACCGAGATCAACCTGGTCCGGTTGAACGGCGAGACGCTGTACGTCGAGTCGGACAACCTGCTCTGCACCGAGGGCACGCTGAAGACCGGCACCACGTTCACCGGGCTCAACGGCATCTCCTCCGGCAACGGCCTGTTCACCACCAAGGTCGAGGGCCACGGCTGGGCGGCCGTCACCTCCAAGGGTCCCGCGATCATCCTGCGGGTCTCCCAGGGGATGCCGCTGCGGGTCGACCCGGGGGCGTACGTGGCGCACACCGGCAACCTGAACCGCAGCCTGAAGTCGGGCGCGGGCTGGTCCACCTTCATCGGCGAGGGCGGCGGCGAGGCCGTCCAGGTGGAGTTCGCCGGCGAGGGCCTGGTCTACGTGCAGCCGTCCGAGAAGCTCACCGTCGGGGGCGACGTCTGATGCCGTTCACCAGGATCAACAACAAGATGATCGAGGCCCGGGTCGTCCCCGGGCAGCGGCTCTTCAGCCAGCGCGGCGCGATGCTCGCGTACACCGGCGAGGTCCGCTTCACCCCGAACGTGATGGGCGGGCAGGGCGGGGTCATGTCGATGATCGGACGCCGGGTGGCCAACGAGGACACCCCGCTGATGACCGTCGAGGGCCAGGGCACCGTGATGTTCGGCCACGGCGGCCACCACGTCCACGTGATCGAGCTGGCGGGCGACACCCTGTGCGTCGAGGCCGACCGGCTGCTGGCCTTCGAGGGCTCGCTGCAGCAGTCCACCATGTTCATGGGCTCGCAGGGCGGCGTGATGGGCATGGTCCGCGGCCAGGTCACCGGCCAGGGCCTGTTCACCACCAAGCTGGACGGCCACGGCTCGGTCGCGGTGATGGCGCACGGCGGCGTCTTCGAGCTGCCGATCACCCCGCACCAGCCGGTGCACGTCGACCCCCAGGCCTACGTCGCACACCGCGGCCAGGTCCAGAACAAGCTGTCCACCGCGCTGGGGTGGCGCGACATGATCGGCCGCGGTTCCGGCGAGGGCTTCCAGCTGGAGCTGTCCGGGAACGGCACGGTGTTCGTGCAGGCGAGCGAGGAGAAGCTCTGATGTCCTACCCGCCGCAGCCCCCGTACGGGCAGCCGAGCGACCCGTACGGACAGCAGTCGCCGTACAACCAGCCGACCCAGCCCGGGTTCCCGGCCGCCCCGCCGCCCGGCTACGGGCAGCAGCCCGGGCAGCAGCCGTACCCGCAGCAGGGCGGCTACCCGCCCCCGCCGCCGCAGGGCTACCCGCCGGCGCCCCCGCAGAACTACGCCCAGGAGCAGTTCGGCGGCGCCCAGGCCCCGCTGCCCAAGGCGCAGGACGGCTCCGGCCCGGTGGTGCACGACGCGCACAGCCTGCCCGTCAACGACAACGTCAACCCGTACGCCTTCTCGGTCGACCTGAACGGGTCGTACTTCCTGCAGAAGGGCAAGATGATCGCCTACTACGGCGACATCTCCTTCAAGGGCGTCGGCGCCGGGGCGATCGACCGGATGCTCGGACAGCACTTCAACTCGCCGATGCACGCGGCGGACTGGGTGGTCGCCGAGGGCCGCGGCAAGCTGCTGCTGGCCGACCGGGCCTTCGACCTCAACTCCTACGACCTGGAGGAGGGGAACCTGACCGTCCGGTCGGGAAACCTCCTCGCCTACGAGCCGACGCTGCGGCTCAAGCAGTCGATCATCCCGGGCTTCCTCACCCTGATCGGCTCCGGCAAGTTCGTGGCCGCCTCCAACGGCCCGGTGCACTTCGTCGAGCCCCCGATCCGGGTGGACCCGCAGGCGCTGGTCGGCTGGGCGGACTGCCCCGCGCCGTGCCACCACTACGACCACGACTACATGCACGGCGTGATCGGCGGGATCCGCCGGCTGACCGGTCTCGGCGGGGCCTCCGGCGAGGAGCACCAGTTCGAGTTCATCGGCGCCGGCCAGGTGCTGCTGCAGTCCAGCGAGGTGCTGATGGCCGAGCGCGCGGTCGGCCAGGTGCACGCCGAGGCGGGCGTGCCGATGGGCGGCGTGCCCTCGCAGCACGCGGCCGGCCACGGCGGCCAGCTGCCGAACGTGAACGTCCCCGGTCTCGGTAACCTGGGCGACCTCGGACGGCGTTTCGGTCTGTAAACTTGTACAAGATTTAACTAAATAGTATGCTGTGCGCATGGACACGCACACGCTCGACGCCGACGACGTCTCCTCCTCGCGTCCCGAGGAGGAGACCCCCTGGCTCACCGCCAGGGAGCAGCGGCTGTGGCGCGCCCATCTGGAGGTCGCCAAACTGCTGGACTACCAGCTCGGCCGCGAACTCCAGCCGCACAACCTCGCGATCAACGACTACGAGATCCTGGTCGTGCTCTCCGAGGCGCCCGAGCGCCGGATGCGGATGACCGACCTGGCCACCGCGACGCTCCAGTCCAAGAGCCGGCTCTCGCACCAGATCACCCGGATGGAGACGGCCGGGCTGGTGCTGCGCCAGGAGTGCCCGGGCGACCGCCGCGGCCTCTACGCCCACCTCACCGAGCAGGGCTGGGCGACCATGCAGAAGGTCGCCCCGGACCACGTCCGCAGCGTCCGGGCGCACTTCATCGACCGCTTCAGCGCAGAGCAGCTGGACGCGATGTACGAGGCGCTGGCGCCGATCGCCGAGCACCTGCGCGGCCTGCGCGGCCGGTCCTGAAGCCGGTCCTGAGACCGTCCGGACGCGATGAGGGCCGCTCCCCGTGCGGGGAGCGGCCCTCATCGCGTCCGGTCAGCCCCGGGTGAGCCCGGAGACCAGCTCGTCCGCGGC
Organism: Kitasatospora sp. NPDC048239; assembly: GCF_043202015.1. NCBI lineage: Bacteria > Bacillati > Actinomycetota > Actinomycetes > Kitasatosporales > Streptomycetaceae > Kitasatospora > Kitasatospora sp. NPDC048239. Next base: position 612,453 of record NZ_JBICZP010000002.1, on the reverse strand, counting down.
GCCGTACGGGTCCAGCCCGCCGGCCACCACCCGCTCGGCCAGGCTCGCCAGGTGGCGGTCGCCGTGCAGGTCGCCGATCCGGGCGCGCAGGGTGGCCAGCGCGATCGCCTCGATCTCGTCGGCGGCCCGGCGCCGGCGGCGCACCGCCAGCTCGCCGCTCTCCTCCAGCCAGGCGCGGTGCTTCTCCAGCGCCTCGACCACCTCGTCCACGCCCTCGCCGCGGGCCGCGACGGTCTTCACGATCGGCGGCCGCCACGCCCCCGGCTCGCGGGCCTCGCCGAGGCCGAGCATGTGGTTCAGCTCGCGGGCGGTGGCGTCGGCGCCGTCCCGGTCGGCCTTGTTGACCACGAAGACGTCGCCGATCTCCAGGATCCCGGCCTTGGCGGCCTGGATGCCGTCGCCCATCCCGGGGGCGAGCAGCACCACGGTGGTGTCCGCCTGCGCGGCGACCTCCACCTCGGACTGGCCCACGCCGACCGTCTCGACCAGGATCACCTCGCAGCCGGCCCCGTCCAGCACCCGCAGCGCCTGCGGGGCCGTCCAGGAGAGCCCGCCGAGGTGGCCGCGGGTGGCCATCGAGCGGATGAACACCTCGCGGTCGGTGGCGTGCTCCTGCATCCGGACCCGGTCGCCGAGCAGCGCGCCGCCGGAGAACGGCGAGGACGGGTCGACGGCCAGCACCCCGACCCGCTTGCCGAGCCGGCGGTAGGCGGAGACCAGCGCCGAGGTCGAGGTGGACTTGCCCACGCCGGGCGAGCCGGTCAGCCCGACCGTGTAGGCCTGTCCGGTGTACGGGGCGAGCGCCGCCATCGCCTCGCGCAGCTGCGGGGCGGCGTTCTCGACCAGGGAGATCAACCGGGCCACGGCCCGCGGGCGGCCCTCGCGAGCCTGCTCGACCAGCGTCGCGACATCGATCATCAGCAGCTCCTAGCGCCGAAGGGCTGCGGACCGCCGGTGGCGGTCCGCAGCCCGAAGGTATGTCAGATGATCAGGCCTGCGGAACGCGGACGATCAGCGCATCGCCCTGGCCGCCGCCACCGCACAGCGCGGCCGCCCCGACGCCGCCGCCGCGGCGCTGGAGCTCCAGCGCCAGGTGCAGCACCACGCGGGCGCCCGACATGCCGATCGGGTGGCCGAGCGCGATCGCGCCGCCGTTGACGTTGACGATGTCGGCGTTGACGCCGAGGTCCTTCATCGACTGGTGGGCGACGGCCGCGAACGCCTCGTTGATCTCGATCAGGTCGAGGTCGGCGACCTCCAGGCCCTCCTTGGCCAGCGCGTGCTTGATCGCGTTGGACGGCTGCGACTGCAGGGAGTTGTCCGGGCCGGCCACGTTGCCGTGCGCGCCGATCTCGGCGATCCAGGTCAGGCCCAGCTCCTCGGCCTTGGCCCTGCTCATCACGACCACGGCGGCGGCGCCGTCGGAGATCTGCGAGGAGGTGCCGGCGGTGATCGTGCCGTCCTTGGTGAAGGCCGGGCGCAGCTTGGCCAGGCCCTCGACGGTGGTGTCCGCGCGGATGCCCTCGTCCTGGCTGAAGACGACCGGCTCGCCCCGGCGCTGCGGGATCTCCACCGGGACGATCTCGGCCTCGAACACGCCGTTCTGCTGCGCCTTGGCGGCCCGCTGGTGCGAGGCGGCGGCGATCTCGTCCTGGGCCTCGCGCGGGATGCCCAGCCGGGCGTTGTGCTTCTCGGTGGACTCGCCCATCGGGATGTTCTCGTAGGCGTCGGTGAGGCCGTCGTACGCCATGGCGTCCAGCAGCTCGATCGCGCCGTACTTGTAGCCCTCGCGGGACTTCGGCAGCAGGTGCGGGGCGTTGGTCATGGACTCCTGGCCGCCGGCCACCACGATGTCGAACTCGCCGGCCCGGATCAGCTGGTCGGCCAGCGCGATCGCGTCGAGGCCGGAGAGGCACACCTTGTTGATGGTGAGCGCCGGGACGTTCAGCGGGATGCCGGCCTTGACGGCCGCCTGGCGGGCCGGGATCTGGCCGGCGCCGGCCTGCAGCACCTGGCCCATGATCACGTACTGGACCTGGTCACCCGTGACACCGGCCCGCTCCAGGGCCGCCTTGATCGCGAAGCCGCCGAGCTCGGCACCGGTGAAGCCCTTGAGTGAACCGAGCAGGCGCCCCATCGGGGTCCTTGCACCGGCAACGATCACAGAGGTGGTGTTGGTCATGGGACGGGCCCCTTCGCACGTCGTGGCCAGGTGAGGATGCCGCTCAATGTACTGACCTGTTACCCGCCCGTCACCGGAGCGACGGTGTGATCGAGCGCACTGGCACTGTCCAGTCAACACCGTGTCAGGACGATCCGGGTGAACCCCGGCCGTGTGAGCAGGCTCGCACCAGGGAGACTGGCGCGCTCCGGCCGCATGCGCTGCACTGTTGCCGTCCGCTGCCCGCTCGCACCCGGAGGTCACCGTGCTGACCCGTATCGACCACATCGGCATCGCCTGCTTCGACCTCGACAAGACGGTCGAGTTCTACCGCGCCACCTACGGCTTCGAGGTGTTCCACAGCGAGGTCAACGAGGAGCAGGGGGTGCGCGAGGCCATGCTCAAGATCAACGACACCGGCGACGGCGGCGCCTCCTACCTCCAGCTGCTGGAGCCCACCCGGCCGGACTCCACCGTCGCAAAGTGGCTGGACAAGAACGGCGAGGGCGTCCACCACATCGCCTTCGGGACCGCCGACGTGGACGGCGACTCCGAGGCCATCCGCGGCAAGGGCGTCCGGGTCCTCTACGAGCAGCCGCGGATCGGCTCGATGGGCTCGCGGATCACCTTCCTGCACCCCAAGGACTGCGGCGGCGTCCTGACCGAGCTGGTCACCTCCGCCGAGCCCGGCGAGCACTGACCGCCCTCCCCCCGGGGCGCGGGTGCCGTCCCCGGACGGCACCCGCCGAGGCGTCCGGCTCGTCATGACCCGTCAGTAATGTCGCCCCGCGCCCGGAAAACACCTACGCGGCCATTCCCCCGCCGGGCGCTCCCACTACAATGCCCAGGTGCGCGAAGACTCCGGGGGACGGAGACGACGGGCACGGCCGATGACAGGCCTGTCCGCCCTCCGGTGGTCGGCCCGTCGCAGGGGAGTCCATTACGCGGGCACGGCTGAACAGTCGCAGTTCGGATCTGTCACCATTCTCCACAAGGCAAGAGTTCGCCCAGGAGTCCACCCGGACGGGGGAACGCGGAACCACCGCGCTCCCGTACCCAGGACTCCGACGACCGTGGCGGGCCTCCCCAGACTTGTTGGGGGTGTCCACCGGCCGCGGATGCAAGGACCAGTCGGACGCGGGCCCCGGACCACGGGAGCCCGGGAACGGCCGGGTCGAGGACGCGACCAGGAGATGGATGGGACCGCGGAGTGCGGGGCTACGACCGCTACGAGGTTGACGATCACCTCTCCCAGTTCGAGGCCGAGATGGATCGGACTCGGAAGGAGCGGGACAAGTCAGTCGAGCATGCCGAGGACCTCGCCTATCAGGTGGAGGTGCTCCGGGCCAAGCTGCACGAATCCCGTCGCATGCTCGCCCAGCCGCGCGCCTTCGACGCCGTTTCCGGCCAGGCCGAGCAGATGCTCCGCACCGCCGAGATGCAGGCCCAGCAGCTGCGCGCCGACGCCGAGCGACAGCTTCGCGACTCCCAGGCGGCCACCCAGCGGCTGATGGCCGAGGCCGCCGAGCGCACCGCCCGCCTGGAGGCCGAGCTCACCGCGCGCCGCCGCCAGCTGGAGGAGGAGCTCGTCGAGCTCCGCCGCAGCGCCGAGCAGCACGTCAACGAGAACGTCAACTGGGCCGAGCAGACCAGGGCCGGTACCGAGCAGGAGGCCCAGCGCCTGCTCCAGGAGGCCCGCGCCGAGGCCGACCGGTTGATGGCCGCCGCCCGCGCGGAGGCCTCCGCCCTCTCCGACCACGCCCGTGCCCAGACCGCGGCCGATGTCGACGCCGCCCGCGGCGAGGCCCAGGCCGCCGCCGAGGCCGCCCTCCAGCGCGCCCAGAGCGACGCCGAGCGCCTGCTGCGGGCCGCCTCCGAGCAGGCCCAGCAGGCCAGCGCGCAGGCCGCCGCCGACGTCAACGCCGCCCGCGGCGAGGCCCGACAGCAGCTGGCCGGCGCGCACGCCGCCGCCGAGCAGCAGCTCACCGCCGCCCATGCTGAGATCGGCCGGCTCAAGGAGCAGGCCGCCGCCGAGCAGGCCCGCGCCGAGGAGGCCCTCGGCCACGCCCAGGCCGAGATAGAGCGGCTGCGCGGCGAGGCGATCGCCGAGGCCGAGCGCACCCGCCGGGAGGCCACCGAGCTGCGCGCCCAGGCCGAGGTCGCCGCCGAGCAGCTGCAGGCCGACGCCGAGGCCGCCGCCGAGCGCAAGGTCGCCGACGGCGAGGCCGCCAGCGAGCAGCGCTCGCAGACCGCCCGGGCCGAGGTCGCCCGGATGGTCGCCCACGCCACCAAGGAGGCCGAGGCCCTCAAGGCCGAGGCCGCCACCAAGCAGGCCGAGGCCGAGGCGGCCAGGGCCGCCGCCGCCGAGGAGAGCGAGCGGCTGCGCGCCACCGCCGAGTCGGTGGCCGGCCAGCTGCGCGCGGAGGCCGAGGCGGCCATCGCCGAGCTGCGGGCCCAGGCCGAACGGGACGTCGCCGAGCTGCGCGCCCAGGCCGAGTCCGCCGCCGAGCAGCTGCGCGGGGAGGCCCACGAGGAGGGCCGGGCAGCCGGCGCCAAGGACGCCACCGTCCACCTCGCCAAGGCCGCCAAGACCGCCGAGGAGGTGCTCGCCCGGGCCGACCAGGACGCCGAGACCACCCGCGGCGAGGCCGCCGCCGAGGCGGAGCGGATCCGCTCCGAGGCCGCCGCCGAGGCCGAGCGCCTGCGCGAGCAGGCCCAGGCCGCCGTCGAGCAGGCCCAGAACGCCGCCCTGGACGACGCGGCCGGCATCCGCGAGCGGATGCAGCAGATGCAGGACGAGGCCGCCCGGCTGCGCGCCGAGGCGGAGGAGCTGCGCGCCCAGGCCGCCGCCGAGGCCGACCGGGTGCGCGGCGAGGCCCGCCGCCAGGCCGTCGTGCAGATCGAGGAGTCGGCGAAGAGCGCCGAGGAGCTGCTCACCAGGGCCAAGGCCGACGCGGACGAGCTGCGGGCGGGCGCCGCCGGCGAGATCGAGCGGCTGCGCGCCCAGACCAAGGAGCAGGCCGCCGAGACCCAGGGGCGGGCCGAGCAGACCCTCACCCGGGCCCGCGCCGAGGCCGGGAAGATCACCGCCACCGCCGAGCAGCAGGGCCAGGACGCCCTCGCCGCCGCCAAGGCCGCGGCCGCCGAGAACCGGGCCGCCGCCGAGCGGGAGACCGCCGAGCTGCGCCGCGAGGCCGCCGACTTCGACCAGCGGGTGCGCGCCGAGGCCGGCGCCGCCGCCGAGGCGGTGCGCTCCGACGCACAGGCGCAGGCCGCGGCCGTCCGCGACGCCGCGGTGGCCGCCGCCGAGCGGCTGCGGACCGAGACCGACGCCGAGCTGGCCCGGGTGCGCGGTGAGGCCGAGGCCGCCGCGAACGCGCTGCGCGAGGAGAGCCGGCGCGAGCACGAGGAGGCCGCCGCCGGGCTGCTTCGCGAGCGCGAGGAGAGCGCCGAACAGCTGGCCGCCGCTCGGACCGCCCGTGAGCAGGCCGAGCAGGCCGCGGCGGAGCTCACCGAGCGCACGGCCGCCGAGACGACCGCCCTGCGCGAGGCCGCCGACGCCCACGCCGACCGCGTCCGCACCGAGGCCGAGCAGACCGCCGCCGAACTCACCGAGCGCACCACCGCCGAGACCGCCGCCCGCTGGGAGTCCGTCGAGGCCGCCGCGGCGGAGCTCACCGAGCGCACGGCCGCCGAGACGACCGCCCTGCGCGAGGCCGCCGACGCCCACGCCGACCGCGTCCGCACCGAGGCCGAGCAGACCGCCGCCGAACTCACCGAGCGCACCACCGCCGAGACGACCCGGCTGCACGCCGAGGCCGAGCAGGCGCTGGAGGCCGCCCGGACCGCCGCCGAGGAGCGGCAGACCGAGTCCCGGCAGGCCGCCCGGGCGCTGCGCGAGAAGGCCGAGGCCGAGCTGGCCTTCGCCAACGAGCAGGCCGCGACCGTCCGCGCCGAGGCCGGCCGGGAGCTGTCCGAGGCCCGGGCCACCGCCGACTCCGTGCGCGCCGAGGCCGACACGGTGCTGGAGCAGGCCCGCACCGAGGCGGACGCGGTGCTGGAACAGGCCCGCACCGACGCCGACGAGCTGACCGACGCCGCCCGCGCCGCCGGGGCCGCGCTGGTCTCCACCGCCGAGGACGACGCCGCCGAGGTCCGCCAGTCGGTGGCCGGGATGCACGAGGCCGCCTCCCAGCAGATCGCCGCTCTCAAGGCCACCGCCGAACGCGAGGCCGCCGAGCTCCGCGAGCAGGCCGAGCAGGACGCCGCCGAGCTTCGCGACACCGCCGAGCGCGAGAGCGCCGAACTGCGCGCCCTGGCCGACCGCGAGACCACCGAGCAGCGCGACACCGCCGACCGGGAGACCGCCGAGCAGCGCGCCCTGGCCGACCGGGAGACCGCCGACCTGCGGGCCAGGACCGCCGCCGAGGTCGCCGCGCTGCGCGAGCAGACCGACCTGGAGCTCACCGCCGAGCGCGAGGCCGCCGAGGCCGAACTGGGCCGCCGGCGCGCCGAGGCGCAGGCCTACGACGAGCGGCTGCGGGCCGGCGCCGAGGACGAGCTCCGGGCCGCCCAGGAGTCCGCCGAACGGCTGCGCGCCGAGGCCGAGGCACTGGCCGCCCGGACGGTGGCCGCCGCCGACGAGCGGGCCGCCGCCGCGATCGCCGAGGCCGAGGACTTCGCCGCCTCGCTGCGGGCCGAGGCCGAGGAGTACGCGCTGGCCACCCGGACCCTCGCGGACGACTACGACACCGCGACCCACGCCCGCGCCGACGCCTTCGACGCCGACACCCGCGAGGCCGCCGAGCAGTTCGACCGGGCCACCCGCGAGAAGGCCAACTCCGTTCTGGAGAAGGCCTTCGCGGACGCCGAGGCGCTCGGCGAGGACGCCCAGACCACCGCGCTGGCCACCACCGCCGCCGCCGAGGAGCAGGCGGACGCGATGGTCGCGGCCGCCCGCAAGGAGGCCGACCGGCTGGTCGCGGCCGGCGAGGCCGCCGGCCAGGCCGAGGTCGAGAAGGGCCGGGCCGACGCCGACGCGCTGCTCTCCGAGGCCCGCCGGGACGCCACCGCGATCCGCGAGCGCGCCGAGGAGCTGCGCGAGCGCACCGACGCCGAGGTGGAGGCGCTGCACGAGCGGGCCCGCAAGGAGAACGCGCAGGCCATGAAGTCGGCCGGCGAGCGGGTGGACGCGCTGGTGACGGCCGCCCAGGAGCAGCTGACCGAGGCCGAGGAGCAGGCGGTGGCCGCCGTCGCCGAGGCCGAGGAGCGCGCGGCGGCGCTGGTCGCGGCCGCCGAGGACCGTGCCAACGAACTGACCTCGGAGGCGTCCGCCGAGGCCAGCAAGGTCCGGATCTCCGCCGTCCGCAAGGCGGAGGGCCTGCTCAAGGAGGCGGAGACCAAGCTCGCCGACTCCACCGACCGCGCCGAGGCCCTGATCATCAAGGCCGAGGCCAAGCTGAAGTCCGCCCAGGACGACGCCGAGGAGCGGCTCGAATCCGCCTCGGCCGAGGCGGAGAAGCGGCTGCGGGGCGCCGACGAGGCCGCCGACGAGCAGATCGAGCTGGCGAAGTCGGAGGCCGAGCGGCTGCTCGCCGAGGCCCGCACCGAGGCCAAGCGGGTCACCGACGAGGGCCGCCGCGAACTGGACGAACTGGTGCGCCGCCGCAAGGACATCAACACCGAGATCTCCAGGGTGCAGGACGTGCTGTCCGCCCTGGAGGCCTTCGAGGCGCCGTCACCGGCCGCACCGGCCAACGGGGGAAGCAACACCAAGAAGGACGGGGGTGCCAAGGCCGGTGCCGGAGTTGGCTCACCCCGGTCGGGTGGCAATCGCTCCGGTGGCGCACCACCCGATTGAGCGGACATTCTCCGCGATGCATCGGCATTTCGCCGACGACACTCCGGTACCGTGTCAGGATTCCCTCAACCACCTCAGCGGTTTGACGACAGGAAGCCCAGAACCCCATGAGCGACAGTCACTCCCCTCACGGCTTCGACCTGGTGCGCCGTGGGTACGAGCGTGCCCAGGTCGACGAGCGGATCACCAAGCTGGTGGCCGACCGTGACAGTGCCTTGACCCGGATCAGCGCGCTGGAGAAGCGCATCGAGGAACTCCACCTGGAGACCCAGACCGCTCAGGCGGCGGTCACCGAGGCGGAGCCCTCCTACGCCGGTCTCGGCGCCCGGGTCGAGAAGATCCTGCGGCTGGCCGAGGAGGAGGCCAAGGACCTGCGCGACGAGGCGCACCGCGCCGCCGAGCAGCACCGCGAGCTCGCCGAGGCCGCCGCCCAGCAGGTCCGCACCGAGGCCGAGAACTACGCCAAGGACCGCAAGGCCAAGGCCGAGGACGAGGGTCTGCGGATCGTCGACAAGGCCAAGAGCGACAGCGCCCAGCTGCGCGCCGAGGCCAACAAGGACGCCCAGAACAAGCGTGAGGAGGCGGACGCCCTCTTCGAGGAGACCCGCACCAAGGCCGCCCAGGCCGCGCTGGAGTTCGAGACCAACCTGGCCAAGCGCCGGGAGCAGTCCGAGCGGGACCTGGCCGCCCGTCAGGCCAAGGCCGAGAAGCGCCTGGCCGAGATCGAGCACCGGGCCGAGCAGCTGCGCCTGGAGGCCGAGAAGCTGCGCACCGACGCCGAGCGCCGCGCCCGTCAGACCGTCGAGACGGCCCAGCGCCAGTCCGAGGACATCGTGGCCGACGCCAACGCCAAGGCCGACCGCATCCGCAGCGAGTCCGAGCGCGAGCTGGCGGCGCTCACCAACCGCCGCGACAGCATCAACGCCCAGCTGACCAACGTCCGCGAGATGCTGGCGACGCTGACCGGCGCGGCCGTGGCCGCCGCCTCGCTGCCGAACGACGACACCATGGGCGTGCCCGCCCAGCAGTCGCGCTGACGCCGCCGCCACGGGCCCCCACCCTCCGGGGTGGGGGCCCGTGGTGCTGCTCCGTCAGGGGCCGCCGACCGGCCGGGCCCGGCTCACCGGGGGTAGGCCCCGTCCGGCCGCTGGTGGCCGCAGCTCAGCTGGTTCCCGTCGTCGTCCGAGACGGTGCCGAACCACGAGGTGCACCAGACCGAGACCGAGTCCGGCCAGTACTGCACCTCGAAGGGGTGCCCCGAGCCGTAGTCCCCGTACGAGGTGACGATGAAGGTCTCGCCCGGCCGCATCCAGTAGTCCTCGCCGAGCGGCTCCAGGGTCAGCTCGACCAGCTCCTCGCTGCGGTTGGTGACCGGCATCCGACCGGTCACCTGCAGCGCCGAGAAGTCCCAGCCGGCCGCGTCCTCCGTCATCCCGCCACCCTCGCCAGCAGTCCGCGCACGGCGGCGTTGAACTCCTCCGGGGCCTCCAGCGCGCTCAGGTGGCCCACCCCGGGGACGACGGTCAGCTCGGCCGCCGGCTGCGCCCGGACCATCCGCTCGGCCTCCGAGACCGGCGTCAGGGCGTCCTCGGAGCCCACCACGACGGCCACCGGCACCCGCACCCCGGCCAGCACCTCCAGGGTGTCCTGCCGGGCCGCCATCGCCCGCTGTGCCCAGGCGACGGACGCCGGAGGGGCCGCGGCGATCATCCCCTGGACGCGGTCGAGCAGGTGCCCGGAGTCCGGTCCGAGCTGACCGGCCGCCATCCGCTCGTCGAGCAGCAGCCGGACGCTGTCCCGGGCGAGCACCGCGGTGGCGATCCGCTCCCGGTTGGCCCGGGCCTGGTCCGCGTCCGCGGTGGCCTTGGTGTTCGCCAGCAGCAGGCCGGCCAGCCGCTGCGGGTGGCGGCGGGCGAAGGCCAGCGCCACGTACCCGCCCATCGACAGTCCGCCGAGCACCGCCCGGTCGATCCCGGCCGCGTCCAGCAGCAGCGCGATGTCGTCGGCGACCGCGTCCAGCGAGGGCTCGTCCGCACCCAGCTCGGTGCCGCCGAAGCCGCGCAGGTCGGGGGCGAGCACCCGGGCCTCGTCACCGGTCAGACCGGGCAGCCCGTCGAGTTGGGCGCTCCACATCGAGGCGTTGAGCGGAAAGGCGTGCAACAGCACGAGGGGCATTCCGGTACCGCTCTCGCGGACCGACAGTGCGGAGGGGAGCTGGGTCATGGCCCCACCGTAGTTCGGCACGCCCGGCGGGCGCACTCAGCGGGCCGCCATGTCCGCTTTGTCATAGCCTGACGGAGAGTAAGGGAGTCCGAATGATCGAGTTGCACGACCTGACAAAACGTTACGGCAAGACCCTCGCCGTGGACCGGCTGAGCTTCCAGGTGCCGCAGGGCGTGGTCACCGGCTTCCTCGGCCCCAACGGTGCGGGCAAGTCCACCACCATGCGCATGATCCTCGATCTCGACCGGCCCACCGGCGGCCGCGTCACCATCGACGGCAAGCGGTACGGACAGCTCAGCGAGCCGCTCAAGTACATCGGGGCGCTGCTGGAGGCCAAGGCCGTCCACCCCGGCCGCACCGCCCGCGACCACCTGCTCTGGCTCGCCCAGAGCAACCGCATCCCCACCCGGCGGGTGGACGAGGTGCTCGCCCTGGTCGGGCTCACCCCGGTGGCCCGCAAGCGCGCCCGGGGCTTCTCGCTCGGCATGGGCCAGCGCCTCGGCATCGCCTCCGCGCTGCTCGGCGACCCGGAGATCGTGATGTTCGACGAGCCGGTCAACGGACTGGACCCGGAGGGCATCCTCTGGATCCGCAACCTGATGAAGCGCCTCGCGGGCGAGGGCCGGACGGTCTTCGTCTCCTCCCACCTGATGAGCGAGATGGCCGTCACCGCCGACCACCTGGTCGTCATCGGCCGCGGCCGGCTGCTCTCGGACCTGCCGATGGCCGAGTTCATCCGGCGCAACTCCCGCTCCGCCGTCCGGCTGCGCACCCCCCAGCCGGAGCTGCTGCTGGACGCGCTGGCCGGCGCCGGGCTGCGGTCCGAACCAGGTCCGGACGGCTCCCTGGAGGTGGTCGACGGCGACCTCGCCCGACTCGGCGAGCTCGCCGCCGGCCACGGCGTCGTGCTGCACGAGCTCAGCCCCCAGCAGGCCTCGCTGGAGGAGGCGTTCATGCAGATGACGGCCGACTCGGTGGAGTACCACGCCGGCGACGGCGAGGGCCGCGACGCGGCCGGGGCCCCCGGCACCTGGGGCGCCGGCTGGCAGGACGCGGCAGTGAAGCAGCCGGCGACGGTCCGGCAGGAGGAGAACTGAGATGGCGTCCTTCCCCGCGGTCCTGCGCTCCGAGTGGACCAAGATCCGCAGTGTCCGCTCGACGGTCTGGACGCTCGCGCTGGCCTTCGTGATCACCCTCGGCGTCGGCGCGCTGCTGTCCCTGCTCACCAACAACAACTTCAGCGAGTTCCGGGGCGACGAGGACACCCCCTTCGACGCCACCGGCACCGCCTTCTCCGGCATCATCCTCGGCGAACTGGCCATCATCGTCTTCGGCGTGCTGGCCGTCGGCAACGAGTACAGCAGCGGGATGATCCGGGTCACCCTGGCCGCCGTGCCGCAGCGCGGCACCCTGCTGGCCGGCAAGGCCGTGGTGCTCGGCGCACTGGCCCTGGCGGTCTCCCTGGTCACCGCGTTCATCACGTTCTTCGTCGGCCAGGCGCTGCTCGGCGACCACTCCACCGGCCTGGGCGACCCGAACGTGCTGCGCGCGGTGTTCGGCGCGGCGCTGTACCTGACGATGCTCTGCCTGTTCTCGGCCGGCGTCACCGCGATGCTGCACAACCAGACCCTGGCGCTGGGTGTGCTGGTGCCGTTCTTCTTCCTGCTCTCGCCGATCCTCTCGGCGGTGCCGAAGGTCAAGACGCTGGCCCACTACTTCCCCGACTACGCGGGCTCCCGGATGCTGCTGGTGTACGAGCAGCACGGCCAGCCCTACGGACCGTGGACCGGCTTCACCATCTGCCTGGCCTGGACCCTCGCCGCACTGGTGGGCGGCGCGCTGGTGCTGAAGAACCGCGACGCCTGACCGGTCCGCGCCGGAGCGCGGCCGTGGCGCCGCTCAGTAGCGGGGGGCGCCGCGGCCGCGCTGGATGTTGGAGGCCCGCCGCTCCCGGGCGCCCCAGCAGGCCCGGTGCCAGTGCCGGCGGTCGTCCACCCCGGCGCCGTGCATCGGCCAGGCCACCACGTGCCCGACGCCCGGCGGGATCTCCTGGTCGCAGCCCGGGCAGCGGTAGTGACGGCCGGCCGTCCCGGCCACCGTCTGGACCACCCACTCCTCGCCCTGGTAGTTCTCGGTGCGGCGCAGCGAGCCCCCGAGCGGGGGTGCCGGCTCCGCGGCCTCGTGGTCGGCTGCGATCTTGATCCGGTTGCGGCGCGGCACGGCTGGCTACCTTTCTGCGGGGGCGCGGAACCATCCCAGCCTACGGCCGGAATCCGATCTCCCGGGCCTCTATCACGGCATCGCCCGGAGCTCCGGTGTTTCCCGTGATATCCACCCGATCTTCTGGGAAATTGGTGGTTCGGCGTGCCATTGGCACATGACATCGGTTACTCACGAGGGGACAGGCGGGGCCCGCAGACCCTGCGCGCACCCGAGGAGGCCCATCGATGACCAAGACCAGTGCCCGCGCCGAGGCCCGACGACCCGTCGGGGTGCGTCCGCCCGCCCCCGGCCCGGTGCCGCACGCCCCGGTGACCGCCACCCCCGGCACCCCGTTGCCCGTACCCGAGCGGGCGGCCGCGCTGCCCGCCGACACCGCTCCCGTCCGGGTCGGCGCCTTCCTGCTCTCGGCGCAGTTCCCCGGACAGACCCACGGCGAGGCGCTGGACCGCACCGTGCGGGCCGCCGTCGAGGCCGAGCGCGCCGGGCTGGACTCCGTCTGGCTGGCCGAACACCACTTCGTCCCCTACGGGGTCTGCCCGAACGCCGCCACGCTCGCCGCGCTGCTGCTCGGCCGGACTCGTCGGATCGGCGTCGGAACGGCCGTCAGCGTGCTGTCCACCGCCCACCCGGTGACGCTCGGCGAGCAGGCCGCGCTGCTGCACCTCACCTCCGACGGGCGGTTCACGCTCGGCGTCGGACGCGGCGGGCCGTGGATCGACCTGGCCGTCTTCGGCGGCGGCGTGGACGCGTTCGAGCAGGGGTTCCCGGAGCGGCTGGACCTGCTGCTGCGCTGGCTGCGCGGCTCCCGGGTGGGCGGGGACGGGCCGCAGTTCGACTTCCCCGAGGTGGCCGTGGTGCCCCGGGCGTCCGAACCGGCCCGCCGCCCCGAGCTCGGCTCCTGGCTGGGTCTCGGCGACCAGGGCGCGCTGCCGCGGTTCCCTCGCCAGCGCAAGGACGCCGACGCCGCGGACGGGGAACTCACGCCCGCCGGGCGCCCGGTGGCGGGCCCGCCGGTGGTGGTCGCCTGCACCTCCCCCGGCGGGGTCCGGCTCGCCGCCGAGCGCGGCCTGCCGATGCTGCTCGGGATGCACTCCGGGGACGAGGACAAGCTGCGAATGCTGGAGCTGTACCGGGCCGCCTGGCTGGCCGCCGGGCGCAGCGAGGAGCAGCTGCGCCGGGTGAACCGGCAGCACGTGGCGGCCGGTGTGGCCCAGGTCGACGACCGGACCTCGGCCGCCCGGGCCACCCTGCTGCGCTCGATGCCGGGCTGGTTCGAGTACGGGCTCGGCGCGCACCGCACGGTGGACGGCCGGGAGCGCAAGATGCGCGACCCGCACGAGTACACCGAACTGCTCTGCGACCTGCACGCGGTGGGCACGCCGAAGCAGTGCGCCGACCGCCTGCTGGCGACCGCCGAGCGGACCGGCATCCGCCGTTTCGCCCTGCTCGCCGAGGGCAGCGGTGATCGCGAGGCGACGCTGCAGAACATCGCCCGGCTCGGCTCCGAGGTCCTGCCGCAGCTGGGCTGACACCTGTGGAGGCCGCCGTCGCCGCGCCGGAACGGTTCTGCGACGGCCCGGGCCGCCCCTCCCCCTCGACGTCCCGATCGGGCGACGTCTCGGCGGGGGCGGGGCGGCCCGGTGGCGTCCTGCGATCCGACCGGCCTGGCGGCCGGTCAGCAGTCCCGCAGTTCGTCGGACTGGTTGAGCAGCTGCTCCCGGACGGACGTGAAGCGCTGCAAACGCGCCTCGTTGGCGTCCGACGGCAGGAACACCGCCACCCGGTGACAGTTCTGGAAAGCCAGCCGGACGCCGAAGTGGCGCTGCAGGGCGCCCCGGATCGCGTCGCTGGCGAGGGCCCGGAGGAGCTGGCCGCGGGCCTGCTCGCTGGGCGGCGGTACCTGGTTGTCGGCGAAGTCGGTGCCGTCGACCTTCGCCTGGGCGACCAGCGAGCTGATCAGCTCCCAGGCGTACGGCAGGGAGACGCGGACGCAGTCGACGAATTCCCGCTCGTCGACCTCGCCCCGCTCGGCCTTCTCCAGCAGGGCCGGTGAGACGTCGAGCGACATGGATTCTCCTCTCGCGGTCCACCCGCGCGGCGCCCGGGTGGTTCTGCGTTGTCCAAGCTGAGGGTGAGGGTGGGCGATCGCGCGTGGTGTCCGGAACGCCGTCGGACGGCTGTTTCCGGCACCGTGCGGAGGCGGTTGGGCACAGGGCGTCAACCGCTCACAACAGCGTGGCAGCCATCCGTGGACGAGGCCGGTGGTTCCTTCGGATTGCTCCGGAAATACGACTCACTGCACCAGAATGGCCTGATCCCGTCGGATCGTTCATCTGCCGTCTCCATCCCCGTTGACAGCGGCCCCGCAATCGTGCCGTCACACACGGTAGCTACCTATGGGTGTGGGCGCCAGAGCGTGGCGGGCAATCGTCGAACCGCCGAACATCCATGTTCGTCGGGTTCGCGGTTTCTTCACCCGGCCGTCGCGGAATCGCATCAACTGGCCCCGGTGGGCTAGCGTGGTCGACCGTGCGTCTCGTAATTGCCCGCTGCTCAGTCGACTATGCCGGTCGGCTCTCCGCCCATCTGCCCTCCGCCACCAGGCTCATCCTGGTCAAGGCCGACGGCAGCGTCAGCATCCACGCCGACGACCGCGCCTACAAGCCGCTCAACTGGATGTCCCCGCCGTGCGTCCTCAAGGAGGCCGACGGGGTCTGGACGGTGGAGAACAAGGCCGGCGAGAAGCTCATCATCACGCTGGAGGAGGTGCTGCATGACTCCTCCCACGAACTCGGGGTGGACCCGGGTCTGATCAAGGACGGCGTCGAAGCCCACCTCCAGGAGCTGCTCGCGGACCGGATGGAGGTGCTCGGCGCAGGCTGGTCGCTGATCCGCCGCGAGTACCCGACCGCGATCGGCCCGGTCGACATCCTGTGCCGCGACTCGGACGGCGCGACCGTCGCCATCGAGATCAAGCGGCGCGGCGAGATCGACGGCGTCGAGCAGCTCACCCGCTACCTGGAGCTGCTCAACCGCGACCCGCTGCTCGCCCCGGTGAAGGGCGTCTTCGCCGCGCAGGAGATCAAGCCCCAGGCCCGCGTCCTGGCCACCGACCGGGGCATCGGCTGCGTGGTGCTGGACTACGACGAGCTGCGCGGCATCGACGACGACAAGCTCAAGCTGTTCTGACCGGTCCCCGACCGCGTCAGGACGGCGATCCGGACGCGGTCGGGCTGCCCGTGCCCGACGGCGTCGTGCTGGGCGTGGAGCTGGGGCTGCTGGAGGGCGGGGTGCTCGCCGTGGACGGCGAGGGCGACGGCGAGGTGCCGGTACCGCCGGCGGCCGCGCCGCCACCCGTCGTCCCACCGTTGCCGCCGGTCCCACCGGCCCCGCCGTTGCCGCCGCCTCCCGAACCACCGGGCGGCGGCGGGTTGCCGCCCGCCCCGCCACCCGCCGCACCGCCGCCGACCGCGCCGCCGGCCGGAGGCGGCGACTGGCCCGGATCCGGGGACTGCGGGGTGCTCGCCGTGGCGGTCGGCGACTTGCCGGGCTTCTTCGACGGCGAGGCCGAGGGCGAGTGCGACGGTCCGCCGCTGCTCGCCGAGGCCTCCGGGCTCGACTGCTCCTCGGCCGGGGCGGCCGGGTCCTGCGTGCCGCCGGAGGCCGTCGCGCCGGGGCTGAGGCTCGGGCGGGGCGTCGGCAGGCCCGCGGGCAGGCCCGAGCCGTCCTCGGTGCTGATGTGCGGGTCGCCGCCGGGCTTCTCCGAGCCGGTGACGCTCATCGCGACCGCCGTCCCGAGCACTCCCAGCGCCAGCACGGCCGCCGAGGCGGCGATCACCGTCCGCCGGGTGCCGCCGGCCGTTCCCGGGGTGCTCTTGAAACGCCACGGCACCTGCGCGATGGCCCGGATGACGGGCCGCCGGGGCGAGGCCTGGCCGACCGACCCGGCCGCGGGCAGCTGACGCCCGTCGGCGCGCAGCAGGTCGAGCATCCGACGGGCCGCGACGGCCCCCCGCGGCTCGCCCAGCGCGGCCCGCAGGGCCAGTGCGGCCTCCAGGTCGGCCATCGCGCGGGCCGGTTCCCGCGCACAGATCGCGAACACGCCCAACTCGTGGCGGAACCAAGCCTCGTCGCCGCGCGAGCCGCTCCGGCGGGCGGCCTCCAGACCGAGCTGCAGGGCCTGCTCCCAGGCCCCCCAGCGCAGCGACAGCGCCAGCGCGGGGGCGGCCGCCCGGGCCAGCCGCAGCACCGAGCCGTCGCGCCCGGCGGCGGCGTCGGCCAGCAGTACGCCGATCACCACCTCCGCCTCGGCCGCGATCTGCCGGGTGGAGACCGAGCTGTGCCCGACCCACCAGGCGAAGTGCTGGGCGGCGCCGTCGATGCTGCGACGGGCCGGCCAGTGCGGGGCGAGCAGCTCCAACGCGCCCGAGGTGAGCCGGTGGTGGCCGCCGATGGAGACGGCCAGCCCGCAGTCGGCGAGTTCGTGCAGGGCGCTCTCGCCCTGGCCCACGTCGATCAGCGCGGGCAGGTGGGGCGCCGTCGGGCACTCGCCGCCGAGTGCCACGGCGAGCCGCAGCACGGCCTGGGCGGGCTCACTGAGCCCCTCGGCGAGCCGGACGGCGGGTGAGGCGCTCTCGGCGACGGAGGGCAGCGGGAAGGTGCCGCGCAGCTCGCCCTCGCGGATCGCCGGGTCGGGGTGCTGGACCGGCTCCTCGACCGCGCCGAAGACACCCAGCCGGTCCTCCTCGGCGGCCACCAGCGCGTCCACCGCGACGTCCCGCTGGCGCAGCAGCGCGGCGGCCTGGACGAAGCGCAGCGGCAGGCCCTCGGACTCGAACCAGAGGTCGACCGCCCAGGCCTTCTCGGACGGGTCCAGCGCCCGGCCGGCCAGCCGGGCGGCCAGCGCCAGGCAGGCGGACCGGGAGAGCCCGGCCACCAGGTGGTCCTGCAGCCGGGAGTCGAGCGGCAGCGCGGGGCTGTCCGGGGTGACGGAGAGCAGGAAGGCGCAGTCGGGGGCCGCGGCGAGCAGCTGCTCCAGCTCGGGGCCGACGCACTCGACCTCGTCGACCACCACGACCGCGCCGACCCTGGCCAGGTGCTCGGCGAGCTGCCCCGGGTCGGGCCGGTAGCCGGGGGCGTGGTGGGTGGCGGCGAAGAGGTCCTGGAGCAGGTCGGCCGCGGTGCGGCGGTGACCGCAGAGCTGGACGACGCCGCCGGGGGCGATGTCCCCGGCCGCCTCGGCGACCGCCGACAGCAGGGCGCTGCGGCCCGAGCCGGCCTGGCCGACCAGGCGTATCGAGCGGCCCTCGGCGAGCAGGCCGAGCAGCTGGGCGATGTCGGCCTCGCGGTCCAGCAGCGGCAGGTCGGCCGCCCCGGCGCCGAGGGCGAGCGGTCCGACGGCGCGGCCGGGGCCGCCGACCGGGCCGCGGGCGGGCTCGCTGCGCTCGATCCGGCGGGGGCGGGGGCGCCACTCCTCGGGGCAGGGGCGCACCTCGGAGCCGTCCGGGGTGCCGACGCTCACCAGCAGGCCGCCGGAGACCAGCTCACCGCCCCGGGTGCGTACGGCCTCCTGCCGGAACTCACCGGATGGCTGTCCCACGTTCTACCTCGCCCCATGCTCGGCCGACGACTGCGTGCGGCCGCTCCCGTGCCGGGGTACGCCCCCGGCCTCCGGTCGGCGGACCCCCGCCCGGCCGAAGACCGGGGGGAGCCGGACCTGGCTCCGGCGGCCGAATTCTCTGACGGCAGACTCTCGCACATCCGGCCCCACCCGTGCAGCGGCGGTCCGGGCCGGGCCCGCGGACGGCGGCCGGACCAGGGGCGGTGCCCGCCGCCGGGACCGGACGGTGCCGGGCCGAGCCGGACGGTGCCGGGCGCTAGAGGACCGGCCCCAGGGCGGGCAGGTTCGCACCGAGGTGGTCGACGGTGATGCCCTCGACGGCGAGGATGCGGTGCAGCCTGGTGGCCACCAGCAGGCGCTGGAGCTGGGCCGGGACGGCGCGCAGCACCAGTCGGCGGCCGATCCGGCCGGCCCGGCGGTGGGTGCCCATGATCACGCCGAGTCCGGTGGCGTCCCAGAAGTCCAGCCGGGCGAGATCCAGGACGAGGTCGCCCCGGCCGCCGTCGACGGCCCGGTGCAGGCGGGCACGGGCGTCGGCGGCGGTGCGCACGTCGAGGCGGCCTTCGATGGCCAGCGCCGTGTGGTCGCCGGTGATGCGCATGCTCTCCTCCTCCGCCTGGCAGGCCTGGTACGGGATCGTTCCGCCCCGGCCGCGCCGGGTCCGGGGGCGGGGTGTCCATCCGGGCGGGCCGTGGCCCCGCGCCCGGGCCCGGCCGCGGCATCAGTGCCGGGTCGGGTTCCCCCTCATCTGACGGTGAACCAGGTCCGCAGGTTGCTGGTTCCGGCCAGATCTGAAGCAACTTCACTCGTCCGAGGGAATATACGCAGTAACTCCCCACACCTACGCTCGATTACCGCCCAAATCACCCGTCTGCGGCACCCGGCGTGAGGAAACTCACCCGCCCCCTCGGAGGCGGGCCCGCGATGCGCTGATCGCGGGCCCGGCCCTGCTCATCCGAGCCGGCGGATCACTTGCCCGGGTAGGGGTAGAAGCCCCGGCCGCTCTTGCGGCCCAGGTCACCGGCCGTGACCATGCGGGCCATGATCTCGGGGGCGGCGAACTTCTCGTCCTGGGTCTCGGCGTAGATGTTGTGGGCGGCGTGCAGCAGGATGTCGACACCGGTGAGGTCGGCGGTCTCCAACGGGCCCATCGGGTGGCCGAAGCCGAGGCGGCAGGCCGCGTCGATGTCCTCGGCGGTGGCGACGCCCGACTCGTACAGCTTCGCGGCCTCGACGACCAGGGCGGTGATCAGGCGGGTGGTGATGAAACCGGCCACGTCGCGGTTGACCACCACGACGTCCTTGCCGACGCCCTCGGCGTAGGCGCGGACGGTGGCCAGCGTCGCGTCGCTGGTCTTGTAGCCGCGCACCAGCTCGACCAGCTTCATCAGCGGCACCGGCGAGAAGAAGTGCACGCCGACGACCGACTCGGGGCGCCCGGTGGCGGCGGCGATCCGGGTGATCGGGATGGCGGAGGTGTTGGAGGCCAGCACCGCGCCGTCCTTGGCGATCTTGTCGAGCTCGCGGAAGACGCCCTCCTTGACCTCCAGCTGCTCGAACACCGCCTCGACCACGATGTCGGCCTCGGCGACCGCGCCCAGGTCGGTGGTGGTGGTGATCCGGGCGAGCGCCGCCTCGGCGTCCTCGGCGGTCAGCCGGCCCTTGGCGACGAACTTGTCGTACGAGGCGCGGATGCCGGCGAGGCCGCGCTGCAGCGCCTCCTCGGTGACGTCCCGCAGCACCACCGGGTGCCCCGCCTGCGCGGAGACCTGGGCGATGCCGGCCCCCATCAGGCCGGCGCCGATCACGGCGATCTGCTGGCTGGACGCATTGCTCATGGCTGGGTCTCCCGGATGCCGTCGCCGCCCTTTGGGCGGGCCCTGAAGGCGGCTCAGGGCAGGGGTCACCCGCTTCGGAGCCGCGTCGCTCATGCGCGGACTCTAATGCCCTTCAGGCCCGCGTGGTGCCATTCGAGAGTGTGATCTGTGCCCGACCTGGTCACCCGATCAGACCGTCAGCCCGAGGTCCTGCGCGAGGATCGCCGCCTGCACCCGGCTGCGCAGCTCCAGCTTCGACAGGATCCGGCTGACGTGCGTCTTGGTGGTCGCCTCCGCCATCTCCAGCCGCCGCGCGATCTCGCCGTTGGACAGCCCGGCGCCGATGCACGCCAGCACCTCCCGCTCGCGCGGGGTGAGCGCCGCGACGGCCGCCCGCGCGTCGGGCCCCACCGTGCGGTCCGGGCGGGCGAAGGTGCCGATCAGCCGCCTGAGCACCGAGGGCGCCAGCATGCCGTCCCCGCGGGCCACCGTGCGGATGCCCTCGACCAGGGTGTCCGCCTCCAGGTCCTTGAGCAGGAACCCGGCCGCGCCGGCCCGCAGCGCGCCGTAGACGTACTCGTCCAGGTCGAAGGTGGTCAGCACCAGCACCTGGGCCGCCCCGGCGGCCACCACCTCGCGGGTCGCCGAGACGCCGTCCAGCCGGGGCATCTGCACGTCCATCAGGACGACGTCGGGCCGCAGCTCCAGCGCGAGGCGCACCGCCTCCTCCCCGTCGGCGGCCTGTCCGACCACCTCCAGGTCCGGTTCGGCGCTCAGGATCATCACCAGCGCCGCCCGCACGGCCGCCTGGTCCTCGGCCACCAGCACCCGGATCGTCATGCCCGGCCCTCGCCTTCCTCGGTCACCAAGGCGCGCGGCAGTACCGCGCGCACGCTCCACAGCTCCCCGTGCGGGCCGGCCTCGAAGTCGCCGCCGAGCAGTCCGGCCCGCTCCCGCATCCCCACCATGCCCGCCCGGGCGCCGGGCAGCGCCTGGCCGGCGCCGCTGCGGTACGGGCTGTCCACGGCGATCCGCAGCTCCCGCGGCAGGTACTCCAGCCGCACCCGGACCGTCCCCGGACCGGCGTGCTTGAGCGTGTTGGTCAGCGACTCCTGCACGATCCGGTACGCCGCCAGCCCGACCGGCACCGCCAGCGTGCCGCGCTCACCGCTCTGCTCCAGTTCGAAGTCCAGCCCGACGTCCTGCCCGGCCGCCCGGGCCTTGGCCAGCAGCGCGTCGACCGCGTCCAGGTCGGGCGCGGCATAGGACTCGTCGGCCTCTCCCCCGCCGCTGTCCCGCAGCAGCCCGATCATGCGGCGCATTTCGGCCAATCCCTGGACGCTGTTCTCCCGGATCACCCTCAGCACCTCCACCAGCGGGTCGTCCTCGGTTCGGCGCTGACGGCGGGCCACCGACTGCGCGCCGGTGGCGTGGATCGCGATGGCCGACAGGTGGTTGGCCACCACGTCGTGCAACTCCCTTGCCATCCTGGCCCGTTCGGCGACGACCGCCTCCCGCCGGTCCATCTCGGAGAGCAGCGCGGTCTGTTCGGCCCGAAGCCGCTGGGTCTCCGCCTCCTCGCGGTGCCTGCGCACCAGGTCGCCGGTCCACACCGGCCCGAGGAAGATCAGCGTGGTGATCACCACGACCGCGAGCGCCGTGGGGGCGTCGCTGTAGAGGAAGGCCAGACTGCTCAGCACCACGACCGACCCGGCACCGGTCAGGTGCAGGATCCGCGACATCCGGGCGTTGCCGTAGAGCACGCTCGCGTAGAGCAGGTCGGTGTACATGATCGTGGTCGCGATCAGCGCACCCGTGAAGATGCTCACCGCGAAGACCACCCCGCCGAGCGCCACCGTCAGGATCGGACGGGTCCGGCGGAACAGCTCCAGGCAGGCGGTGACCAGCAGCGGCGGCAGCACCATCCAGCGCGGGACGCCCTCGGAGTGGTCGTACACCTTGAACGCGATCAGCAGCAGGCCGCCGAGCAGCCCGCCGAGGGCGATCGCTCGGTCCTCCTGCCGCGGGGTGAGGGTGGGTCTGCGCACCACCCCATCAGATCATCTCCGGGCGGGCCCCCGGCTCCGGTGCGGGGAGGAGCCGTCGTACACCGAAAGATGCAGGCCGGGCTCGCCTTCGGCGACGATGACGGGCGCGCCCGCACCGGGGAGGCTGGAGGCACCGCCGAGAGTCCCGGAGTACACCATGATCGTCACCCTCATCCTCGCGGCCGAGGTCGCCTTCTGGGTTCTCCTCGCCCTCGGTCTGGCCGCCCGCTACCTGCTGCGCCGGCGCGCACTGAGCACCGTCCTGCTGGTCGGGCTGCCCGCGGTGGACCTGACGCTGTTCGCGCTCACCGTGCTCGACCTGCGCGGCGGGGCCACCGCGAGCTGGACGCACGCGCTCGCGGCGAGCTACGCGGGCTTCTCCATCGGCTACGGGCCGTCGCTGGTGCGCTGGGCCGACCGGCACTTCCAGTACCGCTTCGCCGGCGGCCCCAAACCGCAGCGCCCGCCCAAGTACGGCGCCGAGCGGACCAGCCACGAGTGGCGGATCTGCCGGCGCACCGTGGTCTCGGCCGGCATCACCCTGGCCCTGATCACCGCGCTGGTCCCGCTCTCCGCCGGCGCCGCGCACTTCGACGACTTCACCGGCTGGTACCTGCGGCTGGGCATCGCGGCCGTCGTCAACGTGATCGTCGCCGCCTGCTACTCGATCTGGCCCAAGGAGGCCCCGGCCGGCGCCCCCGTCGGGAACGGCCACCTGGTCGGCCGGGACTCCTGACCGGCCTAGCGGTTCTCGCCCGGCACCCAGAGCACGTCGCCCTGCTCCTTGTTGGCCGTACG
Organism: Kitasatospora sp. NPDC048239; assembly: GCF_043202015.1. Taxonomy (NCBI): domain Bacteria; kingdom Bacillati; phylum Actinomycetota; class Actinomycetes; order Kitasatosporales; family Streptomycetaceae; genus Kitasatospora; species Kitasatospora sp. NPDC048239. Next base: position 589,703 of record NZ_JBICZP010000002.1, on the reverse strand, counting down.
GGCCAGGATGAACAGCAGGTCGGACAGCCGGTTGAGGTACTTGGCGGTGAGCGGGTTGACGGTGTCCCCGTGCTCGTCGATGGCCGCCCAGGTCGACCGCTCGGCCCGCCGTACCACCGTGCAGGCCAGGTGCAGGTACGCGGCGCCCGCGGTGCCGCCGGGGAGGATGAAGCTGCGCAGCTTCTCCAACGGCTCCAGGTAGCGGTCGCAGTCCTCCTCCAGCTTGTCGATGTAGGACTCCAGCACCCGCAGCGGCGGGTACTTCGGGTCCTCCACCACCGGGGTGGCCAGGTCCGCACCGACGTCGAAGAGGTCGTTCTGCACCCGGGTGAGCACCGCGGCGACGTCCTCGGAGAGCCCGCCGGCGGCGATCGCCACACCGATCGCGGCGTTGGCCTCGTTGGTGTCGGCGTACGCGGCCAGCCGCGGGTCGGTCTTGGTCGTACGGCTCATGTCACCGAGCGCGGTGGTGCCGTCGTCGCCGGTACGGGTGTAGATGCGCGTCAGATTGACCATGCCGCCAAGACTAGCGAGCCAGGTTAGGCCGCGTTAACCCCCGGCCCGAGGTCCGCCGCTACGCGACGTTGACCCTCCCCCAGCCTCCGGCCGGGGGTGCCCCCACCCCGAGGGTCCGGCCGGGGGTGCCCCCACCCCGAGGGTCCGGCCGGGGGTGCCCCCACCCCGAGGGTCCGGCCGGGGGTGCCCCCACCCCGAGGGTCCCGCCGCTACGCGACGTTGACCCTCTGCCCGGGCGGGGCGGCCTCCAGCCAGGCGAGGAAGCCGGTCAGCGCGTCGTCGCTCATCGCAAGCTCCAGCGGGGCGCCGTTGTGCAGGCAGCGCAGCACGACCGAGCCGGAGAGCAGCGCCAGCTCCTCCTGGCCCTCGGGGTAGCGCCGACCGAGGACCTCGATCTCCCGGCGGGGCAGCACCTTGCGCGGGCGCGGGGCGTAGGAGAAGACCCGGAACCACTCGATGGAGTCGCCGCTGTACCGGCCGATACCAAAAACCCACCCCTTGCCATCGGTCTGCGGAACCGGGGCCGAGGTGGGTTTGCCGTTCTCGTCGAGGTCGGGCTGCGTCGACGCGTCGGCGGGCATTTTGAGTCGGTAGCTGCAGTCGAACGTTCCGCCGACCCGCTGGATGACACGGCGGCGTACCGCGAAGGCCACCAGGCCGATCACGCCCAGTGCCACGACCGCCGCACACACCACAAGGGCGAGGACCATGCTCACCTACCTCCTCGCTGCCCGCGTTCCCCGTATCGGTCGTATCAAGCGACCGCGTTGACCTACCAACTGATACGACAGTCCCGGGGTCACGCTCACGCGTCCCCGGGACCGTCGGTCGACCCCGCCACTGCGGGGTCAAGCTTGCTCAGGCGTGGGCCTTGAGGCCGCGCGCCGCGAACAGGCGCACCTCGGCGCGCCGCTCGGCGTGCTCGTCCAGGTCGGACTTGGCCTTGTCCAGCGCGCGCTCGGCACGGGCGACATCGATCTCGTCCGCCAGCTCGGCGATCTCCGCAAGCAGAGACACCTTGTTGTCGGCGAAGGAGATGAAGCCTCCGTGCACGGCGGCGATAACGGTGCCGCCGCCCACCGTGCGGATGGTGACCGGACCGGTCTCCAGCACGCTCAGCACCGGGGTGTGTCCCGGCATGATGCCGGTGTCACCGGAGGCCGTACGTGCGACAACGATGGTGGCCGCACCGGACCACACCTTGCGGTCGGCTGCGACCAGCTCGACGTGCAGCTCAGCCAACGTGGGCTCCTAGGCTCATGCAACGCCCGATTACTCGGGAGTTTCGGTAAGAATAACGGGCCCGCGCCTCCGGCATGAAACCGGCGGCACGGATTTGACCTGAATCACAGCCGATGCGACGCGAGGGGTGGGTCCCAGGGCTGGGGCCCACCCCTCACGGTCGCTCAGCTGCTACCGGCCGCGATTACTTCTTCGCCAGCTCGGCGGCGTTGCGCTCCAGGTCCTCGATGCCACCGCACATGAAGAAGGCCTGCTCCGGGATGGAGTCGTACTTGCCGTCGGCGATCGAGTTGAAGGCCTCGATGGTCTCCGACAGCGGCACGGTCGAGCCCTCGACACCGGTGAACTGCTTCGCCACGTAGGTGTTCTGCGAGAGGAAGCGCTCGATACGGCGGGCGCGGTGGACAGTGATCTTGTCCTCCTCGCTCAGCTCGTCGATACCGAGGATCGCGATGATGTCCTGGAGGTCCTTGTACTTCTGCAGGATCCCCTTGATACGGATGGCCGTGTCGTAGTGGTCCATCGCGATGTAGCGCGGGTCCAGGATGCGGGACGTCGAGTCCAGCGGGTCGACGGCCGGGTAGATGCCCTTCTCCGAGATCGGGCGCGACAGAACGGTCGTCGCGTCCAGGTGGGCGAAGGTGGTGGCCGGGGCCGGGTCGGTCAGGTCGTCCGCGGGGACGTAGATCGCCTGCATCGAGGTGATCGAGTGACCGCGGGTCGAGGTGATGCGCTCCTGGAGGAGGCCCATCTCGTCGGCCAGGTTCGGCTGGTAGCCCACCGCGGAGGGCATACGGCCGAGCAGGGTCGACACCTCGGAACCGGCCTGGGTGAACCGGAAGATGTTGTCGATGAAGAGGAGCACGTCCTGCTTCTCGACGTCACGGAAGTACTCCGCCATGGTCAGCGCGGAGAGCGCGACGCGCAGACGGGTGCCCGGCGGCTCGTCCATCTGGCCGAAGACCAGCGCGGTCTTGTCCAGAACGCCCGAGTCGACCATCTCGTCGATGAGGTCGTTGCCCTCACGGGTGCGCTCGCCGACGCCGGCGAACACCGACACACCACCGAAGTTCTCGGCGACGCGGTAGATCATCTCCTGGATCAGAACGGTCTTGCCGACACCGGCACCACCGAACAGACCGATCTTGCCACCCGTGACGTACGGGGTGAGCAGGTCGATGACCTTGATGCCGGTCTCGAACATCTCGGTCTTGGACTCGAGGTCCTTGAAGTCCGGGGCCTTGCGGTGGATCGGCCAGCGGACCTCGACCTGGGACTCGAACTCGCCCTTGTCGACGTTCAGCACCTCACCGAGGGCGTTGAAAACCTTGCCCTTGGTGATCTGGCCGACCGGCACCGAGATGGCGGAGCCGGTGTCGCTGACCTGCGTGCCGCGGACCAGGCCGTCGGTCGGCTGCATCGAGATGCCGCGGACCATGCCGTCGCCGAGGTGCTGGGCGACCTCAAGGGTCAGGGTCTTCTTGCCCGAGCCGTCGGGGTTCTCGACCTCGACGTGAAGGGCGTTGTACATCTCCGGAATCGCGTCGACGGGGAACTCCACGTCGACGACCGGGCCGATGACCCGCGCGACGCGGCCCGTCGCCGTGGTCGGCTCAACAGTGGTGGTCATTCTCATTCGCTCCCGCGGCTAGCGTCGGCGAGGGCGTTGGCACCGCCGACGATCTCGCTGATTTCCTGGGTGATCTCGGCCTGACGGGCCGAGTTGGCAAGCCGCGTGAGCGACTTGATGAGCTCTCCGGCGTTGTCCGTCGCGCTCTTCATCGCGCGCCGACGTGCGGCGTGCTCGGAGGCGGCCGACTGCAGCAGCGCGTTGTAGATCCGGCTCTCGACGTACCGCGGCAGCAGTGCGTCGAGGACGCCCTCCGCCGACGGCTCGAAGTCGTACAGCGGGAAGATCTCGTGCTTCGCCTTCGACTGGTCGCTGAGCTCGACCTCGTCGAGCTTCAGCGGCAGCAGGCGGGCGTCCACCGCGGTCTGGGTCAGCATGGACTCAAACTTGGTGGAGACGAGGTGGAGCTCGTCCACGCCGCCGGTCTCGGCCGTGAAGGCCTCGATCAGGTCGGCCGCCACGATCTTCGCGTCACCGTACGTCGGTTTGTCGGAGAAGCCCGTCCACGACCCCGTGACCGAGAGGTCACGGAAGTTGTAGTACGAGACACCCTTGCGGCCGACGATGTACGTCACCACGTCCTTGCCCTCGGCGCGAAGCTTCGCGCTGAGGAGGACCGCCTGCTTGATGGCGTTGGTCGAGTAACCTCCCGCCAGGCCGCGGTCCGCCGTCACCAGCAGGACGGCGGCACGCGAGGCGTTCGGGTTCTCGGTGGTGAGCGGGTGCTTGGCGTTGGACCGGGTGGCCACCGCCGTCACCGCCCGGGTGAGCTCATCGGCGTACGGAGTGGAGGCGGCCACCGCGCGCTGCGCCTTGACGATGCGCGACGCGGAGATCATCTCCATCGCCTTGGTGATCTTCTTCGTCGCGGTGACAGAGCGGATCCGGCGCTTGTAGACCCGAAGCTGTGCTCCCATGGGTCGTTACGTCCTTTCCCTCGCTACCGGACTCAGGCCTGCTCGCCGAGCAGCTTGCCGTCGGCGGTGGTGAAGCCCTGCTTGAAGGCGTCGATCGCGGTGGTCAGCGCGTCGGTGGTGCCCTCGGCCAGCAGACCGGTCTCGACGATGCCGGCGAGCAGGTCCTTGTGCTGCAGGCGCACGTGGTCCAGGAACTCGCGCTCGAAGCGGCGGATGTCCGCCACCGGGACGTCGTCCAGCTTGCCGGTGGTGCCGGCCCAGATGGAGACGACCTGCTCCTCGACCGGGAACGGCTGGTACTGGCCCTGCTTCAGCAGCTCGACCATGCGCGCACCGCGCTCCAGCTGGGCCTTGGAGGCCGCGTCCAGGTCGGAACCGAAGGCGGCGAAGGCCTCCAGCTCACGGTACTGGGCGAGGTCCAGGCGCAGACGGCCGGCGACCGAGCGCATGGCCTTGATCTGGGCGGAGCCACCGACGCGGGAGACCGAGATACCGACGTTCACGGCCGGGCGGATGCCGGCGTTGAACAGGTCGGACTCCAGGAAGCACTGGCCGTCGGTGATGGAGATGACGTTGGTCGGGATGTACGCCGAGACGTCGTTCGCCTTGGTCTCGATGATCGGCAGACCGGTCATCGAGCCGCCGCCGAGCGCGTCGTTCAGCTTGGCGCAGCGCTCCAGCAGACGGGAGTGCAGGTAGAAGACGTCACCCGGGTAGGCCTCGCGGCCCGGCGGGCGGCGCAGCAGCAGGGAGACGGAGCGGTACGCCTCGGCCTGCTTCGACAGGTCGTCGAAGATGATGAGGACGTGCTTGCCGTCGTACATCCACTCCTGGCCGATGGCCGAGCCGGTGTACGGGGCGAGGTACTTGAAGCCGGCCGGGTCGGAGGCGGGAGCAGCCACGATCGTGGTGTACTCCAGCGCGCCGGCCTCCTCCAGGGCGCCGCGGACGGACGCGATGGTGGAGCCCTTCTGGCCCACGGCGACGTAGATGCAGCGGACCTGCTTCTTCGGGTCGCCCGAGCGCCAGTTGTCACGCTGGTTGATGATCGTGTCGACGGCCACCGCGGTCTTGCCGGTCTGGCGGTCGCCGATGATCAGCTGGCGCTGGCCGCGGCCGATCGGGGTCATCGCGTCGATGGCCTTGATGCCGGTCTGCAGCGGCTCCTTGACCGACTTGCGGGCCATGACACCCGGAGCCTGCAGCTCCAGGGCACGACGACCGGTCGCGGCGATGTCGCCCAGACCGTCGATCGGGCTGCCCAGCGGGTCCACGACGCGGCCGAGGTAGCCGTCGCCGACCGGCACGGAGAGGACCTCGCCGGTGCGACGCACCGTCTGGCCCTCCTCGATGCCGCCGAACTCGCCGAGGATGACGACACCGATCTCACGGGTGTCGAGGTTCAGCGCGAGGCCGAGCGTGCCGTCCTCGAACTTCAGCAGCTCGTTCGCCATGACCGAGGGCAGGCCCTCGACATGCGCGATACCGTCCGCCGCGTCAGTAACCGTGCCGACCTCTTCACGCGAGGCGGCGTCCGGCTGGTACGACTGGACAAAGTCGGCCAGCGCGTCCCGGATCTCCTCCGGACGGATCGTAAGCTCCGCCATCAGGCTTCCCTGCTCTCCTAGTTTGCGATCCTCGGCCCGCCATTGAGGGCCGCAAGTATTCGACTCTCGGCCGGGTCTCTCGAACCGGCCGTACGATTTGCCGGCTCCGGTGGAGCCGGTTCCCGACCGAGGGTCGGATGTGCTTCGGGGTGCTCAGCCTTCGAGCGACTGGCGAGCGCCTTCGAGGCGGCTCGACACGGTGCCGTCGATGATCTCGTCACCGATCTCGACCCGGACACCGCCGACGACCTGGGGGTCGACGTCGATGTTCAGGTGCACCTGGCGACCGTAGAGCCGGGCCAGCGAGCCCGACAGGCGCTCCTTCTGGCCGTCCGAAAGCGGCACCGCGGTGGTGACCAGGGCCACCACGCGACCGCGCCGCGCCGCGGCGAGCCGCGAGTAGGACTCCAGGCCCTGCTCAAGGCTACGGCCACGCGGGTGGGTGACCAGGGCCGTGACCAGCCGGACGGTGCCCGCGTTGGCGCGGCCGCCGAGCAGCTTCTTGATCAGCTCCGCCTTGGAGGCGGTGCCGGCCTTGGGCTCGGTCAGCGCGGAACGCAGCTCGTGCGAGCCGCTCACCACCCGGCCGAACCGGAAGAGCTCGTCCTCGACGTCGTCCAGGACACCGGCCTTCTCGGCGGCGATGACCTCGGCGTACGCGGCCAGCTCCTCGGTGGCGTCCACCAGGTCGCGCGAGCCCGACCAGCGGGAGCGGACCAGGCCGGAGGCCAGGTCCACCGTCTCGCCGGAGACCTGGCCGGCCAGCAGCGAGGAGACCAGCTGGGCCTTGTCCTGGCCCGACCGGGACGGGTCGGTCAGGACGCGGCGCAGCGACACCTCACGGTCCAGGAGGACCGTGACGGCGGTGAGCTCCTCGGCGAGCTTGACCGCGTCCACCGAGGTGGAGTCGGTCAGGCTTTCGAGGTTCTGCCGCCCGGCGGCGAGGGCCTCGCGGCTTGCGCCGATCACTTGGCCGCACCCTGAGCAACGGCGGCCTTGGCCTCCAGCTCGTCCAGGAAGCGGTCAATCACGCCGCTCTGCCGGGTGTGGTCCTCAAGGGACTCACCCACGATGCGGGAGGCCAGCTGCGAAGCGAGCGAACCCACGTCCTGGCGCAGGGCGGCAGTCGCCTGCTTCTTGTCGGCCTCGATCTGGGCGTGGCCGGCGGCGACGATGGCCTCGCGCTGACGCTGGCCCTCCTCGCGCATCTCGCCGAGCTGGGCAGCACCCTGCTCGCGCGCCTGCTCGACGATCCGAGCAGCCTCGTGCCGCGCCTCGGCGAGCTCGGCCCGGTACTGCTCAAGCAGGGCCTGGGCCTCAGCCTGAGCGGTCTCCGCCCGCTCCATGCCGCCCTCGATGGCGTCCCGGCGCTCCGACAGCACCTTCTCGATGCTGGGGAGGAGCTTCTTGCCGAGCAGGCCGAAGACGATGAAGAAGCAGAGCAGGCCGATGATGATCTCCGGCCACGCGGGGAGGAGAGGATTCATCTTCTCCTCCTCCTGCGCAAGCTGAGCCACAATGCCCATGCTCATATCTGGACCTTCCTCGAAAGGGTCTGCGGCGGGATTACTTGTTGCCGAAGACGAACGGCATGACGATGCCGATGAGGGCCAGCGCCTCGGTCAGCGCGAAGCCGATGAACATGTTGGAGCGGATCAGGCCCGCGGCCTCGGGCTGACGGGCCATGGCCTGGACACCGTTACCGAAGATGAGACCGACGCCGATGCCGGGGCCGATCGCGGCGAGGCCGTAGCCGATGGAAGCGACGGAACCGTAGACAGTGCCCTCAGCGAGGAAGCTCATTGCAGTTGTCCTTTGCAGGGTGGTGAACCGGTGGTGATTGGCCACCGGGCGATCCGGGAGGTTGGTTCAGGGAGGGCCGAAGGCCCCCTGGCTCAGTGCGCCTCTTCGAGGGCACCGGCGATGTAGCTGCTGGCCAGCATCACGAAGATGTAGGCCTGCAGGAACTGGACCAGCAGCTCGAAGGCGGTCAGCGCAATGGTCACCACGAAGGAGACCGAGCCGTAGAGCGCGCCCAGGGTCGGGCTGAGCAGGTACCAGGAGGCGATGGAGAACATCACGATCAGCAGGTGGCCCGCGAACATGTTCGCGAAGGCTCGGACCGCGAGCGTGAAGGGGCGCACGAGAACGTTCGAGAAGAACTCGATCGGCACCAGGATGAACATGACCCAGCCGGGGATGCCCGAGGGCCAGCAGAGGTTCTTCAGACCGCCGACGAAGCCGTGCTTCTTGAAGGTCAGGGTCATGTACGTGACCCAGACGATCGCCGCGAGGCCGGCCGGGAACGCGATCGCCGCCATCACCGGGAACTGGGCGAACGGGATGATCGACATGATGTTCATCATCCAGATGAAGAAGAACATCGAGACGAGCATCGGGACGTACTTCTCGCCCTTCTTGCCGATCGTCTCCAGCACGATGGACCGCTTGACGAAGTCGTAGCCGATCTCACCGACCAGCTGCATCTTGCCGGGCACCACTCGCGGCTTGGCGAAGGCGGCCCAGAAGAAGGCGACCACCAGGAAGGAGACGATGAACGACAGCAGCATCGGCTTGTTGAACTCGATGCTGCCGATCGTGAAGATCGGCTCGAACTGGAACTCGTTCAGGCCCGGGGCCGGGAAGCCGCAGCCAGCGTCCCCGAAGTGGCAACTGCCTGAGGCGAGGGACGTGAGTTCAGCACTCACCACGGACTCCTTCGTCGTGACGCATGGTTACGGCAACCTCGGTGTGTCGGCGTGGCCTGCGGCCACGGAGCGGCACTGAAACTTGATGGGTATCTCGCCGACCCCGCGCAGCAGTGCGGCGCACCGCAGAGGGATCATCGAAGACTTCGCGGATCCGGGGGGCGATCCGTCCATGACTCGGACAGGCCAGGCCTCTTCCCGTGTTCCGTTGTTGCGACGGACGATAGCAGCCCGTCAGTGCGGCATAAACACCGCCCCCCTCGTTGGGGGGACAGTCCGGGCTCGTCACTGTTGACGCCCCGAGTCCGAAGGCTTGTCGGCCTTGTTTTCGGAGGCGTCCGGGTCGACGTAGAAGGTCTTGGCCTTGAGCGCACCGCGGACCTGGAAGCCGGTCCAGATCAGCGCGCAGCCGAGCAGGGTGAAGGCGAAGGCCTGGCGGTTGAAGAGCTCGGTGTCCTTGAAGACCGCGAGGACGATGCCCACCAGCAGGATCTGCGTCGTGTAGACCAGGAGCGCCGCGGCCATCATGATGTGCGGGTTGTTCCTGGTCAGCCGGTCGAGGGCGACCTGGCCGAAGCTGAAGAAGGCCATCACCAGCAGCGTTCCGAAGAGAGCGCCGAGCAGCCCCTTGGTGCCCGCGACGGCGAGGGAGATCACCATCGCGATGACTCCGGCGACCGCAGTGGGGATCGCGGCGCCTCGGAGGATCCGGGCGTCGTTGGACGGCATGTCGGCAACTCCGGCGGCATGTCGATGTGGCGGGGGGACGGGCACAGAACGTGGTGGGTGGCACCGGACCGGGAGGCCGCCGCGGGCCGGCCGTCTGACGACGGGGCCGTCGAGGGAGACCGACCAGGGACGGAAGTCATCCACCTGTGAGGTCTTTCGGCGTGTTCTCGGTACTCGTGAACGGTATCACAAACTATTTGATGAGAGCTTTACCATGAATGTGTGGCACCTGTCACACTGGCGGCCTAACGGTGCCGCCGTACGGGTGAAGCATCTTGACGCCGCATCAGCCTGATGCGTAGGCCGGACGGACCCTCGGTCGACCGGGCGCCGGCGTCCGGCCTGGCCCTAGTCGCGGTGCGGACCGCGCCCGCGGCCGCCGACCGCCGAGGATCCCTTGCCCAGGCCGCCGAGCAGTTCCTTGTCCTTGGCGGACAGCTCGGCCATCGGCTCGGAGGCCGGCGCGGCCGCGGCGGGCTCGCTCCCGGGCGTCGCGGCGGCGACGGCCCTGGCCGGGGTGCGGCGGCGGTAGCGCGGCGGGACGAAGGCCTGCACCGCACGCGGGGCGCGCGGGCGGAACCGCGGGGTGAGTAGCACCACCAGGCCGACCAGGCAGAGCCCGGCCAGCGTCAGCACCACCGTGCGGCCGGTGTTGGTGACCGAGAAGGCGACGGTGCCGAAGGCGATCAGCGCGGCCCAGAAGTACATGATCAGGACGGCCCGGCTGTGCGAGTGGCCGACCTGGAGGAGCCGGTGGTGCAGGTGCCGCTTGTCGGCGGCGAACGGCGACTGGCCGGCCCAGGTGCGGCGGACAACGGCGAGCAGCAGGTCGGCCAGCGGCAGCGCGATGACGGTCAGCGGCAGCAGCAGCGGGATGTAGATCGGGACCAAGGCGTGCACGGTGGCGGTCTGCGAACCGGTCTCGCTGGTGATGAGGTCCGGGTCGACGCGGCCGGTGATGGAGATCGCGGCCACCGCCAGCATCAGGCCGAGCATCATCGATCCCGAGTCGCCCATGAAGATCCGGGCCGGGTGCACGTTGTGCGCCAGGAAGCCCAGGCACATGCCGATCAGCAGCACGCTGAACAGCACGGCGGGGGCCGCGTCGGTGATCGTGTAGCCGTACCAGAGCCGGTAGGAGTACAGGAAGAAGGCGATCGCGGCGATGCAGACCATGCCGCCGGCCAGGCCGTCCAGGCCGTCGATGAAGTTCACCGCGTTGACCATGACGACGACCATGGTGACCGAGATGACCATGCCCTGGGTGGGGCTCACCGCGACCGCGCCGACCCCGGGCACCGGCAGGGTGATCACCGTGACGCCCTGCCAGACCATCACACCGGCGGCGATCATCTGGCCGCCGAGCTTCACCAGGGCGTCCACGCCCCACTTGTCGTCGAGCACGCCGAGCAGCCACATGATCCCGGCGCCGGAGAGCAGCGCCCGGATGTCGGTGCCCTGGGAGAACACCTTGCTGAGGTTGTCGAGCTGGGAGGCGACCAGGATGCCCGCGCACAGGCCCCCGAACATCGCGATGCCGCCGAGCCGGGGCGTGGGCTCGCGGTGCACGTCACGGGCGCGCACCGGCGGCATAGCGCCGGCCGCGATCGCGAACTTCCGGACCGGGCCGGTCAGCAGGTAGGTGACGGCCGCGGTGCAGAACAGCACCAGCAGATACTCACGCACCACTGGCCTCCTGCGTCACTGTCCGACGGGTGAGTACCGAAGGTACTCCCGCGCTTGTCCGGGATTCGAGGTGCGTCGCCACGGCACACACCTTATTGAGTCGGACGCCCCGGATGTGCATCGCGGTTCGCCCTGGAGGGTAGGGATCCCGGTTGCGTGTTCACCCGCGCCCGGCGAAGGCCGCCGCCAGCTCCCGGACGCGCGCTCCGGTCCGGGCGTCCGTACCCCCGCCGAGCACCCGTCCGATCAGCTCGGCGATCTCGGCGATCTCCACCTCGCCCATGCCCTGCGTGGTGACGGTGCCGGTGCCGAGCCGGATCCCGGAGGTCTCCGCGGGCGGCGCCGGGTCGTAGGGCAGCGCGCACTTTCCGAGCAGGAGTCCGACCGAGGCGCACCGGCGTTCGGCCTCGGCGCCGCTGACACCGAGCGGACCGACGTCGGCGGTCACCAGATGGGTGTCGGTACCGCCGGTCAACAGGCGCATTCCGGCCGCCGCGAGCCCTGCCGCCAGCACCCGCGCCCCCGCCACCGTGCGGTGGGCGTACCCGCGGTAGCCGGGGGTGGCGGCCTCGGCCAGCGCGACCGCCTTGCCGGCCACCTCGTTCATCGCCGCGCCGCCCTGGCTGAACGGGAACACCGCCCGGTCGATCCGCTCGGCCAGCTCGGCGGTGGAGAGCAGCAGACCACCGCGCGGGCCGCGCAGCAGCTTGTGGGTGGCCGCCACCGTGACGTCCGCGTAGGGCACCGGGGAGGGGGCCACACCCGCCGCGATCAGGCCGGTGGTCTGCGCGGCGGAGGCGATCAGATAGGCGTCCACCTCGTCGGCGATCTCCCGGAAGGCGGCCCAGTCCGGGTGCCGGGGGTGGGAGATGGATCCGGCCACGATCGCCTTCGGGCGGTGCAGGCGGGCCAGCTCGCGGACCTGGTCGAGGTCGATCAGGCCGTCGTCCTCCCGCACCCCGTACCCGACGAACTCGAACCAGCGGCCGGAGAAGTTGGCCCGCGAGCCGCAGCTGAGGTGGCCGCCGTGCTCCAGCGACATCGCCAGCACCGCGTCGCCGGGCCGCAGCAGCGCCGCGTAGGTCGCCAGCATCGCCGAAGTGGCCGAGCGGGGCTGGACGTTGGCGTGCGGGGCGGCGAACAGCTCACGGGCCCGGTCGATCGCCAGCAGCTCGGCGGCGTCCGCCAGCGCGCAGCCGGTGTGGTGGCGCCTGCCCGGGTAGCCCTCGGCGTACTTGTCGATCAGCGGGCCGCCCAGGGCCGCCAGCACCGCCGGGGTGGTGAGGTTCTCCCCCGCCAGCAGCTGGATCGTTTCGGCCCGCCGTTCGGACTCGGCGGCGAGCAGGTCGGCCAGCTGCGGATCGGCCCGGTACAGCGCCTCGGACGCCCACCGGCGCCCGGTCGTCGCGGAGGAGCCGGTCGCGGCATCGGTGACGGTCATGGCGGGGCTCCCGGCGGCGTCGGGTTGCGGGCACCTCCCGGCCGAAGGCTGGGGGCGGTCCCTCCAGCGTAGGACCGGGTGCCGTGCAAGGCCTGCCGACGCGGGGACGGTGCACCCGGCCGGGGGCCGGACGGGGGTGCCGGCGCCAGGAGGAGGGGCCGCGGGCCCCTCGCGGCGCGGGCCGTCAGTGGAGCGCGGGAACGCCGGTGAGCGCGGTGACCACCGGGTCCACCGCGTGGAATATCTCCTCGCCGCAGTTGCGGAACATGCCGATCGGCGCGCCGTACGGGTCGTGGACCTCGTCCGACTCCGGGCTGGCCGCCAGCAGCCAGCCGCGCAGCGCGGCGGCGGCCCGGACCAGTGCGCGGGCCCGCTCGGTGACGTCGGCGCCGCGGCGCGGGTCGGGCAGGGTGCCCGGGTCGATCGTGCGCACCAGCCGGGTGAACTCCTTCAGCGTGAAGGTGCGCAGCCCCGCCTCGTGGCCCATCGAGATCACCTGGGCGCGGTGGTCCAGGGTGGCGGTGAGCACCAGGTCGGCCTCGACCACGTGCTCGTCCAGCAGCTCGCGGCCGGCGAAGCCGCCGCTGTCCGCGCCGTACTCGTCCAGCACGGTCGCGGCGTGGTCCTCCATCGGCGCGCCCACGTGGCCCCAGGTGCCGGCGCTCTCCACCAGGATGCGCCCGGCCACCCGGGGGCTCAGCCGGGTGTCCAGCTCACGCCGGGTGAGCCGCTCGGCGATCGGCGAGCGGCAGATGTTCCCGGTGCAGACGAACAGGATCCGAAAGTGGTCCAGGGGCCTCGGGCCCACGCTCAGGTACGGCGATATGCCGGGCCCGGCATGGAGGGAGGCGGCCGTCAACTGCCGGCCTCCAGGTCGGGAACGACCTCCCTCAGCTGCTCGGCGCTGATCGCGCCGGCCCGCAGCAGGACCGGGACCTTGCCCGTGACGTCGACGATGGAGGAGGCGGTGGCGTGGTCGGCCGTGCCGCCGTCCAGGTAGACGGAGATGGCGTCGCCGAGCTGCTGCTGGGCCTCGTCGCAGGTGGACGGGGAGGGGCCGCCGGTCCGGTTGGCGCTGGAGACGGCGAGCGGGCCGGTGGTGTTCAGCAGCTCGATCGCGACCGGGTGCAGCGGCATCCGGACGGCGACGGTGCCCCTGGTGTCGCCGAGGTCCCAGCGCAGCGAGGGCTGGTGCCTGGCGACCAGGGTGAGACCGCCGGGCCAGAAGGCGTCGACCAGCTCCCAGGCCTGCTCGGAGAAGTCGGTGACCAGGCCGTGCAGGGTGGTCGGCGAGCCGACCAGGACGGGCGAGGGCATGTTGCGGCCGCGGCCCTTGGCGTCCAGCAGCGCGGCGACGGCCTCCGGTGAGAAGGCGTCGGCGCCGACCCCGTAGAGGGTGTCGGTGGGCAGCACGACGAGTTCGCCGCGGCGGATGGCCGAGGCGGCCTCGCGCAGACCGGTGGCGCGGTCCCCGGCGTCGGCACAGTCGTAGCGGCGGCTCATCGGTGCGGTCCCCTTCCGAGATGACTCATGACAGCGCGGCCGTGCGGGCCACGGCGCTGGTCGTTCACAGCGCGGCCGTTCGGGCGGCCGTGCTGCTCTGCTTGCCGGTCACGACGACGCCGTTCGGGCCGTCGCAGTCCGTCTGGTGGTCACAACGACGCCCTTCGGGCCGTCGTGCTCTGCTCGATCGTCACAACGACGCCCTTCGGGCTGTTGTGCTCTGCTCGATTGTCACAACGACGCCCTTCGGGCTGTTGTGCTCTGCTCGATTGTCACAACGACGCCCTTCGGGCTGTTGTGAACCGCGGGCGGTTGTTGAGGTCGCGGTGGTCGGCCGCGTCCGTCCAGCCGCCCTCCTCGTTGAAGATCCACGGGACCTGGCCGCCCTGGGTGTCGGCGTGCTCGATCACCACGGCCCCGCCGGGGCGCAGCAGCCTGGCCGCGACCCGTTCGATGCCCCGGATGGTGTCCAGGCCGTCCTCGCCGGAGAACAGCGACATCTGCGGGTCGTGGTCGCGGGCCTCGGGGGCGACGTACTCCCACTCGGTGAGCGGGATGTACGGCGGGTTGGAGATCACCAGGTCGAAGCGGCCGTCCCAGGAGCGGTCGTCCTCGAAGGCCCGGGTGGCGTCGCCCGCGTGCAGGGTGACCCGGGCCCGGTCGGAGCTCGCCTCGATGTTGCGCCGGGTGTACTGGAGCGCGCCCTCGTCCAGCTCGAAGGCGTGCACGGTGGAGCGCGGCAGCTCCTGGGCGAGGGCGAGCGCGATGGCGCCGGAGCCGGAGCAGAGGTCGACCACCAGCGGCTCGGCGACGTCCATGTCCCGGACTGCGTCTATCGCCCACTCGACGACCGACTCGGTCTCCGGCCGGGGCACGAAGACCCCGGGGCCGACCTCCAGCTCCAGATAGCGGAAGAACGCCCGACCGGTGATGTGCTGCAGCGGTTCGCGCGCCTCGCGCCGGGAGACGGCCTCCCAGTAGCGGGCGTCGAAGTCGCCGTCCTTGACGGTGTGCAGCTGGCTGCGCTTCACGTTGTGGACGTGTGCGGCGAGCTCCTCCGCGTCGAAGCGCGGCGACGGCACGCCGGCCGCGGCCAACCGCTGGGTGGCCTGGGCCACCTCGGCGAGCAGCAGGTTCATCCGTACGACCTCTTGTTTCTGCGCTCCGGCCTGGACGCCGGTCTCAGTTCTGTTGGGCCGCGGCGAGCTTGGCCGCCGCGTCCGCGTCGACGCAGGACTGGATCACCGCGTTCAGGTCGCCGTCCAGGACCTGGTCCAGGTTGTACGACTTGAAGCCCGTGCGGTGGTCCGAGATGCGGTTCTCGGGGTAGTTGTACGTCCGGATCCGCTCGGAGCGGTCCACCGTGCGGACCTGGCTGCGGCGCGCGTCGGAGGCCTCCCGCTCGGCCTCCTCCTGCGCGGCGGCCAGCAGCCGCGAACGCAGGATGCGCATCGCCTGCTCCTTGTTCTGCAGCTGGCTCTTCTCGTTCTGGCAGGACGCCACGATACCGGTCGGAAGGTGGGTGATCCGGACCGCCGAGTCGGTGGTGTTGACCGACTGGCCACCGGGGCCGGAGGAGCGGTACACGTCGATCCGCAGGTCGTTGGCGACGATCTCGACCTCGACCTCCTCCGCCTCGGGGGTGACCAGCACGCCCGCCGCGGAGGTGTGGATGCGGCCCTGGGACTCGGTGGCGGGGACGCGCTGCACGCGGTGCACGCCGCCCTCGTACTTCAGCCGGGCCCAGACGCCCTGGCCGGGCTCGGTGCCGCCCCTGGTCTTCACGGCCACCGCGACGTCCTTGTAGCCGCCGAGGTCGGACTCGTTGGAGTCGATGATCTCGGTCTTCCAGCCGACCCGCTCGGCGAAGCGCAGGTACATCCGCAGCAGGTCTCCGGCGAACAGCGCGGACTCCTCGCCGCCCTCACCCGCCTTGACCTCCAGGATGACGTCCTTCTCGTCGTTCGGGTCCCGCGGGACGAGCAGCAGGCGCAGCTCCTCCGTCAGCACCTCGCGGCGGGCCTCGGAGTCCTTCACCTCGGCGAGGAACTCGGGCTCCTCGGCGGCGAGTTCACGAGCGGCCTCGATGTCCTCGCCGGCCTGCCGCCAGGCGCGGTACACCCGGGTGATCGGGGTCAGCTCGGCGTAGCGCTTGGCCAGCTTGCGGGCGTTCGCCTGATCCGAATGGACCGACGGGTCGGCCAGCCTCGTTTCGAGGGCGGCGTGCTCGACGAGGAGCTCTTCGACTGCCTCGAACATGGAGTGGGCCTTCTTCCCGTGAGAACCGGTGGAGTGGGTGGCGCACAGGGCGCCGGGGACGCGGCCGCCGCGGCGTTCACACGCCGTGGGACGCGAACGGCGCCGGTCCCCAGCGCCCCCGGAACAAGTACGGGGGCGCCGGAAACCGGCGCCGAGGGAGCGCTAGGCCTTCGCGCTGTGCTGCTTGCCGAAGCGGGCCTCGAAGCGGGCCACGCGGCCACCGGTGTCGAGGATCTTCTGCTTGCCGGTGTAGAACGGGTGGCACTGCGAGCAGACCTCGGCGCGGATCACGCCACTGGTCTCGGTCGAGCGGGTGGTGAACTCGGCGCCGCAGGTGCAGGTCACATTGGTGACCACGTACTCGGGGTGGACGTTGGGCTTCAAGGGGATCTCCTAGGTTCGGGAGGGCACCGGGTCGGCGGCTGGAATGCCGCACGTGAACCGGGACCGACGTACCAGTCTGCCAGGACCGGCCGCTTCTTCCCAAACCGGGTCGCGTCCCGGGATATTCCGGGCCCGGATCAGCGGTCCGCGGTGGCCTTCGGAGACGGCCTGGCGGTGCCCGCGGCGCCCGTGGGGGCCTTGGCCGGGGCCGTGGCCGCCTTCGCGGGGGCCGTGGGCGCCTTCGGCGGGGCCGTGGGGGTCGCCTGGGCGGGGTTGACGGGCTGGTCGCCCAGGATGCCCGGCGGGAGCGGCTGGTCGGCCTTCAGGGCCGCCCACAGCTGTCCGGCCTGCGGCTGCTGCTCGACCACGCGGTTGGCGTCGCCGGGGGCCGTCACGACCGGCAGGGTGACCATGGTGAGCTGGTCCGGCCCGATCCCCTTCAGCTCCTCGGCCAGGCCCACCAGGGAGTTCACCGAGGCCAGCGCCGAGTCGGTGGTGATGCTGCGGGTGAGGGTGTCGCCGACCGACCAGAGCTTGACCGGGTTGGAGAAGAGCCCGATCCCGCCGGCCTGCTGGAGCAGCGACTTCACCATCTGCTTCTGGAGCTCGATCCGGCCGAGGTCGCTGCCGTCGCCGACCCCGTGCCGGGTCCGGACGAAGGCCAGCGCCTGCTCGCCGCCCAGGTGGTGCTCGCCGGCCGGCAGGTCCAGCCCGCTGTCCTTGTCGTGGATGGCCACCGCGGTGGTCACGGTGGCCCCGCCTATCGCGTCCACGACCCGGGCGAAGCCGGCGAAGTCGATCTCGACGTAGTGGTCCATCCGCAGGCCGGTCAGCTGCTCGGTGGTCTTGACGGCGCACGCGGCGCCGCCGGTCTCGTAGGCGCTGTTGAACATGGCGCGCTTGGCGCCGGCCGCCGCCCTGCCGCTCGCGTCGGTGCAGTCGGGCCGGGCGACCAGGGTGTCGCGGGGGATCGAGACGATCTCGGCGCGCGAGTGGTCCTGGTTGACGTGCACCACCATCGCGGTGTCCGAGCGGGCGGTGTCGCCGGTGTCACCGCCGGCCAGGGCGCCGTTGCCGCCGGCCCGCGAATCCGAGCCGAGCACCAGCAGGTTGAACGATCCGTCGGTGGCGGCCGGCGGCCGGGCGGTGCCCAGCCGGGCGTCGATGTCGACGCTCTTGATGTTGCCGTTGAGCTTGAAGTACGCGTAACCGGCGGCCCCGGCACCGAGGACGACCAGCGCGGCGAACGCGCACGCGGCCGTCCGCAGCAGCCTGCGGCGGCGACTCGTAACCCTCTTGTGCTCGGCCATACGATCCAGAGTAAATCGGACAACATGATCAAAAAGGTTCAAGGTGTCCCAACTCTGGAACAAACGCAGAACCCTGGACCGCTCGCGCGATCCAGGGTTCTGTGCGTGCCTACCGGTTACCTACTGTCAGTCGCCGGACCCGGGGGTCGTCTTGGCGATCTGCATCAGGAACTCGGCGTTCGACTTGGTCTGCTTCATCTTGTCCAGCAGCAGCTCGATCGCCTGCTGCGAGTCGAGCGCGTGCAGCACCCGGCGGAGCTTCCAGACGATGGCCAACTCCTCGCTGCCCAGCAGGATCTCCTCCTTGCGGGTGCTGGAGGCGTCGACGTCGACGGCCGGGAAGATGCGCTTGTCCGAGAGCTTCCGGTCGAGCTTGAGCTCCATGTTGCCGGTGCCCTTGAACTCCTCGAAGATGACCTCGTCCATCCGCGAGCCGGTCTCGACCAGCGCGGTGGCCAGGATCGTCAGCGAGCCGCCGTTCTCGATGTTGCGCGCGGCGCCGAAGAACTTCTTCGGCGGGTACAGCGCGGTCGAGTCGACACCACCGGACAGGATGCGGCCGGAGGCCGGCGCCGCCAGGTTGTAGGCGCGGCCCAGACGGGTGATCGAGTCCAGCAGGATCACCACGTCGTGGCCCAGCTCCACCAGGCGCTTGGCGCGCTCGATGGCCAGCTCCGCGACGGTGGTGTGGTCCTCGGCCGGGCGGTCGAAGGTCGAGGAGATGACCTCGCCCTTCACCGACCGCTGCATGTCGGTGACCTCCTCGGGACGCTCGTCGACCAGGACGACCATCAGGTGGCACTCGGGGTTGTTGTGGGTGATCGCGTTGGCGACCGCCTGCAGCACCATGGTCTTACCGGTCTTCGGCGGCGCGACGATCAGACCGCGCTGGCCCTTGCCGATCGGCGACACCAGGTCGATGATCCGGGTGGTCAGCACGCCCGGGTCGGTCTCCAGGCGCAGCCGCTCCTGCGGGTACAGCGGGGTGAGCTTGTTGAACTCGGGGCGGCCGCGGCCGCTCTCCGGGTCCATGCCGTTGACGGAGTCCAGGCGCACCATGGCGTTGAACTTCTCGCGGCGCTCGCCGTCGCGCGGCTGGCGCACCGCACCGGTGATGGCGTCACCCTTGCGCAGGCCGTTCTTGCGGACCTGGGCGAGCGAGACGTAGACGTCGTTGTGGCCCGGCAGGTAGCCGGAGGTGCGCACGAACGCGTAGTTGTCGAGGATGTCGAGGATGCCCGCGACCGGGATCAGCACATCGTCGTCGCCGACCTGCGGCTCGGCGGGGCCGACCTCGAAGCCCTCGCGGCGGCCACGGCCACGGCGGTCGCGGTAGCGGCCGCGGCGGCCACGGCGTCCGTCGCCGAACTCGTCGTCGTCGTAGCCGCCCTGCTGCACCTGCGGCTGGGCGGGCTGCTGGCTCTGGCGGCCCTGCTGGCCCTCGCTCTGGCCGCCCTGCTGCTGGCCCTGCTGGCCCTGGCGCTCGGGACGGTCCGCGCGGTCCCGGCGGTTGCGCCGGTCGCGACGCGACTCGCGGGAGTCGGCGTCCTGCGCGGTCTGGGCCTCGCCGCCCTCCTGGCGGCCCTCGCGCTCGCCGCCCTCGCGGCGGTCGCGGCGGTCACGGCGGTCACGGCGGGTCTCGGTGCGACCCTCCTCGCGGCCCTCGAAGCCGCGGGTCTCGGCCGGGCGGGCCTCGGCCTGCTTGGCCTCGGTGACCACCGCGGCGGGCGCCTCGGCGACGGCGTCGGCGGTCGGGGCGCCGGCGGCCGAGGTGGCCCGGCGGCGGGTGCGCTCGGTACGGGCGGGCGCGGCGGCGGCGGTCTCGGCGGCGGCCTGGACCGGGATCTCGATCTGGGCCTGCGCCTCGGCGGCCGGGGCCTCGGCCTGCGCGGCCTTGGTCCGGCGGGCCGGCTTCTCGGCCGGGGCGGCGGTCTCGGCCTTGGCCGCGGCACGCTTGGTGGCGGGCGCGGCGGCGGCGGTGCCACCGGCGGCGGCGAGCAGCGGGTCCCCGCCGCTCTTCTCCTTGATGGCCTCGATCAGCTGGCTCTTGCGCAGGCGTCCCGTGCCGCTGATCCCGAGCGTCGAGGCGAGCTTCTGCAGCTCGGCCAGGACGAGGCCGTCCAGGCCCGCGGCGGCGGTGCGACGGCGCCGGGCCGGGGCCGCGGGGGCGGCGGCTGCGTCCGACGCCTCGGCGTCCGGGCGCGCGCCCATCAGATCGGTGGTGTCGCTCACTAAGGGTCCTTCCCTGGAGCGGACGTCGGCCTGTCTGGCACGGCGACCGGTTGTGCTGTCCTGACCAACGCTCGACTGCGTCGGTCCGAGGCGGTGATCCCCCGAATGGCGGTAGCCGGTCGGGGGAGGGGCTGCGAGGTGCGGTGCGTGAAGCACGGTGGTGCTGGGTTGGCGCGGTGGGATGGTCGCGTACCGACCCTCCCCCGGCCTCCGGCCGGGTGGTACCCCCACGCTGCCTGCGAATCCCGGGCCCCGTCGCGTGACGGTGGCCCGTGCTCCGCCCGGCATGGCCTCGGAGTGGGGAGGCTGCGGGGTGGGGGTCAGGTGCCGTCACGGCTTCGGGATGCGGCCGCATGTCGCGCAGGCAGGCTGCGTACGCGCTGCGGTGGGCTCCCGGAGAATCGTCGCCCCGTGCATCGCCGGGACTCCGCTGACGCGGAGTGCTGGGATCGGGACGCGGCGCACCGAGCCCCGGAGGGCACCTGGTGCAGCAATGAGGTTAACACTACCGACCCCCTCAGACATTCCCCAGCCGTGCGCTTGCCAATCGTGTCCGGAGGACCGGGCTCCGGCCGTGCCGGAGCCCGCCTCCCGGACGGGGTGTTCAGACGTCGAGCGGGAGTACCGCGGCCCCGGTCCGGTCGAGTTCCAGCCGGTGCGCGGCGAACGCCTCGCCCGCGAAGTGGACCAGCTTGTCGGCCCCCGCCTCGTCGGTCAGTGCGAGGACGGTCGGGCCGGCGCCCGAGATCACCGCGGCGTAGCCCTCCGCCCGCAGCGCCCCCACCAGCGCTGCGCTGTCCGGCATCGCCGAGGCCCGGTAGTCCTGGTGCAGCCGGTCCTCGGTGGCGGCGAGCAGCAGCTCGGGGCGCCTGGTCAGGGCCTCGACCAGCAGCGCGGCACGGCCCGCGTTGACGGCGGCGTCGGCCAGCGGGACGGTCTTGGGCAGCAGGCCGCGGGCGGTCTCGGTGAGCACCTCGGTGCCCGGGACGAAGACCACCGGGACGACCCGGTCGGACGGCTCCAGGGTGACGGCCTTGGCCGATTCCTCGTCCGTCCACGCCACCGTGAAGTTGCCGCGCAGACAGGCGGCGACGTTGTCCGGGTGGCCCTCCAGCTCGGAGGCGAGGGCCAGCAGCGCGTCGTCGTCCAGGGCGGACGGGCCGCCGATGGTGACGGCGCGGGCGGCCACGATGCCGGCGCAGATCGCGGCCGAGGAGGAGCCGAGGCCCCGGCCGTGCGGTATCCGGTTGGCACAGACGACCTCAAGGCCGCGCGGCTGGCCGCCGAGGCGGTCGAAGGCGGCGCGCATCGAGCGGACCACCAGGTGACGCTCGTCGCGGGCCAGCGTGTCGGCGCCCTCACCGGCGATGTCGACGGAGAGCCCGGAGTCGGCGACCCGGACCACCACGTCGTCGTACAGACCCAGCGCGAGTCCGAAGGCGTCGAAGCCGGGGCCGAGGTTGGCGCTGGTCGCGGGGACCCGGACCCGGACGGCGGCGGCACGGAACGCAGGACCGGCCATGCGGTGGACTCTCCTGGGGAAATCGGACGGCGCGAAGCTCGTCGGTGCGAGGGTGGGGGAGGGGGCCGCGGGCCCCGTCCTGGGCGGACGGTCACAGTCGTCGGCGCGGCCCGGGGAGCGGGTCGGGCCCGGGGCATGTGCCACACGGCCGGACCCAGAGTATCGAAGAGAGGTTCCACAGTGGTACACCCCGTGGGCCTTCGATCTGGTGTGTTGCCGCTTCTGGCCGGAATGCGTGCCGAAACGGGCGCGGAATACGCCGCTGAATTGACACAAAAGTGTCAGCCGGAGACGGCGACGGGCCGACCCCCGAAAGGGTCGGCCCGGGGCCTGGATTCGGCTCGGGAGCGGCGGGATCCGGTCAGTCCAGCAGGCCGAGGCGCTGCGCGGCGGCCTCCGCGTCGATCGGGACGATCTGCGGCTGCGGCGCACCGGCCACCGCCCAGTCCGGGTCCTTGAGGCCGTTGCCGGTCACCGTGCAGACGATCCGCTGGCCCGGGTCGACCAGGCCGGCCTCCGCCTTGGCCAGCAGACCGGCCACCGAGGCCGCCGAGGCGGGCTCCACGAAGACGCCCTCCTGCGCGGCCAACAGCCGGTAGGCGGAGAGGATCTGACGGTCGGTCACCTTGTCGATGAGGCCGCCCGACTCGTCCCGCGCGGCGAGCGCGAAGTCCCAGGAGGCCGGGTTGCCGATCCGGATCGCGGTGGCGATGGTCTGCGGCTTGAGCACCGGCGCACCGTCCACGATCGGGGCCGAGCCGGCGGCCTGGAAGCCCCACATCCGCGGGGTGCGGGCGGCCAGGCCGTCGGTGGCGTACTCGCGGTAGCCCTTCCAGTACGCGGTGATGTTCCCCGCGTTGCCGACCGGCAGGACGTGGATGTCCGGCGCGTCGCCGAGCATGTCGACGATCTCGAAGGCGGCGGTCTTCTGGCCCTCGATCCGGACCGGGTTCACCGAGTTGACCAGCGCCACCGGGTACTTCTCGGACAGTTCACGCGCAAGGGTGAGGCAGTCGTCGAAGTTCCCGTCCACCTGAAGGATCTTCGCGCCGTGCACCAGCGCCTGGCCCATCTTGCCGAGCGCGATCTTGCCCTGCGGGACCAGCACCGCCGAGACCATGCCGGCGCGCACCGCGTAGGCGGCGGCGGAGGCCGAGGTGTTGCCGGTGGAGGCGCAGATGACGGCCTGGGCGCCGTCCTCCTTCGCCTTGGAGATCGCCATCGTCATACCGCGGTCCTTGAAGGACCCGGTCGGGTTGGCGCCCTCGACCTTGAGGTAGACGTCGCAGCCGGTGCGCTCGGAGAGCACCTGGGCGGGGACGAGCGGCGTGCCGCCCTCCAGCAGGGTGACCACCGGGGTGTTGTCGCCGACCGGCAGCCGGTGGCGGTACTCCTCGATCAGGCCGCGCCACTGGTGGGTGTGGGCGCCTCTGTCGATCACGGCGTTCATGGCTGTTCCTACTCCCCTTCGACCCGCATGATGCTGGCCACGTCGCGCACGCTGTCCAGTGCGCGGAGCTTGTCGACCGTCGCCGACAGGGCGGCGTCGGTCGCACGGTGGGTGACCACGACGAGCGAGGCGTCGCCGTCGCGGCCCTGCTGGCGCACGGTGTCGATGGAGACGCCGTGCTCGGCGAAGACGGACGCCACCTGGGCGAGCACGCCCGCGCGGTCGTCCACGTCCAGGCTGACGTGGTAGCGGGTGACCACCTCGTCCATCGGCTTGGCCGGCAGCCGGGTGTACACCGAGTCACCGGGACCGGTGGCGCCGGCGAGCTTGTTGCGGCAGACCGCGACCAGGTCGCCGAGGACCGCCGAGGCGGTCGGCGCGCCGCCCGCGCCCGGGCCGTAGAACATCAGCCGGCCGGCCGCCTCGGCCTCGACGAACACCGCGTTGTACGCCTCGCGGACGGAGGCCAGCGGGTGCGAGAGCGGGATCATCGCCGGGTGGACGCGCGCGGTGACGGACCCGCCGTCCGCGGCCCGCTCGCAGATCGCCAGCAGCTTGACCACGCAGCCCATCTGCTTGGCGGAGGCGATGTCGGCGGCGGTCACCTCGGTCAGGCCCTCGCGGTAGACGTCCGCGGCGGTGACCTTGGTGTGGAAGGCGATACCGGCCAGGATGGCGGCCTTGGCGGCGGCGTCGAAGCCCTCCACGTCGGCCGTCGGGTCCGCCTCGGCGTAGCCCAGCGCGGTGGCCTCCTCCAGCGCCTCCGAGTACCCGGCGCCGGTGCTGTCCATCTTGTCGAGGATGAAGTTGGTGGTGCCGTTGACGATCCCGAGCACCCGGTTGACCTTGTCGCCCGCGAGGGACTCGCGCAGCGGGCGGATCAGCGGGATCGCCCCGGCCACCGCGGCCTCGTAGTACAGGTCCACGCCGGCCTCGGCGGCCGCGGCGTGCAGCTCGGTGCCGTCCTTGGCGAGCAGCGCCTTGTTGGCGCTGACCACCGAGGCGCCCTGCTTGAACGCCGACAGGATGAGGTGTTTGGACGGCTCGATGCCGCCCACCACCTCGACCACGACGTCGATGTCGCCCCGGTTGACCAGGGCCTCGGCATCGGTGGTGATCAGGTGCTCGGGCACTCCGGGACGGACCCGTCCGGCCCGGCGGACCGCGATACCGGCGAGCTCGACCGGCGCGCCGATGCGCGCGGCGAGGTCGGCGGCGTCCGTCGTCATGATGCGCGCCACCTCGGAGCCCACCACACCACAGCCCAGCAACGCCACCTTCAGCGGCCGCGTACGCATCATCCGACTCCGCTCTGCATTCATCGTGCTTCGGTATTTCCGGCGGGATTTCGGGGGTCCGCCGGAACTTCGGTCCGTACCAGTCTCCGGGACTTTCCGTACGGATCTACGGTCGTTCCATGATCTGAGACAAGGATTTCGTCATCCGATATCGAGACGCAGGAGATCCTCCTCCGTCTCGCGCCGGACGATCACCCGGGCCGCGCCGTCGTTCACGGCCAGCACGGGGGGCTTGAGGGCGTGGTTGTAGTTGCTGGCCATCGAGCGGCAGTAGGCGCCGGTGGCCGGTACCGCGATCAGGTCGCCCGCGGCCAGGTCGGCGGGCAGGAAGGCGTCCCGGACGACGATGTCGCCGGACTCGCAGTGCTTGCCCACCACCCGTACCAGCATCGGCTCGGCGTCGCTGCGACGCGACACCAGGGCCACCGAGTACTCGGCGTCGTACAGCGCGGTACGGATGTTGTCGGACATGCCGCCGTCCACGCTGACGTACGTGCGCAGGCCGTCCAGCGGCTTGATGGTGCCGACCTCGTACAGCGTGAAGGCGGTCGGGCCGACGATCGCGCGGCCCGGCTCGACGCTCAGCCGCGGGGCGGCGAGGTTCGCGGCGGCGCACTCGCGGCGGACGATCTCGGCCAGCGCGGCGGCGATCTCGGCCGGCTCGCGCGGGTCGTCCTCGCTGGTGTACGCGATGCCGAGGCCGCCGCCGAGGTCGATCTCGGGCAGCTCCACGCCGTGCTCGTCGCGGATCCCGGCCAGCAGGCCGACCACCCGGCGGGCGGCGACCTCGAAGCCCGCGGTGTCGAAGATCTGCGAGCCGATGTGGGAGTGGATGCCGCGCAGCTCCAGGCTGCCCTGGCCGAGCACCCGGCGGACCGCCTCGGCCGCCGCGCCGCCGCTCAGCGAGAGGCCGAACTTCTGGTCCTCGTGGGCGGTGGCGATGAACTCGTGGGTGTGCGCCTCGACGCCCACCGTGATCCGGATCAGCACGGGCTGGCGCACGCCCTGGCGGGCGGCGATCGCCGCGAGGCGCTCGATCTCCTCGTAGGAGTCGAGCACGACGTGGCCGACGCCCGCCTTCACGGCCTGCTCCAGCTCGTGCACGGACTTGTTGTTGCCGTGCAGCGCGATCCGCTCGGCGGGCATCCCGGCGGCCAGCGCGACCGCCAGCTCGCCCGGGCTGCAGACGTCGAGGTTCAGGCCCTCCTCGTGCAGCCAGCGCACGACCGCCTTGGAGAGGAAGGCCTTGCCCGCGTAGTAGACGTCCGCGCCGTCGCCGAAGGCGTCCCGCCAGGCGCGCGCCCGGGAGCGGAAGTCGTCCTCGTCCATGACGTAGGCCGGGGTGCCGAACTCGGCGGCGATCCGGTTGACGTCCAGGCCGCCGACGGTGACCACGCCGTCGGCGCCGCGGGCGACGGTCTTCGACCAGACCTTGGGGTCGAGCGCGTTCAGGTCGCTCGGCGGCGCCTGGTAGTGGCCCTCGGGCAGCACGTCGCCGTGGCGGGGACCTGCGGGGTGTGCGGAGCGACTCATCGGTGTCTCTCGTCCTTGACCTATGGCGAGGGGCGGCGACGGTCCCCGTTGACCGTCCGCCGCCCCCGCTGTGCGCTTGGGGGTGGTGCTACATCCGCTCGGGCGCCGTCACGCCCAGGAGCGTGAGGCCGTTGGCGATCACCGTGCGCGTCGCGTCGGCGAGCCAGAGCCGGGCGTGCGTGAGGTCGGTGACCTCCTCGTCGCCCTTGGGCAGGATCTGGCAGTTGTCGTAGAACCGGTGGTAGTCGCGGGCGACGTCCTCCAGGTACCGCGCGACGTGGTGCGGCTCCCGCAGCTCGCCGGCCTTGGCCAGCACCCGGGGGAACTCGCCGAGCTGGCCGAGCAGGTCGGACTCCCACTCGGTGACGAGCAGC
This sequence comes from Kitasatospora sp. NPDC048239, assembly GCF_043202015.1. Taxonomy (NCBI): domain Bacteria; kingdom Bacillati; phylum Actinomycetota; class Actinomycetes; order Kitasatosporales; family Streptomycetaceae; genus Kitasatospora; species Kitasatospora sp. NPDC048239. The sequence goes on along the minus strand of NZ_JBICZP010000002.1, from coordinate 563,362 downwards.
TCCGGTTTGAAGTCCTGGGCCTTGGTGATGCCGAGCGCGGCCGCCTTGCGCTGCACGCCGCACATCCGGGTGTGCGCGTACTGGACGTAGAAAACCGGGTTCTCGTTGGTCTGGCTGGTCAGCACGTTGATGTCGAGCGTGATGGTGGAGTCGGTGGAGGAGCGCGCCAGGGTGTACCGGGCCGCGTCCACGCCGATCCAGTCGACGACGTCGTCGATCGTGATGATGTTGCCGGCCCGCTTGGACATGCGGACCTCCTCGCCGTCGCGAAGCATCTTCACGAACTGGCCGATCTTGACCTCGATGTTGCGGTCCATGTCGTCGCCCGCGCAGGCCGAGATGGCCTTGAGGCGGTTGACGTAGCCGTGGTGGTCCGCACCGAGCATGTAGACCGAGACCTCGGAGCCGCGGTCCCGCTTGGAGAGGTAGTAGGCGGCGTCGGCGGCGAAGTAGGTGGTCTCGCCGTCGGCCTTGATCAGGACGCGGTCCTTGTCGTCGCCGAAGTCGGTGGTGCGCAGCCAGATCGCGCCGTCCTGGTCGAAGACGTGGCCCTGCTCGCGCAGCCGGTCGATGGCCTGCTCGACGGCGCCGGAGTCGTGCAGCGACTTCTCGGAGAACCAGACGTCGAAGTGGGTGCCGAACTCCCGCATGGAGCGCTGGATCTCGGCCACCATGAGCTTGAGGCCCTCGCTGCGGAAGGCCTCCAGCTGCTCGGCCTCGGGCAGGTCGAGCACGCCCGGGACGCCGTCCACGATCGCCTTGGCGATGTCGACGATGTACTCGCCGACGTAGCCGTCGGCCGGGACGGGCTGCCCGTTGGCGGCGGCCTTCAGCGAGCCGGCGAACTTGGAGATCTGCACGCCGGCGTCGTTGAGGTAGTACTCGGTGGTGACGTCGGCACCGGAGGCCCGCAGCACCCGCGCCAGCGAGTCGCCGACGGCGGCCCAGCGGACGCCGCCGATGTGGATCGGACCGGTCGGGTTGGCGGAGACGAACTCCAGGTTGATCTTCAGGCCCTTGAGGGCCTCGTTGCGGCCGTAGAGCTCGCCGGCCTCGACGATGGAGCGGGCCAGCGCGCCCTGGGTGGCCGCGTCGAACGTGATGTTCAGGAAGCCGGGCCCGGCGATGTCGACCTTGGCGACCCCGGGCAGCTCTCGCAGACGGGCGGCCACCAGGTCGGCCACGGCTCGCGGCGGCTTGCCGGCCGACTTCGCGAGCTGGAGGGCCACGTTCGTCGCGTAGTCGCCGTGGTCCCTGTTCTTGGGTCGCTCGACCGTCACGTGCTCGGGCACGGCGACGGCCAGCTCGCCCGCCTCGACGGCGGCGCTCACTGCGGCCTGGACTGCCTGGGAAAGTTCTGCGGGGGTCACGACGCCAAGCGTAGGCGAGAGGGGGTGCCCGCCCGCCACTCGGTTTGCCGGTTGAGACGTCCGCCCGCCCGGCTCAGCCCCGATCGATGCCATCTGTTCGCTGAGGGCGAAACCCCTCGGTCGCACCGCCGCGGGCCATCAGCCGTCGCACCAGTGCCACCAGATCCGCCGGATCGAAGGGCTTGCCGAGGTAGCCGTCGACACCGACCGACTCTCCCAGGTCCAGATCCGCCGGGGTGCAGGCGCTGACGATCGCGATCGGCAGCCGGCGCGTCCCCGGGGCCGCCCGCAGCCGGGCCGCCGTCCGCAGGCCGTCCAGTCGCGGCATCACCACGTCCAGCGTCACCACGTCCGGCTTCACCCGGCGGACCACCTCCAGACACTCGGCGCCGTCGGCGGCGGTCACCACCTCGAAGCCCTCGAGCTCCAGGTTGACCCTGATCAGCTGGCGGATCACCTCGCTGTCGTCCACCACGAGGACCCGCCCGGACACTCCCGACACCTCACCGAGGGTATCGGCGCGCCCGTCGCCCCGTCCGGCCTTTCCCGACTTCCGCTCCCCCGTCCACCACCCCGCGCTCCCTCTCCGCTCCCCTGCCTCCCTCCTGCCCCTCCCCCGCCGGCCGGGCCGTCCCGGGACGGCCCGGGACGCGTCGCCAAAACCCGTGCACGGACCACGGCCCGGGCCTGGTAATGTTCTCCACGTCGAAGCGAAAGCAACGACAGCACCAAGCAGGCCCCCGTAGCTCAGGGGATAGAGCACCGCCCTCCGGAGGCGGGTGCGCAGGTTCGAATCCTGCCGGGGGCACTTCGCAAGAAGTGCTGAAGAGGCCCAGGTCAGCGGGTAGTTACCGCCAACCTGGGCCTTCGTCATGTTCCGGGTCGAGTCAGCCTTGTGCCCCATCCGTGCCCGATGCCTCCTCGGGCCTGGCGGTTCGCCTCCTGCCCCGCGCATGTGCTGGTAGCGCAGCGCCGCCTCCATGGTCGAGTGGCCCATCCGGTGCATCAGCTCACGGGTGCTGGCGCCGTGTCGGCGGCCAGGTTGTTGCCGGTGTGGCGCAGGTCGTGGAAGCGGATGCTCCCGGCGCCGGTCTCCTCCAGGGCCCGGGTGAAGTCCACCCCGGATCCGGCCAGGGCAGCCGTCCACACGTCATGGAAGGTGCTCCGGCGGAGCAGGCCGCCGCGGGGGCCGACGAAGACCCGGCCGCCAGCGCCGGACTCCCCGAACCACCGCAGGTGCTCGGCCAGTTCCTTGACGATCGAGGCCGGGAAGGCCACCGGGCGCACCCCCGCCTCGCTCTTCGGCCGCTTCACCTTGAGCTGCCCGGTCTGGAGTTCGGCCTGAGCCTGCCGGACCCGGACGATCCCGCGCTCCAGGTCGACGTCCCGCCGGCGGAGAGCGGCGAACTCCCCGAAGCGCAGGGTCGAGAACGCGGCCATCAGGACCGGCGCCCGGTAGCGCGGCTCGATCACGTCGGCAATCGCGTAGACCTCCTCGATCGTCAGCACCGGCCGCTCGGCGGAGTCCTCCTTGTCGGCCCCCTTGATCCGGCACGGGTTGCGCTCGATCATCCCGTCATCCACGGCCGTGTTCAGGACTGCCCGCAGCACCCGGTAGGACTTGGCCACGGTCGCCGGGCCGACCCCGGCGTCCAGGAGCGGCGAGCGCCGTCTCGGTGATGCGGACGTGCCGGTCGACCTTGACGTACGCAATCCGGCGTTCCTCGATCAGGCGGCGGGTGTGGTCGGGCAGGTCGTGGCGGTCGAGTTCGTGGCGCTCCAGGATCCGGCGGTCCACGGACTCGGTGGCCTCCGCGCTGTTGGTGGCGTACTTGGCCACATAGGAGGCCACGGCCTGTTCGCTGAGCTCCCCCGAAGCGAAGGCGCCGATCTGACGCACGTCGACCTGGGCGCCCCACTGGAGGACCCTGGCGCGGCGGCCTCCGACAGCGGCAAGCGGGACTACGGCACGTCGCGCCGCAGAGCGAATCGCACCGTCGAGCAGGGTCGGCGTGGCCCAGGCGGGCGGTGGCGTGTCGGGCCCGTCGGGGCCGTCGGGGCCGTCGAGGCGGACCACGGCGTGGAAGTGCACGGCCCCCCGCCGCTGGTACTCGGCGACCTTGCCGAACGGGACCCGGCACGCCTCCTTGAAGGCAACCTGCGTGAGGCCCGCCCGCTCCGCCAGGGTTCGGCGCAGATAGATGGTGAAGCGCCGCCACAGGTCGGGGGCGTGGTTGTTCCAGAGCGCGGCATGCGCGTAGTCGTACCGGTCCGGGTCCAACGGTGTGCCCAGCACGGAGGCTCCAGCCGGGTGCCTCAGCCCGCAGCGACAGGCACCGGAGTCCGGCCGGTTGTGGACCGGACCGAAGGAAGGCGCGGTCAGCGTGGCGAACACCCGCGGGTGCGAGCGGACAGTGGCCGGCACTCCCTTCGCCTGGTCCCCGGCAAGTCCGGCGCGGATCAGGTGGAAGGTGTCCGCCGAATACGTCCGCGCGCACGAGGAACACCGGGAGGCCCGCCGATTACCGCAGGCCACCTTCAGCCGGTGGCCGGGCTCGTGGTCTGTGCCGTAGCGGTTCCACACGGCCCCGGTCGAGGCATGGACCAGGGTCCGAAAGCCCTTCAGGTGGATCGGGGCAGCGCAGCCGCCGGTACGGCGGAGCTGGTCCTGGAGGCGGGGAAGAACTCAGCCGCAGGACCTGGAAGGCAGGTGGCCGAGCCGTCCGACACCATCCAGGTTGATCCGCAGCACGGGCACACCGGAGGCCGATCGGGCGTCCGGGAGATCTCCTGAGCAGGGCACATCGGGCACCTGCCGTCCTCCAATGACCGCTCGGCATCGCCGGTTACATCCAGGAGCGAGTAGCGCTCCCGGGCCCCATCATGGTCGGCACTCACGCAGCAGGGAAACACCCGCTGAGCCTTGCCGCCCGAGCACCCGGCGGGGTGAGAGGAGGAGGAAGGGCAGGAGGTGTTACGAGTTTCGCTACTTCATCAAGGCGCCGCGCACAGCGCGGCGCGGCTCGGGGCGGCTCGGGGCGGCTCGGGGCGGCTCGGGGCGGCTCGGGGCGGCTCGGGGCGGCTCGGGGCGGCTCGGGGCGGCTCGGGGCGGCTTGTCCGGCCGAGAACCTGAGAAAAGGCCTGCCTGGCGTCAGGCGAGGGGTATATGCTCACACTGCGGTGGATGATCTCGTGGCCATGCTCTGAGCGCACCAGCATCCACCCCGCTCTGAGGTTGAAGCCTGCGGAGTTGCACCGCCCCCCAACAGCGGGGATGCCAGTAGTCGGGAGCGCGATTTTTTGCGCCCTTGATGGCTCGCCACTTCGATGTGACGAGTCCTCATCCACTGCTGAGGAGTCTCATGTCTCGCGTACCCTCTCGCGCCTCTCTCTCCCGCCTGACTCGCGCGGCGCTTTTCAGTGCTGCCCGGGGCCTTGGGTACGGCCTTGGGCTGGCGTTGGCGTCGTTGATCGCTTGGATCGCCAAGAGCCGGATCTGAACCTCCGCGTGTGCCCGCTGCCTGTCTTCACGAGTGAGGTAGCGGGCACACGCAGTCGTGCCCAATGTGTGCCCGATCGAACGGGTAGAAGCGGGGAGAAGCGGGCTCTCACGGTCGAGCCGGCAGCAGTCGGCCAATGGGGCATAAGGCCAGCTCAGGCTAGGTGACTACCTGCCGCCCTCCGGAGGCGGGTGCGCAGGTTCGAATCCTGCCGGGGGCACTTCGCAAGAAGTGCAACAGAGGCCCAGATCAGTGGAGTTCATCCACGGATCTGGGCCTTCGTCATGTCGCGGGCGGGTCGGCCCGCCATGCCCCGGGCCGCCTCCCACGGCGGGGCGGCGGGCGGGCCGCGGTCAGCCGGCGATCGGGGCCGCGAAGGTCTCGGCCGGGCCGAAGTCGGAGAAGGTCACCTTGTTGACCACCTTCACGCCCTTCTGCTCGACCTGCTGCTCGACGTAGACGGTGCGGCCCCTGCGGTCGATCCACTGGTCGAACTCGAAGCCGGTGGCGCCCTTCGCCTTCATCGACTTGTAGGTCCGCGGGTCGATGGTGCTCAGCTGCTCGACGCCGATGTGGCCCGCCAAGTGGTAGGCGGCGACGCCGTTGCGCGTCTCCATGCCCTTGCGGGCGGAGGGGCCGGAGGCCAGCAGCAGCTTGGCGAAGTCGGTGTAGTCGATGACCGCGTCGCCGGTGGAGCGCGGCATCCTGACCCAGTCGTCGCCGGGCGTGGAGAGGTCCCGCATGTAGTTGGCGTCGGGCGTGGTCAGGGTCTCGATCCACAGGATCGGCTCGGCCACACCGGGGGCGGTGGTGCGCATCTCCATGCGGCCGACCCAGACACTGTTGAAGTTGCTGCGGCCCTTCGTCGTCGACAGCACCGTGCCGTCGCTCTCGGTCTTGATGGACACCGACACCGCGTACGGCGCCTTGTCCGCCCCGGCCAGGGCCTGCTCGGGGTCGAACGCACCGTCGGCGGGCGCGGCGGAGGGGGCTGCGGCGGAGGGGGCTGCGGCCAAGGAGGTCGCGGCCAAGGAGGTCGGCGACGCCGCGGCGGCGGCCGTCGGGGCGGAGGCCGGGGCCGGCTGGGCGGCCGGACCGGTGTCGTCGTTGCACCCCGCCACGGCGGCGAGGGCCAGGGCCGTCGCGGCGATCGTCAGGGCGGTGGTGCGGGAGGTGGTCACGAAGGTCTCTCCGGTGGCTTGGATCGTCGACGGAGAGTTTTTCACGCGGCGCACACACCGATCGAACCGGATGGCGACGCCCGCTCAGGAGGCCGACTCCACCGCCTCGTCGTAGAGGGCGGCGATGGTGTGGTCGAAGGAGGCGCTGTAGGAGGTGTCGGGGCTGTCGCCGCCCTCCTGGTAGCCGCCGATGGCGCCGACCACATGGCCGGTGGCGGTGCTGATCCAGGGGCCGCCGCTGGTGCCGCCCGGGTAGTCGGGGCAGTCGACCACGCGCTGGTAGGTGCTCTGGCGGCCGGTGGTGTTGGTGCACAGGACCGGGCCGTCGGAGCCGTTGGGGTAGCCGTAGAGGCGCACGGTCACGCCGAAGGGCTCGTCGGCCCCGAGCCGGTTGGCGCCGACCACGTCCTCGATCCGGCGGCCGCCGTTGGAGGCGGTCTCCAGGATCGCGAAGTCCTCGTCCTGGTCGCCGTCCTGGGACCAGCCGGTGGTGGTGTGGATCGCGGTGACCCGCCAGGTGCCGTAGGGGGCCGTGCCGTCGCGGTAGCCGGGGGCGAAGGTGACGCCGGAGGTGCTGCTGAGGCAGTGGGCGGCGGTGAGCAGCAGGTTGCCGGTCGCACTGTGCAGCACGCTCGCGGTGCAGAAGTGCCCCCCGGCGGCGACCGCTCCGGTGAACAGGGCGCCCACGGTGGCGGATTCGGGGGTGGCGGGGGCCGCGGCCGTGGTGCCGAGCGCGGGCGGGGCGGGGGCCGCGGAGGGTGTGGAGGCGGCGACGGGGGACGGACCGTCGACGGAGGACGGGCTGTCGCTGGGGGCCGGACCGTCGGCGGGGGACGCGGAGTCGGCGGGGGCGGCGGCATCAACGGACGGGGTCGGGGCGGCGTCGGCCTCGGCCCCGGCGGGGGCGGGGGCGGGGGCGGGGGCGGGGGGCCGGGCGGGGGGGCCCGCGGCGGCCCCCCCCCCCGGGGGGGGGGGGGGGGGGGCCCCCCCCCGGGGGGGGGGGGGGGGGGGCCGCCCCCGGGGGGGGGGGGGGGGGGGGGGGGGGGGGGGGGGGGGGCGGGGGGGGGGGGGCGGCCGCCCCCCCCCCCCGGGGGGGGGGGGGGCGTGCGAACCCGCCACGACGGTGGCGACGGTGAGCACCGCCACGGCGGTGAGCAGGGTTGGTGCCAGGAGGCGGCGGCGGGGGGTGCGGCGACGGTGCTGGCCCATGCCTGTCTGCTCCTGCCCTGGGTGTCGGTGCGAACTGTCGGTCCGACTATGGCGGGTGCAGCTGGGAAGGGTGTGATGCCCGGCTGGGAGCCGGATGAGAAATCTCAGCCCGCGCGGTCGGCCGCTCCGGCGGTCAGACCGTCCGCCGTGATGAACGCCGTGTGGGTGCCCGCCGTGGTGCAGGCGAACGCGCCCGCCACCGAACCGGACCGCGCGCACTCCAGCGGCGGGCGGCCCTGGAACCAGGCGTACAGGAAGCCGATCACGAAGGCGTCCCCGGCGCCGTTGGTGTCCACCACCGGGCGGCCCGGGTCGACGGCCGGGACGTGCCGGAACAGCCCGTCCCCGGTGAGCAGATGGCAGCCGTCCGCCCCCGCGGTGGCGACCACGGTGGTGGCGCGGCCCTCGGCGAGGATCCCCCGCATCACCTCCTCGTGGCGGCCCCGGCAGCCGGCCACCGAGAGGAAGACCAGGTCGGACCGGAGCGCGTACGGCCGGTGGTGGGGGTTGCGGCCGTCCCAGTCGTGCAGGTCGGTGGAGCTGGTGCGGCCGAGCCGCTGGATGTCCGGGTACATGTCCCGGTTGGGGCCGGTGATGGAGAGGTGGACGTGCCGGCTGCGCTCCACGTACGGGAGGTAGAACGCGCGCGGCAGCCGCAGTTCGTCGGGGTGGCGGCCGTCGTAGAAGGAGAAGCGGCGGCCCTCGGCGTCGACCAGGTTGACCGCGCGCGGGGTGCCGTGCGGGGAGACGAGGTGGTCGAACGGCAGGCCCTGGCGGGCGTATTCGGCGAGGATCAGGGCGGCCTGCGGGTCGTCGCCGAGGTGGTCGATGAAGGCGGTGCGCAGGCCCAGGTGGTGGGCGCCGAGGGCGACGCCGTTGCCGGTGTGGGCGACGTAGTCCCGCACCGGCGGGACGTACTGCGAGTCGCCGGCGGGCACTTCGAGCCGGTCGACCCGGACGATGGTGTCGACCCCGGCCCCGCCGACGACCAGCAGGTCGAGGTCGGGTGCGGGGGTGGGTGCGGACTGGTCCGGCTCCGGCACGGCGGCGCCTCCTTGGCTCCTGGTGGTGGCCAGGAGTCAAGCAGGCGCCGGAGGTTGACTGCAAGACCTTGCTGCAATTTTCACGTGGCCCTCTGCTCTCCGGTCGCGGTCACCGCGCCGCCGGACTTCGCGACGGCCTGGGCGTCCGCCGTGGCGTCGACCCGGGCACCCGCCGGGGCGCCGGCACCGACCTCCTCGGTCGCCTCGCCGGGCGCCGGGCGGTGGTTGATCATCAGGAAGGCGATCAGCGCCGCCAGCAGCAGGACGCCCATGGCCACCCAGGTGGCGACCACGTACCCGTGCACCGCGCCCTCGGCCTGGACCTGGGGATCGGAGGCGATCCTGGTGGCCAGGAAGGTCGCGGTGGCGCTGGCCGCGATGGTGTTCAGCAGCGCCGTGCCGAAGGATCCGCCGACCTGCTGGGCCGAGTTGATGGTGGCCGAGGCCGCGCCGGCCTCGTTCGGGGCGACGCCCAGGGTGGCCAGGCTCATCGACGGCATGAACACCAGGCCCATCCCGAAGCCGAGGAGCAGCTCGGCGGGCAGCACCATGCCGGCCCACGGGCTGTCCACCTTCATCTGGGTCAGCCAGGCCATGCCCGCCGCGGCGAGCAGCAGGCCCGGGCCGATCAGGTTGCGCGAGGGCACCCTGGTCATCAGCCGGGCCGCGAAGGCGGTCGAGCTGATGACGATGGCCGCCGTCATCGGCAGGAAGGAGACGCCGGACATCACCGGCGAGAAGTGTTTGATGACCTGCAGGTAGTAGGTGAGGAACAGGAACAGGCCGAACATGCCGACCATGGCCAGGCCGACCGAGAGCGCGGCGCCGCCGCGGTTGCGCTCGGCGACGATGTGGATCGGCAGCAGGGCGTGCCGGGTGCGCTTCTCGACCAGGACGAACACCGCCAGGAGCAGTGCGCCCAGCGCCAGCGAGCCCAGCACCAGCCAGTCCACCCAGCCCCGGGAGACCGCCTCGGAGGTGCCGAAGACGATGGCCAGCAGGCCGCCGCAGCCGAGGAACGCGCCGGGCAGGTCGAGTCTGACCCGGCGGCCCTTGGCGATGTGGTCGGCGGTGAGCACGTAGTAGGCCGCGAAGGCGGTGGCGATGGCGATCGGCGTGTTGACGAACAGGCACCAGCGCCAGTTCAGGTACTCGGTCAGCAGACCGCCCAGGAGCAGTCCGATCGCGGCGCCGCCGCCGGCGATCGCGCCGAAGATGCCGAAGGCCGTACTGCGCTCCTTCGGGTTGCTGAAGGTGGTCGACAGCAGTCCCAGCGCCGACGGGGCGAGGAGTGCGCCGAAGGCGCCCTGCAGGGCGCGGGCGGCGAACAGCATGAACGGGCCGGACGCGGCGCCGCCGATCGCCGAGGCGAGGGCGAAGCCGAGCAGGCCGACGGTGAACACGCGTTTGCGGCCGAAGAGGTCCCCGAGCCGGCCGCCGAGCAGCAGCAGCCCGCCGAAGGCCAGCGTGTAGGCGGTGATCACCCATTGCCGGTTGGCGTCGGAGATGCCCAGGTCCTTCTGGGCCGATGGCAGCGCGATGTTCACGATGGTGATGTCGAGGACGATCATCAATTGGGCGATGGCGATGACCGCCAACGCCCACCAGCGGCGGCTGTCCGCCGGTTCGGTACGGGTGGCAGCTTGCGCAGACACTGGGGAGCCTTCCGGTTGGTAGCGGAGAGGTCACGCAGTCGTCTTCAAGCCAAACTCGCGGGGCTGCGAATGGCAAGGAAAAACATCACCAAATAGTGTGAATCGGGACAAAAGAACCAGAGCCTCTGGGACCAGCGCACCAGAGGGCCCGGGAACGCCCGGGCCCCCGGGAGCGCATGGCTCCCGGGGGCCCGTCGGCCGGCCCGCCCGGCCACCGCAAGGGGCGGCGGCGGGGTGGCTCCGCCAGGCCCCGTCCGGGCCTACAGCGCGGCCAGCTCCGCGACCAGGTCGTCCAGACCGAGCGAGCCCTGCGACAGCGCCGCCATGTGCCAGGCCTTGAGGTCGAACACCTCGCCGCGGGCCTCGTGCGCCGCCTTCGCCGCCGCCCGGCCGCGCAGCCAGGCGCGCTCGCCCAGCTTGTAGCCGATCGCCTGGCCGGGCATGCCCAGGTAGCGGACCAGCTCGCTGTCCAGGAAGTCGGTGGACAGGCCGCAGTACAGGCCGAAGAACTCCCGGGCGTCGTCCGGCAGCACGGGCCGGCCGGCCTTGTACGGGGAGTCCGCGGGGAAGTCGAGTCCGGCGTGCATGCCGATGTCGACGATCACCCGCAGCGCGCGCATCATCTGGGCGTTGAGGTAGCCCAGCCGGTGGCCCGGGTCGGTGAGGTAGCCCAGCTCGTCCATCAGGCGCTCCGCGTACAGCGCCCAGCCCTCCAGGTTGGCGCTGACCCCGCCGGTGCTGACCTGGTAGGTGGAGAGCTGGTCCGCGACGTAGTTCCACTGCGCCAGCTGGAGGTGGTGGCCCGGGACGCCCTCGTGGTACCAGGTCGAGACGAGGTCCCAGACCGGGAAGCTGTCGCGGCCGATGGTCGGCAGCCAGGTCCGCCCGGGGCGGGTGAAGTCCAGCGAGGGGGCGGTGTAGTACGGCGCGGCGGCGCTGCCGGCCGGGGCGATCATCGACTCGACCCGGGTGACCGGCTCGGCCAGGTCGAAGTGGGTGCCCTGGAGGTCGTTGATCGCCTGGTCCATCAGGCCCTGGAGGTACTCACGGGCGGCCTCGGCGCCCTCGATGGCCGGACCGTCGGTCTCCAGCCACTTCATCGCCTCCATCGGCGTGGCGCCGGGCCGGACCTTCTCCGCCTCCGCCCGCATCTGGGCGTACAGGTCGTGGAACTCCTGCCAGGCCCAGGCGTACGCCTCGTCCAGGTCGAGGTCGGCGCCGGTCCAGTAGCGCACCCAGCGGCCGTAGCGCTCGCGCCCGGTGGTGTCGGGGGCGTCGGCGGCGGCCGGGCCGTAGACGTCCCGCAGCCAGTCGCGCAGCTGCGCCAGTGCCTCGGCGGCGGCGACGGCGTGCCCGGTCAGGGCCGGGCGCAGGCTCTCGGGGGCGTCCTGGACGAAGTCCCCGAACCAGCCCGCCCCGTGCCCGGCCGGCGCGCCCTCCTCGGGAGCGTCCTGCGCCAGCCACTCGCCGAGCTGGCCGACCACGGTGACGACCTGGCGGGGGCCGGAGAGCAGACCGCGCTCGACGCCCTCGGCGAGGGTCTCGCGGTACTGCGCCAGCGCGGCCGGCACCCGGGCCAGCCGGCGGCCGACGACCTCCCACTCGTGCTCGGTCCCGGTCGCCATCAGCGTGAAGACGTCGCGCACGTTGTGCACCGGCGAGCCGAGGTTGCGCACCGCCCGGTAGCCCTCCCCCGCGTCGTGGACGGCGAGTTCGGCGGTGAGGCGCTCGCGCAGCAGGCGCGCGCAGCGGCGCTCGGCCTCGTCCTCGGCGGCGCCGGCCGCCTCGGCCTCGGCGAGCCGGGCGAGGGTGCGGCGGGCGAGGTCGGCGATGGCCTGCGCGCCGGCCGGGGAGAGGTCGGGGAGGCGGTCGTCATCGGGGTTGAGCCCCAGATACACCGCGGTCAGCGGGTCGAGCTCGGCGAGGGCCTGGACGTAGGCGTCGGCAATACGGCGGGGGGTGGTGCCGTCTGAGCTGATCAGTTCTTCAACCATCCGGACATCATTTCGCGGCCCGGGCCGATTGCAAGACCCGTCGACGGATACTGACCGTCAGCGGTCAGGCGGTGCCGCGCCGCGCCCGCCACCACTGCCGCAGCAGACCCGGATCCCAGGTGGGCCGTCCGCGCGCGAAGCGGTGGAAGCAGAGGCCGATCAGCACCGCACAGAAATGGCCGAGATCCGTGAAGGTGTGCGAAGTGACCAGCGGGACAAGGTAGAAGACCACCACCCCGGTCCCGTACAGCCGGCGCCAGCCGCCCGCGAAGCGGTAGGTGAGCACCGCGACCACGCCGGCCAGCGCGTACGAGACCCCGACGTCCACGGTGTCGGCCAGGTCGGCCTGCAGCCGCCCCCGGACGATGCCCCAGGCCACCACGCCCTCGCTGACCAGGGTGGCCAGCACATGCGAGGTGGCGGCGACCGTGAGCCAGCGCCAGGTGCCCAGCCAGCGCTCGGCGTTGGCGTGGAAGAGGGTGAACAGCACCAGGTAGAAGAGGAAGTCGGCCTGCTCCGTCCAGAGCGCGCTGGCCACCAGCGCGTGCACCGGGTGCGAGGTCAGCTGGTCGATGTTGGTGGAGCGGGCGGCCAGGAACCAGTCCAGCGCGGCCGGTTCCATCCGCGCCACCACGAAGCTGGTCACCGCCAGGGCCAGCAGCCACAGGTACGTTCCCGGCGCCGACCGGACCCACGCCCACACCGCCCGCGGCACCCTCCGGGCAAGGCCCGCCCGCTCCGGCGTCTGCGCCATCCGGTAGGCCCTCCTCGCCTGCGACCACGGGCATCCCGTCCATATTCGACGCTTTGTCCGCTTCCGGCCCGCCGACCCACGCGAACCGTGGCGAACGGCGACAAACATCCGTTCGGGAAGATCGGTGCAGGCAAGGAGCCGATCGGCCGGACGCCCATTACGCTGGCCGCCATGGAAGCCAGCTCAGCGCCCGTTCCGTCCGCCGGTGAGGCCCGTCCGCGCAAGGCGGGGTACCGCCGACTGCCGGTCCAGCAGCGGCGGGAGCAGCTGATCGCGGTGGCGCTGGAGCTGTTCGCCGCGCGGCCGCCCGAGGAGGTCGGGCTGGACGAGGTGGCGGAGGCGGCGGGGGCCTCCCGGCCGCTGGTGTACCGCTACTTCGCGGGCGGCAAGCAGCAGTTGTACGAGGCCGCGCTGCGGACCGCAGCGGAGGAGCTGACCAGCCGGTTCACCGTGCCGGTCAGCGGGACCCCGACCGAGCAGCTGGCGGCCGTGCTGGACGCCTACTTCGCCTTCGTCGCCGGGCACGACGCCGGGTACTCGGCGCTGCTGCGCGGGGGTTCGGTGGTGGAGACGGCCCGGACCTCGGCGATCGTCGACGACGTCCGCCGGGCGGCGCTCAAGCGGACCCTGCGGCACCTGGGGGTGCGGGAGGCCGGACCGCGGCTGACGCTGCTGGTGCGCTCGTGGATCTCGGTGGTCGAGGGCGCCTCGCTTAGCTGGCTGGACGAGGGCCGGGTGCTGGCGGTCGACGAGCTGCGGGACTGGCTGGTCGACCAATTCGTGGCGATGGCGGCGGCGACGGCGGTGCACGACCCGCAGACCGCGGACGTGCTGACCGCGCTGTTGGCGCTGGAGGGCCCGGACGCGCCCCGGCCGAGGCGGCTGCGCGAGCGCCTGTCCCCGTGAACCCCGGTGGCTCGGACGGCGCCCCGAAGCGGTGACCCTGACCCCCGTGCCCGGGGTCGGGGTCGTGACGGGCCGGCTCAGGCCTTGCCGAGGACCTGCCGCTGGCGTCCCAGCCCGTCGATCTCCAGCTCGACGATGTCGCCCGGCGCCAGGAAGGCGGCGCCGGGGTGGCCCAGCGTGACACCGGCCGGGGTGCCGGTGACGATCACGTCGCCGGGCTCCAGCACCATGAACCGGCTCGCGTAGCGGACCAGCTCCAGCACCGGGAAGACCATCTGCGCGGTGGAGCCGTCCTGCCGCAGCTCCCCGTTGACCCAGAGCCGCAGCGGCAGCCGCTGCGGGTCCGCCACCTCGTCGGCGGTGACCAGCCAGGGCCCGAGCGGGGTGAAGGTCTCCGCCGACTTGCCCTTGTCCCACTGGCCGCCGCGCTCGAACTGGAAGGCCCGCTCGGTGACGTCGTTGGCGATGGTGTAGCCGGCGATCACCTCCGCCGCCGCCTGGTGGCTCTCCAGGTAGCGGGCGGTGCGGCCGATCACGATGGCCAGCTCGGCCTCGTAGTCGGTCTTGTCGCCGCCGCGCGGCACCAGCACCTCGTCGTACGGGCCGACCACGGTGTAGCTCGGCTTGAGGAAGATCACCGGCTCGTCCGGGATCGCCGCACCGGCCTCCTTGGCGTGGTCGCGGTAGTTGAGGCCGATCCCGACCACCTTGCCCGGGCGGGCGACCGGCGCCCCGACCCGCTGCCCGGCGATGTCCGTCACCGGCAGTGCGCCGGCGGCCACCTCGCGGGCGAGTTCGGCCGGGTCCAGCCCGGCCAGGAAGGCGCCGTCGATGTCCCGGGCCCGGCCCGACAGGTCGTACGCGGCACCGTCCTGGCCCAGCACGATCGGACGCTCGGCGCCCGGGGGTCCGACACGGAGGAGCTTCATCAGAGCGTCACCACCTGGTTCGTCGCAGCTCACCGGAGCGGCGGCACACCGCTCCCGGTCTATGCAAGCGAGGTATATCAACGTCCGGTGCCGGCGAACCAGACGGTTCCGGTCGGCGAATTCCTATCAATTCCTCCAAGCCGGCCGGGCCCCGAATCGGCTGCCCGTACGGTTGACAGCCCCCGCCGTGCGCGGACGGCCGCCCGGCCCGGGCCCTGTCCGGGCGGAACCCGGGGTCGGCGGGGCCGTGCGCCCCGGGCGTCAGACGCGGCCCAGCAACGCCCCCAGGGTCGGCGACGCGCTCCCGCCCCGGTTCGGCCCGGCCGACCCGCGCTCCCAGCGGGCCAGGTCGCGGCGGGCGTCCTCGTACGCGGCCGGCTCGCCGGTGAGGGCCGGCAGCAGCTCGCGCAGCAGCGCGGCGGCGGCGCCCGGGCGGCCGTCGCGGGCCAGCCAGACGGCCAGGTCGTGGCAGGTGCGCAGGGTCCGCAGGTCGGCCGGGCCGCAGATCCGGGCGAACTCCGGGATCAGCCCCTCCAGTACCTGGACGGCCATCGCCGGCTCGCCGTCCGCACCGATCCGCCAGGCCTGGTCGGCCCGGCGGCGCAGCTGCTCGGGGCTGGGGTCGTCCGGGGCGAGCAGGCCGGGCCGGACGTCGCGCAGCCTCCGGCGCACCTCGGCGGCGTTGGCGGGCCGGTCGGCCGGGTCCTTGGCGAGCAGCTGGGCCACCAGGGCGGCCAGCGCCGGATCGGTGGTGCGCACCGCCGGCGGGGTGTCGTGCAGGTGCTGGTACATCATCGCGACGGGCGTGTCGGCGGTGAACGGGCGCCGCCCGGTGCAGAGCTGGAAGAGCAGCACGCCGAGCGCGTACAGGTCGGCCCGGCCGTCGATCGAGGCGCCGGACCAGCACTCGGGCGCCAGGTAGGGCGCGGTGCCGACCACACTGCCGGTGGAGGTGATCCCGACGGACTGGCTGAGCAGCCGGGCGATGCCGAAGTCCAGCACCTTCGCCTCGCCGCTCTCGGAGATCATGATGTTCTGCGGCTTGATGTCCCGGTGCACCACGCCCGACCGGTGTGCGGCGTCCAGCGCCTTGCAGATCTGCCGGACCCACTTCAACGACAGCGCGTGCTCGGGCAGGCCGTCCTTGAGCACGTCGGACAGCGGCCGGCCGCGTACCAGCTCCATCACCAGGTAGTGGGTGGACCACGCCCCGTCCTGTACCCGCCCGTAGTCGTGCAGGGTGACGATGTGCGGGTTGGTGAGGCTGCCGACGGTCTTCGCCTCCTGGATGAAGCGCTGCACCGCCTCCTCGTCCGAGGCGTTCTCCTCGGACAGGACCTTCACCGCGACCGGCCGGTCGATGGTGCGGTCGTGGGCCGCCCAGACCACGCCGAAGCCTCCCCGGCCGAGCTCCCGGTCCAGCCGGTAACGGCCGTCCAGCACGTCCCCCGCCCTCATGCCTGCCCCCAAGTCCGCTGGATCCGAACGGTGTTCCCCCGCACGATAGCGGTGGAGGCAGGCGTGGAGGTGAACAGGTCACGGCTTGGGCCTGGGCAGCCCCGGCGGATTGATCTCGGAGCTCTGGACGGCCTCGCCGTCCAGCCCCCAGCGCTTCAGCACCTGTCCGTAGGTGCCGTTCCTGATGATCTCGTCGAGTGCGCCGCCCAGCGCCTTGACCAGCCCGTTGTCCTTCCTGGTGGTCGCCGCGATCTTCCCGAGGACGTCCCCGCCGCCGGAGTAGGTGCCGATCACCTCGGTCTCGCCGGTCTGCACGGCGTGGAACGCGGCGCTCGGGTTGGGGCCGACGTAGGCGTCGATCCGGCCGGAGGACAGCGCCAGGTAGTAGTCGGAGGAGCTCTGGAAGTACTTGATGTCGGTCGGCTTGAGGCCGTCCTTCACGTTCTGCTCGCTCCAGCCGACCAGCAGCTTCTCCTGGTTGGTGCCGGAGGCTACGGCGATCGTCCTCCCGGCGACGTCCCTGGGCCCGGTGACCTTCCAGCCGCTGCCCTTCTTCGCCTCGAAGCCGAGGACGTCCAGGCGGTAGGTGGCGAAGTCGTACTTCTCCTTGCGGGCCTCGGTGACGGTGATGTTGGAGAAGCCGACGTCATACTTGCCGCTGTCCAGGCCGACGAAGATGTTCTCCCAGGAGACCGGGTTGAACTCCACCTTCAGGCCGAGCACGTTGCCGACCAGCTCGGCGATGTCCGGTTCGACGCCGATGACGGTCCTGTCGTCGTCGGCGTAGAAGTCCAGCGGCGGCGTGGTGCCGAGCGAGTCGACGACCGCCAGTGTGCCCTTCTTTCTGATCTCCTCCGGAACCAGCGCCGCGAGCGCGTCGACCCTGGCGGTGGTGACCCGGTTCTGCTGTGGCGTCAGGTTCACCGTGACCCCGTTCGGCGCGGTGCCGCCCCTGGCGGGGGCGAGTCCGGCCGAGGCGCCGGAGGTGCTTGCGCAGGCGGCCAGCGTGAGGGCGGCGGCGAGCGAGGCGGCGGCGGTCACGAGGGCGCGACGGGGTAGGGACATGGCGGAACTCCTTGCGTGCGTACGGGCGTGCGGGTGGCGGGGAGGGGAGGCGGAGGGGCGGCGGTCAGAGGACCTTGGCGAGGAAGGCGCGGGTCCGCTCGTGCCGCGGGTCGTCCAGGACGGCCTTCGGCGGGCCCTGCTCGACCACCACGCCGCCGTCCATGAAGACGACGGTGTCGGCGACCTCGCGGGCGAAGCCGATCTCGTGGGTGACGACGATCATCGTGGTGCCGGACCGGGCCAGGTCCTTGATCACGTCGAGCACCTCGCCGACCAGCTCCGGGTCGAGCGCCGAGGTGGGCTCGTCGAACAGCAGCACCTTGGGCTCCAGCGCCAGCGCCCGGGCGATCGCCACCCGCTGCTGCTGGCCGCCGGAGAGCTGCCGGGGGTAGGCGTCCGCCTTGTCGGCCAGCCCGACCCGGTCCAGCAGCTCCAGGGCCCGTGTGCGGGCCTCGGCCTTCGGCCGCCCGAGCGCGCTGATCGGCGCCTCGGTGATGTTCTCCAGCACGGTGAGGTGCGGGAAGAGGTTGAAGTTCTGGAAGACGAAGCCGATGTTGGTGCGCTGGCGCAGGACCTCGCGCTCCTTCAGCTCGTGCAGCCGGTCGCCGGCCCGGCGGTAGCCGATCAGCTCGCCGTCGATCACGACGAAGCCCCGGTCCAGCTTCTCCAGGTGGTTGATGGCGCGCAGCAGGGTGGACTTGCCGGAGCCGGAGGGGCCGAGCACCACCGTGACCGAGCCGGTGGCCACGTCGAGGTCGACCCCGCGCAGCACGGCCAGCCGGCCGAAGCTCTTGTGCAGGCCCCGGACCTGCACCATCGGGTCCCCGGACTTGGTCAGCGTGGTCATGAGCGTCCTCCGACGGCGTTCTCGGCAGCGGTGCGGGGGCTGCGCAGGCCCCGGACGAGGGCCCGGGCCCGCTGCAGCGGGGTGGGGGGCGGGGTGCGCTGGGTGCCCCGGGCGAAGTACCGCTCGACGTAGTACTGGCCGATCGACAGCAGGGTGGTCAGCAGCACGTACCAGACGGTGGCGACCATCAGCAGCGGCACCACCCGGCCGGTGCGGCCGTAGATCACCTGCACCTGGTAGAAGAGTTCGCCGAGGGCCATCACGTAGACCACCGAGGTGCCCTTGAACAGCGAGATCACCTCGTTGGCGGCGGCCGGCAGGATGCCGCGCATCGCCTGGGGCAGCACGATCCGCCAGGCCTGGCGCCAGCGCGGGACGCCGAGCGCGGCGGCGGCCTCCCGCTGTCCGGCGTCGACGGCGATGATGCCGCCGCGGATGATCTCGGCGGCGAACGCTGCCTGGTGCAGCCCGAGGCCGAGCACGGCGGCGCCGAGCGCGCCCAGGACGCCGATCGTCTCGACGTCCGCGAAGGTCGGGCCGAACGGGATGCCGAAGCCGAACCGCTTGTAGAGATAGGAGAGGTTGAACCAGAACACCAGCTGGACGATCAGCGGGATGGAGCGGAACGCCCAGACGTACGCCCAGGCGATGGACTGCAGGACCGCGCTGCCCGAGAGCCGCATCGCGGCCACCCCGGCGCCCAGCACGAAGCCCAGGACCGTTCCGTAGAAGGTGAGTTCAAGGGTGCGGCCGACCGCGCGCAGGATGGTGTCGGCGGAGAAGAAGACCCGGAAGGTGGCCCAGTCCCAGCCCGGGTTGGTGGCCAGCCCGTGGGCGAACTGGGCCAGCACGACGAGCGCGGCGAGGCCGGCCGCCCAGCGCCAGGGGTGCCGGGCGGGGACGGTCCGCAGGCGGGGCAGCTCGTCCAGGTCGAGCGGACCGGCCGGCTTGGCAGCGGTCCCGGCCGGCGGTCCGCCGGCCGTGGTGATGACGGTCATGGGGGGATTCCTCCAACAGGCCCGGGGCCCGGACAGGGGGTCACGTGTGCTCGGGCGGGCTGATCCGGGACTCCTTGATCGCGGAGTCGGTCACCCCCCACTTCCGGAGGATCCGCTCGTAGGTGCCGTCCTTGATCAGCTGGTTGACCGCCGCCTGGAACGCGGGGGCCAGCGGCGAGCCCTTCCTGAAGGCGAAGCCGACGTCCAGGCGGTGGAACTCGCCGAGGAACCGCGTCCCGGAGGCCTCCTGCGACGCCTGGTAGCGCAGGCCGTTGATGGTGGACATCAGGATGTCCACCCGGCCCTGCTGCAGGCTGGTCAGCACGGTGCCGCTGTCGCTGAACGCCTTCACCTCGTACGGCTTGCGGCCGGCGTCGGTGCAGACGCTCTTCCTGCTGTTGAGCGTGGTCTCGAAGGTGGTGCCGGCGCCGGTGCCGATGGTCAGGCCGCAGAGCTGGAGGAGGTCGGTGACCGGCTGGACGGCGGTGTTGTCCTTCCTGACCGCGAAGCCCTGGCCGTCGTCGATGTAGGTGACGAAGTCGATGGTCTTCAGCCGGGCCTCGGTGACGCCGAAGTTGCCGGTGCCGACGTCGTACTTGCCGCTGCCGAGCGCGGGCAGGATGGTCTCGAAGGCGGCCTCCTCGCGCTGGACGGTCAGGCCGAGCACCCTGGCCACCGCGTCGCTGAAGTCGATGTCGATGCCGGCCGCCTTCCTGGTGGCCTGGTCGGCGTAGAACGCGGTGGGCGGGGCGCCGATGGAGGCGCCGAACTTCACGGTGCCGGACTTGCGGACGTCCTCGGGCAGCAGCGCGGCGGCGGCGTCCGACCTGGCGATGCCGGAGACGACGTCCTGCGTGGCGGCGGCGGCCGCCTGGCCGCCGCCGCCCTTCCCGCCGACGGCCTTCGGGTCCGAGCCGCAGGCCGCCAGCGCCAGCACGGGCAGCAGGGCGGTGGCCGCGAGCAGGCGGCGGGCGGTGGTGGTTCTCACGGGAAACAGCGCCTTTCAGCTGGTCAGGTACTTCTGGAAGGGCAGCGGGCCGATGGTCAGCGGGTCGGCCGAGAGGTCGAACAACGGGGTGTAGCCGGTCGCCAGGTACAGCCCCCTGGCCTCGGGCTGGCGCGGTCCGGTGGTGAGGAGGACCCGGGAGTAGCCGGCCGCCCGGGCGGCCCGCTCCAGCTCGGCCAGGACCTGCCGGGCCAGGCCGCGGCGGCGGTGCGCGGAGTGCGTCCACATCCGCTTGAGCTCGGCGGTGTGCTCGTCGTACCGCTTGTACGCGCCGCCCGCGACCGGCTCGCCGTCCTCCAGCAGGAGCAGCAGCAGCCCGGCCGGCTCCGCGAAGGCGTCCCGCGGGTAGCGGGTCATCTCCTGGCGGGCCTCGGGCCCGTACCGGCTGACGTACTCCTCGGTGAGCTCGCGCAGCAGCGGCTCGACCAGCGGGTCGTCGATCACCACCCGGCGGACCTCCACCACCGGGCGGGTGCCGGTGGCGGCGGCGCCGGGGAATTCGACGGGCATGGTGACGGACCTTTCGGTTGTACGGGCGCCCGGCGGCTGCGGGCGGGCAGGCCGGAGGAGGCCGTGGCCGGGGCCGGGCCGGAAGGAGGCACACGTGCGGACGTGACGGCGACGGCGACGGCGACGTGCCGAACTGCCGGAGTGCCGGAGTGCCGGAGTGCGGAAGGAGTGAGAGACGGCGAAGACGGCAGCGTGCGCCTGAACCGCCGTCAGTGCACGGCGGTTTCCCGGCCCGCGACGGGGCACCGAGGGAGGGGTCTCCGAAGGAGAGCAGGGCCGGCTAGACGGCCCGCTGCCGGGTCAGCCGCGACACGCCGCGGACCACACCCGACCGAAGTCGATGTGGTCGCGGGTGACCAGGGGCTGCTCGGCGTACATGGCAACAAGTTGAGCAGCGAACGACGCACTACGTCAACCACCCTCTGTTGCCGCACTGTTGCGATCTCCTGTCGCCCCGCGACCACCGTTTCGACCCCGCTCACCACTCTTGACAGGCGCCGATCGCGCATGCGTACGATCAAAACGGAGTGAGTGCAGTGCCACCCGCGTTGAGGGACGCGGACCGGCACCGACGGCCGTACGTGACCATCCCCGTACCTCCCGCCTGCCCGCACCTCCCCGCCTGGAGCCCTCCGCATGGCCACCCCGCAGGACGTCCTCCCCTCCCCCGCCCTCACCCCCGTCCGCCGCCCGGCCGCCGAAGCCGCCGCGGACGACACCCGCATCGTCCCCCGCCGCCGGCCCGGCCAGTGGGTCTCCGCCGCCCTCGCCCTGCTGCTGTTCGCGATGGCCGCCAACTCGGTGGTCCGCAACCGGGCCTTCCAATGGGACGTGGTGGCCGACTGGTTCACCTCCGCCTCCGTCCTGCACGGCCTCACCCTCACCCTCTGGCTGACCGGCGTCACCCTCGCCCTCGGCTTCGTACTGGGCACCGTGCTCGCCACCATGCGGCTGTCCGCCAACCCGGTGCTGCGCACCCTGAGCTGGATCTACATCTGGATCTTCCGCTCCACCCCGGCGCTGGTGCAGCTGCTCTTCTTCTTCAACATCGGCGCGCTCTACCCGACCCTCGGCCTCGGCATCCCGTTCGGCCCCGAGTTCGTCAGCGTCAGGACCGTCAACCTGATCGGCCCCACCCTCACCGCCGTCATCGGCCTCACCCTGCTGGAGGCCGCCTACGCCGCCGAGGTGGTGCGCGGCGGCATCCTCTCGGTCGACCGCGGCCAGTTGGAGGCCGCTTCGGCCCTCGGCCTGGGCCGGTGGCGGGTACTGCGCCGGATCGTCGTGCCGCAGGCGATGCGCTCGATCGTGCCGACCGCCGGCAACATGCTGATCAGCGCGCTCAAGGGCACCAGCATCATCAGCGTGCTGGCCGTCTCCGACCTGCTCTACTCGGTGCAGCTGGTGTACCTGCAGACCTACCAGGTCATCCCGATGCTGATGGTCGCCACCATCTGGTACATCGCCGTCACCACCGTCCTCTCCATCGGCCAGTACTACGTCGAGCGCCACTACGCCAAGGGCGCCACCCGGGAGGGCCTGCCGCCCACCCCGCTGCAGAAGGCCAGGGCCGGCTACCGCCGGCTGCGCGCCGCCGCGGACGCCGACCCGCGGACCGGGGGGAAGGGATGAGCACCCTGGTGATCGTCGGAGCCGGGCCGCGGGGCACCGGCCTGCTGGAGCGGATCGCCGCCAACGCACCCGAACTGCTGCCCGCCGACCGGCCGTTGCAGATCCACCTGGTCGACCCGTACCCGCCCGGCGCCGGCCGGATCTGGCGCTACGACCAGTCCCCGCTGCTGCGGATGAACTCGATGGCCGAGGACGTCACGATGTTCACCGACGAGCGGTCGACCATCGACGGGCCGCGCAGGCCGGGCCCCTCGCTGGCCGAATGGGCCGCCCGCAGAACGGAGTTCGCCCCGTATCGGGAGATACCCGACCCGGCGGTCCGGGCCGAGCTGGACACCCTGGCGCCCACCGACTTCCCCACCCGCCGGGCCCAGAGCGCCTACCTGGACTGGGTGTTCCGCCGCGCCGTCGCCGACCTGCCACCGCACATCACCGCCACCGTGCACCGCGACACCGTCCGCCGGATCGACGGGCCCGCCGACGGCCCCCAGTCGGTCCACCTCGCCGACCGGGTGCTCACCGCCGACCACGTCGCCCTCACCCTCGGCCACCTCGACTCCGCACCCGCCCCCCGGTACGCCGCCGACGCCGCCTTCGCCGCCCGGCACGGCCGCTTCCACCTCCCGCCCGCCTTCTCCGCCGACGCCGACCTGGCCGGCATCGCCCCCGGCGAGCACCTGGTCCTGCGCGGCTTCGGACTGGCCTTCGTCGACCTGCTGTCACTGCTCACCGAGGGCCGCGGCGGCCGCTTCGAGGAGGCCCCCGACGGCCTGGCCTACCGCCCCTCCGGCCGGGAGCCGGTGATCCACGTCGGCTCCCGGCGCGGGGTGCCGTACCACTCCAAGACCGGCTACCGCCTCCAGGGCCCGCCCGCACCGCTCCCCCGGTACTTCGACGCCGCCGCCGTCGACACCGTCCTCGCCCGCCCCGGCCCCCTCGAACTACGGCGCGACTTCTGGCCGTTGATGGCCAAGGACATCGGCTTCGGCCACTACCACGAGCTGTTCCACGCCCACCCCGAGCGCACCGCCCTGCCCTGGCCCGCGTTCCTCGCCGCATACGACCGGCACGACTGGTACTCCCCCGAACTCGGCCGGCTCGTCGCCGAGGCCGTCCCCGACCCGGCCGACCGGCTGGACTTCGAACGCCTCGACCTCCCGCTGGCCGGCGTCGAACTCGGCTCGGCCGAGGAGCTCCAGCACCACCTGCGCGACTACGTCACCCGGGACGCCGAACGACGCGCCGACCCCGCCCACAGCGCCGACCTCGGCGCCTTCCTCGCCCTGCTCTCGCTCTTCGGCCAACTGCCCCGCGTCCTCGCCTCCGGCCGGCTCACCGCCCGCTCGGTCGGCGAGGAGGTCGACGAGTGGTTCTTCGGGTACTTCGGCTTCCTCGCCTCCGGCCCGCCCGGCTTCCGGCTGCGCCAGCTGCTCGCCCTCTCCGAGGCGGGCGTGGTGCACTTCCTCGGCGCCGGGATCCGGGTCGAACAGGACGAGGCCACCGGCACCTGGCGGGCGTCCGGCGCCACCGTGCCCGGCCACACCGTCACCGCCACCGCGCTGGTCGAGGCGTACCTGCCCAAGCACGCGCCGGACCGCACCCGCGATCCCGTGCTGCGCGAACTGCACCGCGCCGGGCGGATCGTGGAGGAGGTGGTCGAGGACGCGGAGTACACCCACCGCTCCGGGCTGCTCACCATCGCGCCGGGTGACAGCCGCCTCCTGGACCCGGCCCTGGGCGGCGCCCCGCACCCGCGGCGCACCGCCCTCGGCCCGCACACCAGCCTGCGCGCGGCCGCCGCGTTCGCCCGGCCGCGCACCGACTCCCCCGGCTTCCGGCAGAACGACGCCGCCGCCCGCGCGCTGCTGCGGGCCCTGGCCGCGCAGGAGGCGGCCGCCCTGGCGGACTGCGTGGCCGGCGCCCTCTGACCGGCCCGGCCACGCAGCCCGCCCGAGCGTGGAGCGGCCCTACGGTCCGAAGATCTCCGCGACCAGGTCCTCGGCCGTGACGTGGTCCGGAGCGGAGAGGATCCAGTCCCCGACCCCCTTGATGCCCGTCCCGCGCTCCAGCGCGCTCACACAGGCATCGGCCTCCCGGTCACTGGCGAACTCCCAGGCCAGCAGGCGCCGGACGAGCACCACGGCCTCGATCGGGCTCATCTTCGGCCGCCGGCCCGCGCGGGGAACGGCGCCGCGGGCCCGGCGGCCCGGCGCGGCGAGGCGCTGCTGGTAGCCGGCCAGGTCGTGCCAGGCCTGGACGGTGCTCGGGTGCTGCTCCCCCAGCGCCCGGGCGAGGTCCGGCAGGAGGGTGCGCAGTTGGAGGACGGCGCCGTCCAGATCACCGCGGTTGGCGGCGTGGACCGCCAGGTCGTGCCGGGCCTTCAGCACCCGGCTGTCGTGGCCGCCCCAGGCCGCGTGCAGATCGGGGAGCAGCTGGGACAGCTGCCGGATCGCGGTGACGCTCTCGCCGCTCTCCCCGATGCACCAGGCCAGGTGGTACCGGGCGCCCAGGGTGTCCTCGTCGGTCGGGCCGAGCGCCGTGCCCATGTCCCCCACCAGCGTGCCGAGCAGCCGGATCGCGCCGTCGAGGTCGCCCGCCTTGCTGAGGTACCAGGCGAAGTCGCGCCAGGTGCACAGGGTGTCGCGGTCGGTGCCGCCGAGCGCGGCGAGCGCGTCCCGGGCCACCGCCTGCAGCTGGATCGCGGACTCCCCGGCGGTCGGCGCCCGGTAGGCGGCGGTCCGGCGCTCGCGCAGTGCCGTCCGGACGTCCTCGGAGCCGGCGGCGGGCGGTGCGGTGACCGGGGGCGTGGTGAGCGGCGACAGCACCGGCTCGGCCTCGGCGGGCGGCGCGGCGGACGCACCGGGGACGACGGGCGGCGCCGTCGGCGCGGGGGGCACCGAGGGCGGAGCGGGCGCCACCGACGGCGTCACGGGAGCCACCGGCGTCACGGGAGCCACCGGCGCCGGGCGGTCCAGCACGGTCGGGGTCGGCGCCGCGGGCTCGACCGGCCCCATCGCCGCACGCGGGTCCGCCAGCGCGGCCAGCCTCCGCTCGACCACCCGGGCGTCGGCCGGCCGGTCCTGCGGGTCCTTGGCGAGCAGCTCGGCGACCAGCCCCGCCACCTCCGGCGCCAGGCCGAACTGCGCCGGGTCCAGCGCCGGCGGCGGCTCGTTGAGGTGCTTGTACATCAGTACCGGCGTCGACTCCCCGCTGAACGGCCTGGCCCCGGTGCAGAGTTCGACCAGCACGCAGCCGAAGGCGTAGAGGTCCGCCCGCCCGTCGACCCGGCCGCCGGTCCACCGCTCGGGCGCCATGTAAGCCGGGCTGCCGATCACCGTCCCGGTGGTGGTGAGCCCGCCCGCCCCGGTGTCCAGCTGGGCGATGCCGAAGTCCAGCACCTTCAGCACCCCGGCCTCGGTGACCATGATGTTGTCGGGCTTGATGTCCCGGTGCACCATGCCCGCGTCGTGGGCGGCGGCCAGCGCGGCGCAGATCTGCCGCCCCCAGCCCAGGCTCCGCGCCGGGTCGGGCGGCCCTCCCCGCAGCACCTCGGTCAGGGTGCGGCCGGTGAGCAGCTCCATCACCAGGAAGGTCACCGACTGCCCGCCGAGCTCGGCCTCCCCCAGGTCGTGCACGGTGACGATGTTCGGGTGCGACAGGTTCCCCGCCGCGCACGCCTCCCGGACGAACCGCAGCGCCGCCTTCTGCTGGTCGCCGCCGTGGTGCCCGATGACCTTGACCGCCACCTGGCGCCGCATCCGGGTGTCGAAGGCCCGCCACACCACCCCGAAGCCACCCTGGCCGAGCCGTTCCATCAGCTCGTACCGGCCGTCGAGGACATCTCCGACTCTCACGCGCCCCACCCCTGCCTCTCGAAGCGGTCACACTCTATCGACGCCCGTCCCGGCCGGCCGGAGCCGGTGATGGGGATGGTCCGGACGACTCGGCCGGGTGGAAGGATGGGGGTCGGGCCCCGCGACGGCGCGGCGGACCGGACGAATGACGAGCCGAGGAGCGCAGTCATGGCCAAGCAGGCCCCGCAGAGCGACCCGGCGCAGGACGCCCCCCGGGTGTCCGCGCCCCAGCACGCGGCGGCCGGGCTGCCCGCGGTCGGCCACAGCCTGCGCATGGCCGCCGAGCAGATGGGCGCCCGCCGCACCCTCGCCACCCTGCGCAAGGTCAACCAGCCGGACGGCTTCGACTGCCCCGGCTGCGCGTGGCCGGAGCCGGGCAGGACGCACGCCGCCGAGTTCTGCGAGAACGGCGCCAAGGCCGTCGCCGAGGAGGCCACCGAGCGCCGGATCACCGCCGAGTTCTTCGCCGCCCACCCGGTGGCCGAGCTCGCCGGGCGCTCCGGCTACTGGCTCGGCCAGCAGGGCCGCCTCACCCAGCCGATGCTGCTGGACGAGGGCGCCACCCACTACCGCCCGGTCTCCTGGGACGACGCCTTCGAGATCGTCGCCGAGGAGCTGCGCGCACTCGACACCCCCGACGGCGCCGCCTTCTACACCTCGGGCCGGACCAGCAACGAGGCCGCCTTCGCCTACCAGCTGTTCGCCCGCCGGCTGGGCACCAACAACCTGCCGGACTGCTCCAACATGTGCCACGAGTCCTCCGGCTCGGCGCTCACCGAGACGCTCGGCATCGGCAAGGGCAGCGTCAGCCTCAAGGACCTCTACCAGGCCGACCTGATCATCGTGGCCGGCCAGAACCCGGGCACCAACCACCCGCGGATGCTCTCCGCCCTGGAGCGGGCCAAGCGCGCGGGCGCCACCATCGTCAGCGTCAACCCGCTGCCGGAGGCCGGGCTGGAGCGGTTCAAGAACCCGCAGAACGCCCGCGGCCTGGTCGGCCACGGCACCAAGCTGACCGACCTCTTCCTGCAGATCCGGCTCGGCGGCGACCTCGCCCTGTTCCGCGCGCTCAACCAGCTGGTCCTGGAGCAGGACGGCGGCGTGGACCGGGCCTTCGTCGAGGAGCACTGCCACGGCTTCGAGGAGTTCGCCGCCGAGGCGCGGACCACCGACCGCGCCGAGGTGCTCGCCGCCACCGGTCTGCCCTGGGAGCAGATCGAGGAGCTGGGCCGGCTGGTGCTCTCCTCCCGGAAGATCATCGTCTGCTGGGCGATGGGCCTCACCCAGCACAAGCACTCCGTGCCGACCATCCGCGAGGTGGTCAACTTCCTGCTGCTGCGCGGCAACGTCGGCCGCCCCGGCGCCGGGGTCTGCCCGGTGCGCGGGCACAGCAACGTGCAGGGCGACCGCACGATGGGCATCTTCGAACGCCCCTCGGCGGCCTTCCTGGACTCGCTCGGCAAGGAGTTCGGCTTCGAGCCGCCGCGCGAGCACGGCCTCGACGCGGTGGACACCATCCGCGCCATGCGGGACGGCAGGGTCGGGGTGTTCTTCGCGATGGGCGGCAACTTCGTCGCGGCCACCCCGGACACCGACGTCACCGAGGCGGCGATGCGCCGCTGCCGGCTGACCGTGCACGTCTCCACGAAGCTCAACCGCTCGCACGTGGTGACCGGCGCCCGGGCCCTGATCCTGCCCACCCTCGGCCGCACCGACCGGGACGTCACCGCCAAGGGCGCCCAGTTCGTCAGCGTCGAGGACTCGATGGGCCAGGTCCACTCCTCGCGCGGCGGTCTGCGCCCGCCCGCGCCGGGCCTGCTCTCCGAGGTGGCGATCGTCTGCCGGCTGGCCCGCGCCGCGCTCGGCCCGCAGGACAGCGTGCCGTGGGAGGAGTTCGCCGCCGACTACGACGGGCTGCGGGACCGGATCGCCCGGGTCGTGCCCGGCTTCGACGACTTCAACGACCGGGTCCGCCGCCCCGGCGGCTTCACCCTGCCGCACGGGCCGCGTGACTCCCGGACCTTCCCGACCGCGACCGGCAAGGCCAACTTCACGGTCAACCCGCTCACCGCGCCCGAGGTGCCGGCCGGCCGGCTGCTGCTCCAGACGCTGCGCTCGCACGACCAGTACAACACCACGATCTACGGCCTCGACGACCGCTACCGGGGCATCACCGGCGGCCGCCGGGTGGTGCTGGTCAACCCGGCCGACGCCGCCGAGCTCGGCCTCGCCGAAGGGGCGTACGTCGACCTGGTCGGCGAGTGGAAGGACGGCGTGGAGCGCCGCGCGCCGCACTTCAGGGTGGTCCACTACCCGGTCGCCCGGGGCGGCGCGGCCGCGTACTACCCGGAGACCAACGTGCTGGTGCCGCTGGACTCCACCGCCGACATCAGCAACACCCCGACCTCCAAGGCCGTGGTGATCCGCTTCGAACCGGACACCGGGGAGCGCTGAGCCCGGGTACGCCTGAGGGGCGGTGGACCGCGGTCCACCGCCCCTCAGGCGTAAGGCTCCGGGCCGGACAGGGCCTAGTTCTGGCCGGACGGCAGCGACGTGGCCGAGGCACTGCCGTGGGCGGAGGCCGAGGCGCTGCCCTGGGCCGTAGCCGAGGCGCTGCCGGTGCCGGCGGGCGTGCCGCTGACGGTGCCGGCCGGCGTCCCGGTGGGCGTGGCGGTCGGCGCCGGGGTGACCGGGTCGGGCGTGCCCGTCCCGGTCGGGGTGCCGGTCGGCGTCCCCGTCGGCGTTCCGGTGGGCGTCCCCGTCGGGGTGCCGGTCGGCGTGCCCGTGGGCGTCCCGGTCGGCGTGCCCGTGGGCGTCCCCGTCGGGGTGCCGGTCGGCGTCCCCGTGGGCGTGGTGGAGGGCTGGCCCGTCCCCGGGTCGGTCGGCGTGGCCGTCCCGGGCGTCGGCGTCCCCGGCGCGGGCGTGCCCGGCTCCGGGGTGCCGGGCGCGGTCGGCGCGCCGGGCTCGGGGGTGGCCGCGACCTGGTTGGCCGGGCTCGGCGCGATCGGTGTGACGCTGTCCCAGCCCGCCGGGAGGTCCGGCACCTTCCAGGCGCCGCCCTGGTCGTCCGAGGCCGTCTCCGGGTCGGGGCGGACGGCACCGAGGATCGGCATCGAGCCGATCGGCGACACCTTGATCCAGGCACCCGGCCGGGGCGCCTGGACGACCAGGCCGCCGCCGATGTACAGCGCGACGTGGGTGGCGCCCTCGAAGTAGATGACCAGGTCCCCGGGGCGCAGCTGGTTCAGCGGGAGGTGCTGGAGCCGGGCCCACTGCTCCTGGCTGGTCCGCGGGATGGGCTTGCCGGCGTGCAGCCAGGCCTGCGAGGTGAGGCCCGAGCAGTCGAACACGTCCGGTCCGGCGCCGCCCCACACGTAGGGCTTGCCGAGCTGCGCGAGCGCGTAGGCGACGGCGGCCCGGCCGGCCAGCGACGGGGTGCGCTCGCCCTGGCCGAGCGCGCCCGAGGCGAGGAAGGCCAGCTGGGCCTCGTCGGCCTTGACCTTCTCCAGCTTCTCCAGCTCGGCGCGCTGGGCGCCGGTGAGCGAGGAGACCATCTGCTCGACGGCGGCCAGGTCGGTGGCGACCTTGGCCTTGGCGGCGTCCTGCTGGGCGACCAGCGCCTGGGTGTTCCTCAGCGCCTCCTCGTTCTGCTTCTGCAGTCCGTTGAGGGCGTCGCGGTCGGACTTCAGCCGGTCGAGGAAGTCGGACTGGGAGCGGCTGGCCGCGGCGAGCAGCTCGGCGATGGTGACCGCCTCGTACGGGTCCTTGGAGAGCAGCAGCTCGGCGTAGGCGGAGGCGGAGCCGTTGCGGTACTGGGCGGCGGCGAGCTGGGCGGCCACGTCGGTGCCGGCGTCCACCTGCTTCTGCTGGCGGTCCAGGCGGGCCTTGAGCTCGGCGAGCGCGGCCTGCTGCTCGGCGACCTTGGCGACGCTGCCGTTGTACTGCTCGCTGGCGGCCTCGGCGTTCTTGTACAGCTCGTGCAGCTGGTCGAGCAGCGGGCCGAGGGTGGCCTTGGCCTCGGCGAGCGGGTCGGCGCCGGGGGAGGCGGTCGGGGCGCTGATGCCCGGGGTGCCGCCCGGGTCGGGGGCGGCGTACGCGGCCTGGGCGGCCAGCGGGAGCGCGAGGGCGGCGGCCGCGAGCACGGCTCCGCAGCGCAGGGCGGCCCGCACCCACGGTCGTATGCCCGCCGACTCCGCGCGCTGTGCAGCCCCGCCCATGGGTGTGTCCTCCCCGCCCTGCCGATCCCCGGGCTCCCCGGATCCCCGCCGATCCTGCCATGGGTTACCCGCCGGAAACAGACCGCACCCGTACGGGTCGGTGAATTCTCCGGTTCGGCTGTGAGACAGGTCTCAGCAAACCCGCCCGAACCGGGACGTTCTCCACTAATGCCCAGCTCAGCATGGGTGAGGACACCCTGCGGAAAGCCTACGGCAACCCCTCAGACACTGTCGGAACCACGAATCCCGATCCAGTTCACCTTCCGTTCACCGAGCGTCCCTACCGTCGCGAGCGACACCAACGTCAGTGCGACAACTACGACGATTGTTTGGGTATGGAACACATCTCGTTCCTGGTGGCCGTTGTGATCATCACGGCGCTCGCCTTCGACTTCACCAACGGGTTCCACGACACCGCCAATGCGATGGCCACCTCCATCGCGACGGGAGCCCTTCGGCCCAAGGTCGCGGTCACCATCGCGGCCGTCCTCAACTTCGCGGGCGCGTTCCTGTCCGTGAAGGTCGCCACCACCATCTCCGGCGGCATCGTCAACGAGAAGGCGGGCATCCACCCCGAGATCATCTTCGCCGCACTGGTCGGCGCGATCCTGTGGAACCTGCTCACCTGGCTGAGAGGCCTTCCGTCCAGCTCCTCGCACGCGCTGTACGGCGGCCTGATCGGCGCCACCGTGGTGGGCGTCGGTGTCAACGGCGTCAACTTCGACACCGTCGTCAGCAAGATTCTGATCCCCGCCGTCGCCTCCCCGCTGGTCGCGGGCCTGGCCGCCTGGGGCGCCACCAAGCTGGCGTACGCGATCACCCGCCGGACCAACGAGGAGACCGCCACCAAGGGCTTCAAGACCGGCCAGGTCTTCTCCTCCTCGCTGATCTCGCTGGCGCACGGCACCAACGACGCCCAGAAGACGATGGGCATCATCACCCTGACCCTGGTCTCGGTCGGCGCCCTGCCCAAGGGCGCGCTGCCCCCCACCTGGGTGATCATCTCGGCCGGTGCGGCCATCGCCCTGGGCACCTACATGGGCGGCTGGCGGATCATCCGCTCGATGGGCAAGGGCCTCGCGGACATCAAGGCGCCGCAGGGCTTCTCCTCCGAGTCGGCCGCCGCGACGGTCATCCTGACCTCCTCGCACATGGGCTTCGGCCTCTCCACCACCCAGGTCTGCTCCGGCGGCATCATGGGCGCCGGCCTCGGCGGCCCGAAGGGCGAGCTGCGCTGGAGCCTGGTCCGCCGCATGGTCTACACCTGGGGCCTGACCCTGCCCGCCGCCGCCTCGGTGGCCGGCGGCGCGGCCTTCCTCGCCGAGCAGGGCAGCTGGGGCGTGGCGCTGGTCGGCGTCACCCTGGTGGCCGGCTCGGGCGCGATGTGGATCATCTCCCGCCGCCAGCCGGTCGGCGCGGACAACGTCAACGACGTGACCCCGGTCGAGACCGTCACCCCGGTCGAGGTGGGCCCGGCCTCCGTCTCCGCCGCCCCCACCGCCGCCTCGACCACCGTCGCGGCCTGAGCGCCGACCACCAAGGAACCGACACCATGCACATCAAGTGGAACGCCCTGGCCCAGACCGCCGGCGTCAGCTTCGGCATCACCGTCGCCGTGGTCGCCGTCTTCGCCCTCGGCATCCTGGCCCTGTCCCGCCGCGAGGCCTCCCAGTCCGCCCGCGGCCCGGAGTCCGGCGCGGCCGCCGGCGGCCGGCTGGCCCTGGTCGGCGCGTACACCTGCTTCGCCGTCTGCGCGGCGGCCGTGGTCTACGGGCTGACGCTGATCGCCGGGAAGTAGCACGGGACGCAACAGCAGTACGCCGGAGGGCCGGGGAGTGGTGGATCCACTCCCCGGCCCTCCGGCGTGTTCCGGGTCAGTCCTGCTGCGTGGTGCGCAGCACGGTCTCCCGGATGAACAGCACGGTCACGAAGGCCGCCAGCGCGAACGGCGCCGCCACCAGGAAGACCACGCCCACGCCGTGCCCGAAGGCGTCCGTCACCAGCGGGACGACCGGGGCGGGCAGCTTGTGCAGGTCCGGGATGCCGCCGCCGCCGGCGCCCGTGGCCGGGATGTGCGCGGCCGCCAGGTTCTCCGCCAGGTAGTGGGAGACCTTGTTGTTCATCAGGGCGCCGAGCGCGGAGACGCCCATCGCGCCGCCCATGGTTCGGAAGAAGGTGACCACCGAGCTGGCCGCGCCGAGCTCGCCCCGGGGCACCGTGTTCTGCACCGCGAGGACGAGGTTCTGCATGGTCAGGCCGAGGCCGATGCCGGTGATCGCCATGTAGACGGAGAGCAGCCCGTACGACGTGTCGGCCCGGGCGGTGCCCAGCAGGGCGAAGCCGACCGCCAGCATCAGGGTGCCGGCGACCAGGTACGCCTTCCACTTGCCGTACTTGGTGATCAGTCGGCCGGCCACGGTGGAGGAGACCGCCAGGCCGAGGATCATCGGCAGCGTCATCAGGCCGGCGATCGTCGGGGACTTCTCCCTGGCCAGCTGGAAGTACTGGCTGAGGAAGGTGGTGGCGCCGTACATCCCGACGCCGACCAGCACGCTGGCGAGCGCGGCCAGCACGACGGTGCGGTGGCGGAACAGGCTCGGCGGGATGATCGGCTCGGCGGCCCGCTTCTCGATCACCACGGCGAGCGCGCCCAGCAGCAGGCCGCCGCCGACCATCGCCCCGGTCTGCCAGGAGACCCAGTCGTAGTTCTTGCCGGCCAGGGTGATCCAGATCATCAGCAGGCTGACCGCGCCGGTGACGACCAGTGCGCCCAGGTAGTCGATCCTGACCTTGCGCTTGACCACCGGCAGCTTGAGGGTCCGCTGGAGCACCGCGATCGCGGCCAGCGCGAACGGGATGCCGATGTAGAAGCACCACCGCCAGCCGAGCCAGGAGGTGTCCACGATGACGCCGCCGATCAGCGGGCCGCCGATGGTGGCCAGGGCGAACACGGCGCCGAAGTAGCCGCTGTAGCGCCCGCGCTCGCGCGGCGGGACCATCGCGGCCAGGCAGATCTGCGCCAGCGCGGTGACACCGCCGGCGCCGATGCCCTGGAGCGCGCGGCAGGCGATCAGCTCGCCGGTGTTCTGGGAGAGGCCGGCCAGCGCCGAGGAGCCGATGTAGATGACCAGCGCGATCTGCAGCAGCAGCTTCTTGCTGGCGAGGTCGGAGAGCTTGCCCCAGATCGGGGTGGAGGCGGTGAGGGTGAGCAGCGTCGCGGTGATCACCCAGGTGTAGGCGGACTGCCCGCCGTGCAGGTCGGTGAGGATGTGCGGCAGCGCGTTGGAGACCACGGTCGACGAGAGCACGGCCACGAAGAGGCCGAGCAGCAGGCCGGACAGCGCCTCCATCACCTGCCGGTGCGTCATGGGTCGGTCGTCGGCGAGGGCGGCTCCGGTCGCGGCGGGTGCGGCGAGGGTCATCTGGGTCCTTCGGGGTACGGGAGGCAGGGCGCGAAAAACCGTTGCCTCAGGCAACCATAAGCCTGATGGTTGACTAAGGCAACTTTCTTCAAGCCCCGGCAAAGTCCCGGCGCCGTCAGGCCCCGACGCCCTCCCCGACCACGTCGTTGAAGCGGTGCAGCAGCTCGGCGAATCGCACCACGTCCTCCTCGGGCCAGCCGCCCATCACCTCGCGCACCCGCGCCATCCGGGCGCCCCGCGCCTCCAGGAACCGCCGCCGGCCGTCCGCGGTCAGCGAGACCAGCGCGGCCCGCCGGTCCTGCGGGTCGGCCTCGCGGGCCACCAGGCCCAGCTCCTCCAGCGCCCTGATCTGCCGGCTCACGGTGGCCTTGCCCACCGCGAAGTGCACGCCGACGTCCGTCACCCGCACCGGTCCGGCCTGCTCGATGTACGCGAGCAGGCTGTACGCCATGCCCTCCAGCCGGGGGTGCACCCGCCGGGACATCTCCGCCACCCGGGCCCGGCCGCGCCGGAACAGCAGCGCGACCTCGCGCTCAACCGCCATCAGGGGTTCCTCGTCGCCGGGCGCACCGGCCGCACTTGCCGCACTCACCGCGCCAGTATCCCGCAGCGGTCCCGGCCGGAACGCGGCGCGGGATCCCCGATCGACCAACTACTTGATGATATGAAGTATCCGTTTTTCACTCATACGTTAGGAGATGTCGATGACCGCCCCACGGCAGGGACTCGTCGCCGAACTGAAGGATGCGGTCACCCCCCGCACGGCACTGCTGGTGATCGCCGTGCTGCTGCTCCAGCTCGGGTTCATCACCTCGTACGTCGGCGCCCTGCACGACCCCAGCCCGCACGAGCTGTCGATCGCGGTGGTCGCGCCGCCCCAGGTCTCCCCCAAGCTGGTCGAGGCACTGGAGGCGGTGCCCGACGACGCCGTGCGGGCCGTCACCGCGCCCGACGCCGCGACCGCCACCGAGCGGATCAAGGACGAGAAGATCTACGCCGCGCTGGTGGTGGACCCGGCCGGCACCGAGGACACCCTGCTGGTCGCCAACGCCCGCGGACCGGCCGCCGCCCGGGCCGCCGAGACCATCGTCACCGCCCTGGACAAGTCCCAGGGCCGGACGGTCAAGGTCCAGGACGTGGTGCCGCTGGCCAAGGGCGACACCAACGGGCTCTCCTCCTTCTACCTGGTGATCGGCTGGTGCGTCGGGGGCTACCTGGTCGCCTCGATCCTCGGCATCAGCGCCGGTGCGCTGCCCGCCAACCCCAACCGGGCGCTGATCCGGCTCGGCAGCCTGGCGCTGTACTCGGTCGCGGCGGGCATCGGCGGCGCGGTCATCGTCGGGTCGGTGCTGAACGCCCTGCCCGGCTCGATCTGGGGGCTGGCCGCTCTGGGCGCCCTGGTGGTCTTCGCGGTCGGCGCCGTCACCATGGCGCTGGAGTGCCTGTTCGACATCGTCGGCATCGGGATCGCGGTGCTGCTCTTCGTGGTGCTCGGCAACCCCAGCGCGGGCGGGGTCTTCCCGCCGCCGATGATGCCGCCGTTCTGGCGGGCCATCGGCGCCTGGATCCCCAACGGCGCGGGCACCGACGCGGCCCGCTCGATCGCCTACTTCAACGCGGCCAACCTCACCATGCCGCTGCTGGTGCTCGCCGTCTGGGCGGCGCTCGGGGTCGCGGTGACCTTCGTCGCCGTGCTCCGCAAGCCGCGCTACGGCCGGGAGCTGGTCCACCCGTAGCCGGGGCCGCAGGCCTCTTCGGGCCTCAGGCCTCCAGGCGGCCCGGGTCGGCGACGATCGCCCGCACCACCCCGACCGCCGCACCCAGCAGCGGTCCGCGGCGGCCCAGCCGGGAGACCGTCAGCCGGTCCTCCGACCAGGGGCGGACGGTCACCCGGGCCGCCAGCTCGGCCCGCATCGCGGGCAGCAGCCAGGGCGCCAGCTGGGCGTAGCCGCCGCCCAGTACCACCTCGGCCGGGTCGAGCAGGTTGACCGCCCCGGCCGAGGCGGTGCCCAGCGCGGAGCCGGCCCCGGCCAGCGCCGCCCGCACCTCCTCGTCCCCGGCCTCGGCCCGCTCGGCGAGCAGCGCCACCCAGTCGCCCCGGACGCCCTCAAGGCCGGCCGCCCGCATCACCGCCGTCTCCCCCGCGTACTGCTCCAGGCAGCCGTACGCCCCGCAGGCGCAGAGCGGCCCGTCCGGGCGGATCGGCACGTGCCCCAGTTCGCCCGCGTAGCCGCGCGCCCCGCGCAGCAGCCGGCCGTCGACCACGATCGCCGAGCCGACCCCGGCCTCGGCGGAGACGTGCAGGAAGTCGTCCGGTGCGCCGCCCAGCCAGAGCTCGGCGAGCCCGCCCAGATTGGCCTCGTTGTCGGCGTCCATCGGCAGCTCGGCCAGCTGCTCCGCGCCGGCCGCCCGCAGTGCGAGCCGCAGCTCGGCGGCGATCGACACGTCCAGCCAGCCCAGGTTGGCGGCCCGCTGGAGCACCCCGCCACCCGTCCCGACCAGCCCGGGCACGGCCAGCGTCAGCCCGGCCGGGCGCAGGCCGGCGTCGACGGCGGCCCGCCGCAGCAGCTCGGCCAGGTCGGCCATCACGGCGGCCGGCCGGCGGTCCCGGTTTCGGATCTCCTGCCGGCGCCAGGCCCGGACCTCGCCGCGCAGGTCGACCACGCAGGCGCCCAGGTGCTCGACCCCGATCTCGGCGCCGAGGCCGCCCGGCCCCTGCGGGTCGAGGCCCAGCGCGGTGCCGGGCCGGCCGACCTTGCCGCTGGGCGCGGCCGGGCCCTCCTCGACCACCAGGCCGGCGCCGATCAGCTGCTCGGCGAGCGAGGAGACGGCCGCCCTGGTGAGCCCGGTCTCCGCGGCCACCTCGGCCCGGGAGCGCGGGGAGCGCGCGATCACCCCGAGGACCAGGGCCAGGTTGGACCGGCGCATGCCCTGCTGGCTGGCGGGCCCGGCCGGGGGCCGTTCCGTCTCGCGCATCGCCTTCACCCCGCTCCCGCACGTCCCGATGGGCCCGGATGCTTGCAGCCTAACCGCGTTCCGCCGACCGCTCCCGGCTGCGCGGCCGGCCCTGGGGCCCGCCTTCGGGCACGGGACCTAGCGGGCCTGGGCCGGCTGCTCCATCCGGGTGGCGGCCGGGTCGGGGCACCGGGTGAAGACCCAGCGCTGCATCGCCCAGTAGCGGAACAGCATCGCGATGAAGGTGCCGACGACCATCCCGCTGAGGAAGTCGGCGACCTCCTGGGTGAACGCGCCCACCTGGGGCTCGCGCAGGTCCAGGACGTAGCGCGAGAGGATCAGCGGGATGTCGTTGACCCCGATCGCCACCACGCTGACCAGCAGGAACAGCAGCACCTCCCGCTGGCGCCCGTTCGCCCGGAAGGACCACTGGCGGTTCAGCACATAGGAGACGGCGGTGGCGACCACCGTCGCGATGGTGAGCGCCACCACCGGCTTGTGCTGCAGCACGGTGAACTTCAGCGAGAAGTTGATCACCGTGGTCAGCGCGAAGCAGGTACCCCCGACCAGCAGGAACTTCACCAGCCTGCGGTGCCTGACCAGGAACGGGCGCAGCCCGGCCGGCACTCTGGCCAGGGCTCGCTGAGTGGGGGACGGCATCCTCGCAGTCTCGCACGAGGCCCCCCGACCCTCCCGTCCGGCGCGGAGCGCCCGGCCCCGTCCCGCCCGGGTCGGCCTGCACACCGCAGTACGCACAGTAAGAGGGGTCGGACACCGAGGCGGTCCGGCCCCGGACGGCGGCCGGCGGCCCGGCGGGGTGCCTCCCCCGCCGGGCCGCCCGGTGAGCGGTGGGCCGCGGTCAGACGGCCACCAGCACCTCGGCCGGCTCCAGGGCCAGCTTCAGCACCTCCCGGACGTCCGCGACCGGGTGGACGGTGAGCCGCTCCAGCACCTCGGCCGGGACGTCGTCCAGGTCGGCCTCGTTGCGCTTGGGGATGATCACCGTGCTGACCCCGGCCCGGTCGGCGGCGAGCAGCTTCTGCTTCACCCCGCCGATCGGCAGCACCCGCCCGGTCAGCGAGACCTCGCCCGTCATCGCCACGTCGGTGCGCACCCGGCGCCCGGAGAGCAGCGAGGCCAGCGCGGTCGTCATGGTGATGCCGGCGCTCGGCCCGTCCTTGGGC
Source organism: Kitasatospora sp. NPDC048239 (assembly GCF_043202015.1). Taxonomy (NCBI): domain Bacteria; kingdom Bacillati; phylum Actinomycetota; class Actinomycetes; order Kitasatosporales; family Streptomycetaceae; genus Kitasatospora; species Kitasatospora sp. NPDC048239. The sequence continues at coordinate 525,673 of NZ_JBICZP010000002.1, read as the reverse complement.
ACCGCCCCGGCGGGGACGTGCAGGTGGACGCCGCGGTCCCGCAGCGAGGTGACCGGCAGCTCCAGCTCGGCGCCGCGCGAGCGCAGGAAGGAGAGCGCGATGTGCGCGGACTCCTTCATGACGTCCCCCAGCTGTCCGGTCAGGGTGAGCCCGGTGCCGCCGGTCTCGGCGTCGGCGAGCGAGGCCTCGATGTAGAGGACGTCGCCGCCGGCGCCGGTGACCGCGAGGCCGGTGGCCACCCCGGGGACGGCGGTGCGCCGCTCGGCCGGCTCCTGGGCGGCCTCGGGGACGTGGTGCGGCCGGCCGATCAGGGCCCGCAGCTCGTCGGCGCCGATCGCGGCGGGCAGCTTCCGCTCGCCCAGCTCGCTCTGCGCGGCGACCTTGCGCAGCACCCGGGCGATCGAGCGTTCGAGGTTGCGGACGCCCGCCTCGCGGGTGTACTCGCCGGCCAGCCGGCGCAGCGCCGCCTCGTCGACCGCGACCTCCTCGCTGCGCAGGCCCGCCTTCTCCAGCTGGCGCGGGAGCAGGTGGTCCCGGGCGATGACGACCTTCTCGTCCTCGGTGTAGCCGTCGAGCCGGACCAGCTCCATCCGGTCGAGCAGCGGCTCGGGGATGGCCTCCAGCACATTGGCGGTGGCGAGGAAGACCACGTCGGAGAGGTCCAGCTCGACCTCCAGGTAGTGGTCGCGGAAGGTGTGGTTCTGTGCCGGGTCCAGCACCTCCAGCAGTGCGGCCGCCGGGTCGCCCCGGTAGTCGGAGCCGACCTTGTCGATCTCGTCCAGCAGGACGACCGGGTTCATCGAGCCGGCCTCCTTGACGGCCCGCACCAGGCGGCCGGGCAGCGCGCCGACGTAGGTGCGCCGGTGGCCGCGGATCTCCGCCTCGTCCCGGACGCCGCCGAGCGCGACCCGGACGAACTTGCGCCCCATGGCGCGGGCCACCGACTCGCCGAGCGAGGTCTTGCCGACGCCGGGCGGGCCGACCAGCGCCAGCACCGCGCCGCCGCGCCGGCCGCCGACCAGGCCGAGCCCCTGGTCGGCCCGGCGCTTGCGCACCGCCAGGTACTCGACGATCCGGTCCTTGACGTCGGCGAGACCGGCGTGGTCCGCGTCCAGCACCGCGCGGGCGCCGGCGATGTCGTAGGCGTCCTCGGTGCGCTCGCTCCAGGGGAGCTCCAGGACGGTGTCCAGCCAGGTGCGGATCCAGGAGCCCTCGGGCGACTGGTCGGAGGCGCGCTCCAGCTTGTCGACCTCCTTGAGGGCGGCCTCGCGGACCTTCTCGGGCAGGTCCGCGGCCTCGACCCGGGCGCGGTAGTCGCCCTCCTCGTCGGCCGGGTCGCCGTTCAGCTCGGCCAGCTCCTTGCGGACGGCCTCCAGCTGGCGGCGGAGCAGGAACTCCTTCTGCTGCTTGGCGACGCCCTCCTCGACGTCCTTGCGGATGGTGTCGTTGACCTCCTCCTCGGCGAGGTGGTCGCGCAGCAGCGTCAGCGCGTACTCCAGGCGGGCCGTCTGGTCCGCCTCCAGCAGCACCTTGAGCTTCTGCTCGGCGGTGGCGAAGGACGCGTAGCCGATGTTGTCGGCCAGCTCGCCGACGCCCTCGATCTGGGCCACCCGGTCGACGATCTGCCAGGCGCCGCGCTTGCGCAGCCACTGGGTGGAGAGCGCCTTGTACTCCCTGACCAGCTCGGCGGAGCGGCCGGTCAGCGGGGTGGCGACGGCGGACTCGCGGAACGGCGTGGTCTCCACCCAGAGCGCGGCGCCGGGCCCGGTGGTGCCGGCGCCGATCCGGACCCGGCGCACGGCGCGGACCAGCGCGGCCGGCTGGCCGACACCGTTGGGGCCGTCGGCCAGCCGGCCGACCTGCTCGACGGTGGCGAGCGTGCCGACGGCCGCGTACGAGCCGTCCACCCGCGGGACGAGCAGTACCTCGGGCCGCCCGGCACCCACCGCCGCGCGGGCGGCCTCGACGGCGGCGCGCACCTCGGTGTCCTTGAGGTCCAACGGGACGACCATGCCCGGGAGCACGACCTCGTCGTCGAGCGGCAGCACGGGCAGGGTGAGCGGTGTGGACGTCGATGCCATGATCTCTCCCCAGTCAGCGAAGTTGAGCTGACCTGACTAAGGTTTGGCGGGCGCCGGATGTTCCCGGGGATTCGTTCGCCGTGAGCGAACAGGGAAGGGGTCGCGGGGGCCTGTCAAAACACCCGGCGTCGACCACCCGGCGCGGCCCGAAGGAGAGGGGCTACGCGCGGTCGAGGACCGCCGCGCCGGAGCCCGGGGCCCGCGAGGCCGCCGACTGGGCGCCGGACGCCACCCGGGAGCGCCGCAGCGGCAGCCGCCGGCCGGGGCCGCGGCGCAGCCAGCGCCAGAGCGCCACCCCGGCCAGCAGCGCCACCGGGTGGCCGACCCCGGTCACGAGGTCCCGGTCGGTGAGGATCTGGTCGGCGATCAGCGCCCCGGCCCCGCCGAGCGCCAGCAGCCTGCCGCCGGGCGGGAGCAGCCCGGCCAGCGCACCCAGGCTCGCCAGCACGCCGTAGCTGACGCCGATGTCCAGGTAGTCCAGTGCCGCGGACTCCATCCGCCCGGTCGCGACCGCGGCCAGCACCACCGCCTGGGACAGCACGGTGGCCGTGACGTGCCCGATCGCGAACACCGCGGCCGCCCGGGCCGCCCCGACGCGGCGCTCCAGCGGGGCGATGGTGAAGGCGAAGGCCCACAGGTAGGGCATCCAGACCGGACCGGCGACCCAGAAGCCGCTGAACAGCAGCGCACGCACGGGGTGGTGCAACAGGTTGTGCCCGTCCGAGCTGGACGCCTCCTGGAGGCGCAGCACCAGGTCCGGGTCCGCGAGCTTGGCGAAGGTGGTGGTGGCTCCGACCACCGCGAGGTAGCCGAGCGCGAAGGGGTTGCGCCGGGGCGTCGGCACCCGGGCCAGGATCCAGTCGGCGACGCCGGCCCGCAGACCGAGGCGCAGCATGCCGTACGGCGGCCCCGCGGAGGGCCCGACCTGCGGCCCGGGGCGCGATCCGGCCCGCACCGCATCCTTGCGCAGCTCCGCCATGCCGTCTCCGCTCCAGACCCCGCAGCCACCGGACCCGTCCGATGCCCAACGTACCGGCGCGCGCCGAAAATCCCACCCCCGCGACTTGTCGTGACCACGGTACGTCCCGGTCCTGGGAGCCAGCTGGGAATACCCCGTGAAAACGGTGTCCGACACGGGCTCGGCATTGGTACGGACCTGCACTCCGTTTACGCACGAGTAGTGGCCCTGACCGGCGGCTCGGCACCAAATCAACTGCATACGTACCGTTACGGAGTGAAAAATCGCCGGGTAAGGTATCGCCCCGTGCCCACTTGCGAGTGGGTCCGAGGGCGGCCGGACAGCCGGCCCACGGGCCGGAAATGTCCGGTCCACCTGCCGGGAAGCACCCGTTGTCCGTACGCTGCGAAGTGTGCGGGAGGGGTGGGCGGTCCACACCCGTCCCCCTGATCCGCACACACGACGGAGCGGGACGGCGGACCCGGCACAGTCCACGACGGAACAAGACTACGAGCGGAGCCCCGCCATCCCCACAGGTGGCCGGCCCGCAGCCCTGGGGGCGGTGGCGTGACCGTGACAGATATTCAGCAGGACAACAACAACAGCGGCGGCACGGTGAGCAGCCAGCGCAGAGTGCTGGTGGTGGAGGACGAGCCGACGATCGCCGAGTCGATCGCGGCCCGACTGGGCGCGGAGGGCTTCAAGGTCGCCGTGGCCCACGACGGCCCTGGCGCCGTCGACGGCTTCCACACCTGGCAGCCGGACCTGGTGGTCCTCGACATCATGCTGCCCGGCTTCGACGGCCTTGAGGTGTGCCGCCGGATCCAGGCCCAGCGCCCGGTGCCGGTACTGATGCTGACCGCGCGCGACGACGAGACGGACCTGCTGGTCGGCCTCGGCGTCGGAGCCGACGACTACATGACCAAACCCTTCTCCATGCGCGAGCTGGCGGCCCGGGTCAACGTCCTGCTGCGCCGCGTCGAGCGCGCCCAGCAGGCGGCCAGGACGCCCGCACTCGGCAGCCTGCGCTTCGGCGAACTGGAGATCGACCACGTGCAGCGCCGGGTCCGGCTGGCCTCGGGCGACGTCCACCTGACGCCGACCGAGTTCGACCTGCTCGCCTGCCTGGCCGCCCAGCCGCGCGCGGTACTCACCCGCGAGCAGCTGCTGGCCGAGGTCTGGGACTGGACGGACGCGTCCGGCACCCGCACCGTCGACAGCCACGTCAAGGCGCTGCGCCGGAAGATCGGCGCCAGCTGGATCCGCACCGTGCACGGCGTCGGCTACGCACTGGAGGCCCCGCTCTCCTAGCGGCGCCTCGGGCACCGGGCCTCCGGGGGGCCCGTGTCCCGAACCGCCGCTCGGACCACCGCGGGGGACCCACAGGGGACCCATGACCTTTCCACAGCAACGCAACGGGGACGCCGCCGGAGCGCGGCCGCCCACGCTGGCCACCCGCGCCGCCCGCCGGGTCTGGGCCGACATCCGGCCGCTCGACCCGGTCCGGTCCATCAAGGGCAAACTCGCCCTTCTGGTGATCGTCTCGGTCTTCCTGGCCACGGGCATGGTGGTCGTCGCGATCCGCTCGGAGACCCAGATCCGGATCATCATGGTCTTCTCCATGATCGCCTCACTGCTCTTCATGCAGTTCCTCGCGCACGGGCTGACCGCCCCGCTGCGCGACATGACCGCCGCCGCCCGCGCGATGGCCTCCGGCGACTACAGCCGCCGGGTCGAGGTGAGCTCGCGCGACGAGATCGGCGAACTGGCGGCCACCTTCAACCAGATGGCGTCCGACCTCGAAGCCGCCGACCGCCACCGCCGCGAGCTGGTCGCCAACGTCTCGCACGAGCTGCGCACGCCCATCGCCGCGCTGCGCGCCGTGCTGGAGAACGTCGTCGACGGCGTGGTCCAGCCGAACCCGGCGACCCTGGGTGCCGCCCTGGAGCAGACCGAGCGGCTCGGCCGCCTGGTCACCCACCTGCTCGACCTGTCCAAGATCCACGACGGCGTGGTCGCCCTGGACGCGCGCCCCTTCGAGGTGCGCGAGTTCCTGGACGGCGTGCTGCGCGGGGTCACCGTGGACGGCGCGACGGCCGGCGGGGCGTTCTCCCGGCGCGGCGACGTCCGGCTGGCACTGGAGGTCAGCCCGACCGGCCTGACCGGCGTGGCGGACCCGGAGCGGCTGCACCAGGTGGTCGCCAACCTGGTCGACAACGCCTGCAAGCACTCCCCGCCCGGCGGCACCGTGACGGTCCGCGCGCGGCCCGGCGACGGGCCCGGCGACCTGCTGCTGGAGGTCGAGGACGAGGGCCCGGGCATCCCGCTCGCGGACCGCGGACGGGTCTTCGAACGGTTCAGCCGCAGCGGCACCGCCACCGCCCAGGGGCCCGGCTCCGACGGCGGCACCGGCCTGGGGCTGGCCATCGCCCGCTGGGCGGTGGACCTGCACGGCGGACGGATCGAGGTGGCCGAGGCCCCGCGCGGCTGCCGGATCGAGGTGCGGCTGCCCGGGCAGCGGTGAGCCGCGGGCGGGCGCCGGGCCCGGGTCGGTCGGCGTTCGCCCGCATGTCACAGAAGCGACACAGTGGTATACGGATCTTGGGTGATCGCTATGTCCGGATTCATCCGGATATGGGGGTCGATCAGCGGTGATCGGTTCCCTTCCCATGCGGCTTTCTAACGCACATTTTCAGCCAAACTGCAGGTCAGGACTGTGATCTGGGCGACGCCTGAGCCCTGGGGACTGCGCGATCACTGGTCAGGGGCGTAGCCTTAATCCCCGCTGTCCAAACATCCCAAAAGGAAGCGGAAGAGGGCGGTTGCCGCCGTGTCGCCACAGTCCCAAGAAACCCCCAACAGCTCGGCAAGCTCCACGGGCTTCGGCCCCAATGAGTGGCTCGTCGACGAGATCTACCAGCAGTACCTCCAGGACCCGAACTCGGTCGACCGAGCCTGGTGGGACTTTTTCGCCGACTACAAGCCCGGTACCGAGGTGACCCCAGTGACCCAGGCCGCGACCCAGGTCGGCCCCACGCCGACCCCCGTTGCCGCCCCCGCGCCCGCCGCTGCTGCTCCGGCCGCGCCCGCCCCCGCCGCACCGGCCGCGCCCGCGCCGGCCCCTGCGGCCCCGGCGCCCGCGCCCCTCGCCGCAGCCCCTGCCGCGCCCCCGGCCCCCAAGGCCGCCGCCGCAGCAGCGCCGGCCGCGCCCGCCGAGACCGGCCCCGAGCTGGTCCAGCTCCGCGGCCCGTCGAAGGCGGTGGCGACCAACATGGACGCCTCGCTGGAGGTGCCGACGGCGACCTCCGTGCGCGCCGTGCCGGCCAAGCTGTTGATCGACAACCGCATCGTCATCAACAACCACCTGCAGCGCGCCCGCGGCGGCAAGGTCTCCTTCACCCACCTGATCGGCTACGCCCTGGTCCAGGCCATCAAGGCCTCGCCGGGCATGAACCACAGCTACCAGGTGAAGGACGGCAAGTCGTACCTGGTCAAGCCCGAGCACGTGAACCTGGGCCTGGCCATCGACCTGGTGAAGCCCAACGGCGACCGCCAGCTCGTGGTCGCGGCGATCAAGAAGGCCGAGACCCTCGACTTCTTCGGCTTCTGGCAGGCCTACGAGGACATCGTCCGCCGGGCCCGCGCCAACAAGCTGACCATGGACGACTTCACCGGCGTCACGGTCTCGCTGACCAACCCCGGCGGCATCGGCACCGTGCACTCCGTGCCGCGCCTGATGCAGAACCAGGGCACCATCGTCGGCGTCGGCGCCATGGAGTACCCGGCCGAGTTCCAGGGCTCCGCCCCGGAGACGCTGTCCCGGCTCGGCGTCTCCAAGATCATGACGCTGACCTCGACCTACGACCACCGCGTCATCCAGGGCGCGGCGTCGGGCGAGTTCCTGCGCGAGATCCACCGGCTGCTGCTCGGCGAGAACGGCTTCTACGACGAGATCTTCGAGTCGCTGCGGATCCCGTACGAGCCGGTCCGCTGGGCCACCGACGTCGCCACCACGCACGACGACGAGGTCAACAAGACCGCCCGCGTCATCGAGCTGATCCACTCCTACCGGGTCCGCGGCCACCTCATGGCCGACACCGACCCGCTGGAGTACAAGCAGCGCAAGCACCCCGACCTGGACGTCACCACCCACGGCCTCACCCTGTGGGACCTGGAGCGCGAGTTCGCGGTCGGCGGCTTCGGCGGCCAGCGGATGATGAAGCTGCGCGACATCCTCGGCCTGCTGCGCAACACGTACTGCCGCACCGTCGGCATCGAGTACATGCACATCCAGGACCCGAAGCAGCGCAAGTGGCTGCAGGAGCGCCTGGAGAAGCCGTACACCAAGCCGGAGCGCGAGGAGCAGCTGCGCATCCTGCGCCGGCTGAACTCGGCCGAGGCCTTCGAGACGTTCCTGCAGACCAAGTACGTCGGGCAGAAGCGCTTCTCGCTGGAGGGCGGCGAGTCGCTCATCCCGCTGCTGGACGCGACCATCGACTCGGCGGCCGAGCACCGCCTGGACGAGGCCGTCATCGGCATGGCCCACCGCGGCCGCCTCAACGTGCTGGCCAACATCGTCGGCAAGCCGTACGGCAAGATCTTCGGCGAGTTCGAGGGCAACCTCGACCCGAAGTCGATGCACGGCTCCGGCGACGTGAAGTACCACCTCGGCTCCGAGGGCACCTTCACCGGCCTGGACGGCGAGACCATCAAGGTCTCGCTCGCCGCGAACCCCTCCCACCTGGAGGCCGTGGACCCGGTCGTCGAGGGCATCGCCCGCGCCAAGCAGGACATCCTGGACCAGGGCGGCACCACCTTCCCGGTGCTGCCGATCCAGATCCACGGCGACGCGGCCTTCGCCGGCCAGGGCGTCGTCGCGGAGACCCTGAACATGTCGCAGCTGCGGGGCTACCGCACCGGCGGCACCGTGCACGTCGTGGTGAACAACCAGGTCGGCTTCACCGCCGCACCCGCGAGCAGCCGCTCGTCGATGTACTGCACCGACGTGGCCCGGATGATCGAGGCCCCGATCTTCCACGTGAACGGCGACGACCCGGAGGCCGTGGTCCGCGTCGCGCGGCTCGCCTTCGAGTTCCGCCAGGCGTTCCACAAGGACGTCGTGATCGACCTCATCTGCTACCGCCGCCGCGGTCACAACGAGGCCGACAACCCGTCGTTCACCCAGCCGCTGATGTACGACCTGATCGACAAGAAGCGCTCGGTGCGCAAGCTGTACACCGAGGGCCTGATCGGTCGCGGCGACATCACCATGGAAGAGGCGGAGCAGGCGCTCCAGGACTTCCAGGGCCAGCTGGAGAAGGTCTTCGCCGAGGTCCGCGACGCCGCCCAGACGCCGGCCCCGGCCGCCAACGGCAAGCCGCAGGCCGACTTCCCGGTCAACATCCAGACCGGCATCTCCCAGGAGATGGTCAAGCGGATCGCCGCCTCCCAGGTCAACCTGCCGGACTGGCTGACCGTCCACCCGCGCCTGCTGCCGCAGCTGCAGCGCCGCGCCGGCTCGGTCGAGGACAACACCATCGACTGGGCGATGGGCGAGACCCTCGCCATCGGCTCGCTGCTGATGGAGGGCCACCCGGTCCGACTGGCCGGCCAGGACAGCCGCCGCGGCACCTTCGGCCAGCGCCACGCGGTGCTGATCGACCGGGTCTCCGGCGAGGACTACACCCCGCTGCTGTACCTGACCGAGGACCAGGCCCGCTACACCGTGTACGACAGCCTGCTGTCCGAGTACGCGGCGATGGGCTTCGAGTACGGCTACTCGCTGACCCGCCCGAACGCGCTGGTCATGTGGGAGGCGCAGTTCGGCGACTTCGTCAACGGCGCGCAGACCATGGTGGACGAGTACATCGCCTCCGCCGAGCAGAAGTGGGGCCAGCACTCCGGCGTCACCCTGCTGCTGCCGCACGGCTACGAGGGCCAGGGCCCGGACCACTCGTCCGCCCGCCCGGAGCGCTTCCTGCAGATGTGCGCGCAGGACAACATGACGGTCGCCATGCCGACCCTGCCGTCGAACTACTTCCACCTGCTGCGCTGGCAGGCGCACAACCCGCACCACAAGCCGCTGATCGTCTTCACCCCGAAGTCGATGCTGCGTCTGAAGGCCGCGGCGAGTGCCACCGAGGAGTTCACCTCCGGCTCGTTCCGCCCGGTCATCGGTGACAACACCGTCGACCCGGCGAACGTCCGCAAGGTGGTCATCACGGCGGGCAAGTTCTACTACGACGTCGAGGCGGCCCGTACCGAGCGCGGGGTCACCGACACCGCGATCGTCCGGGTCGAGCGGCTCTACCCGCTGCCGGTGGCCGAGCTCCAGGAGGAGCTGGCCAAGTACGGCGACAACGTCCAGTTCGTCTGGGCGCAGGAGGAGCCGGCCAACCAGGGCGCGTGGCCGTTCATCGCCATGAACCTGGTCGACCACCTGCAGGTCGTCATCGGCCGCAGCGCCAACGGCTCGCGTCTGCGCCGCGTCGCCCGCACGGCCTCCTCGGCCCCCGCGGTCGGCTCGGCCAAGCGCCACGCCGCCGAGCAGCAGGGGCTGCTGGAGGAGATCTTCTCGCTCTGACCCCCGCTCAGGCCGAACGGCCCCGGCCCCCCGTGCACACCGCACGGGGGGCCGGGGCCGTTGCGCCACCCGGCCGCGGTGGCGCCATGTCAAGGTCCCAGCTCTGCAACCAAACGGCCACCGGACTGCGGGCCGACCTGACGGCTCGATAGGTTGTCCCTCGCCGGATCGCCGTCCGGGCAGCCGTCCAAGCGCCCCGGCGCCGGCCGAACGACCTCACCGCTCTCCCAGGGGGATCACCGCATGACCGCCGACACGCCTCCCGGCTCCGCCGCCTCACCGCTCCCGCCGATCTTCCAGCCCCTGCTCCCCGAGGACCCGAGGGAGGTCGGCGGCTACCGGCTGTTCGCCCGCCTGGGCGCCGGCGGCATGGGCCGCGTCTACCTGTCCTACACCCCGGGCGGCCGCCCGGTGGCGCTCAAGGTGGTCCGCCCGGAGTTCGCCGAGGACGGCGAGTTCCGCCGCCGCTTCGCCCAGGAGGTCACCAACGCCCAGCGCATCCACGGGCTGTACACCGCCCAGGTGATCGACTCCGGCCTGGACGCGGACGCCCCCTGGCTGGTCACCGCGTACGTGCCGGGCCCGTCCCTGCAGCAGGTGGTACGGGAGAACGGCGCGCTGCCGGTCCGCACCGTCCTGCTGCTGCTGGGCGGCGTCGCCGAGGCGCTGCAGGCCATCCACAGCGTCGAGGTGGTCCACCGCGACCTCAAGCCGGCCAACGTGCTGGTGGCCGGCGACGGCCCCCGCGTCATCGACTTCGGCATCGCCCGGGCCGCCGACGCCACCGCGCTGACCGGCACCGGCTACCGGATCGGCTCGCCCGCGTTCATGTCGCCGGAGCAGGCCCAGGGCCACCGGGTCACCCCGGCCACCGACGTCTTCGCGCTCGGCGCGCTGGCCGCGTACGTGGCGGGCGGCACCGCGCCGTTCGGCGACGGCCCGGACACCGCGGTGCTCTACCGGGTGGTGCACGAGCAGCCCGACCTGAGCGCCGTCCCCGGCGACCTGCGCGAGCTGGTCCTGCGCTGCCTGGCGAAGTCCCCCGAGGACCGGCCCACGCCCGCCGAGATCATCGAGATCGCCCGCAACCACCCGTCGGTCGGCGGGCAGCTGCGGTTCGGCGACGACTGGCTGCCCCGGCAGGTCAACACCGAGATCACCCGCCGCTCGGACCTCCCCAAGACCCCGCCGACCCCGCTGCCGGCCTCCCCGACCAGTGCGCCGACGGTGCCGCAGGCCCCGGCCGGGCCGCCCACCGCTCCCCCGCAGCCGGTCGGCCAGCCGACCCACCCCGCCACCGCCATCTCGTACAGCACCCCGCAGCAGCCGCCGGCGACCCCGCCGCCCGGCTTCACCCCGCCGCCGCTCGGCGCCTACGGCCCGCCGCAGCCCGGCACCGAGGCCCCGACCGGCCCGCTGCTGTCCTCCCCGCCGACCATGCAGCTGCGCCAGGACCCGCCCTCCTACGACACCCCGCCGCCGGGCCCGGTGGTCTCCGACCTCCCGGCCCCCGCGCCGGAGCCCAGGCGCAAGGGCGTCTCCTGGAAGGTGCTGCTGACCGTCGCGCTGGTCATGGCGGTCGGCGGCACGGCGGGCGGCGTCGTGCTGATGGACAAGCTGGGCAAGGACAAGGACAAGGACAAGGCCTCCTCGGCCGCCCCCGCGTCGGGTGCCGCCTCCACCCCCAATCCGGCGCCCGCCGCGACCACTCCGCCGGCCGCCTCGGCCTCGCCCAGCGCGTCCCCGAGCTCCGGCAGCGACCCGTTCACCACCACGCCCTCGCCGACCAAGTCCGCGAGCAACGGCGTCACGGCGCCGGCCCGGCCGACCGGCTACTCCCCGCTGCTGGACAAGAAGCCGCTGTCCATCCCGGGCGCCGACTACTCCTCGGAGGCCTACCGGATCGACCTGGTGGCGGGCACGGTCGTGCCGCGCGGCAACGACCTCAAGTGGGGGCTGGGGGTGACGGCCACCGGCAGCAGCAACAAGGCCAACGCCTTCACCAGCTTCGGCGACGAGAAGTCGGACTTCGCCGTGATCACCGAGGCCACCGTGACCCCCGAGCAGTGCGCCATCGCGATCGACTCCCGTCCCGACACCGACCTGTCCTTCAACCGGGTCGCCCCGGGCCGGCTGCTCTGCATCCGCGACCGGGTCACCCACAACATCGCCGTCGGCGCGGTGGAGGTCGCCGACTCCACCACCGGCACCGCCAAGATCGTCATCAGCACCTGGCGGGCCAGCTAGGCCGGAGCCCCGGCCGGGACGGTCCCGGACGGGACTATCCTGACCAGGTCGAATCCCCACCGGACCCGGAGTGAACCGTGTACTTCACCGACCGCGGCATCGAGGAGCTGGCGAACCGGCGCAGCGACGAGGAGGTCACCTTCGAGTGGCTGGCCGAGCGCCTGCGCGAGTTCGTCGACCTCAACCCCGACTTCGAGATCCCGGTCGAGCGGCTGGCCACCTGGCTGGCCCGGCTCGACGACGAGGACGACGAGTGACGCGGTGAACCCCGCTTGAAGGGCCCGGAAAGGCAGCCGCCTTCCGGGCCCTTTCGCATGCCCCCCGTAGGGGACGCCTCGGGGGCGCCTCAGGGTCCGCTCCGGGGCGGGCTCCGGGCCGGATCCCTTGACTTCGCCGTCACGCGATATATCGTCTTTAAAAGAGAACGCGATACATCGCGAGTTACAACGGGAGGCGGCAGAGATGAGCCAGTGGACGGTCGAGGGACCCGACAGGATCACCATCGACGAGGCGGTCCGCGCGCTGCACGTGCGCATCATCGACGGCACGGTGAACGTGGTCGCGGCCGAGGGCCAGGCCCGCCTGGAGGTCACCGAGCTCCAGGGCGAGCCGCTGCACGTCACCCTGGTGGACGGCGTCCTGACGGTCACCTACAAGGACCTCAGCAGCTGGAACGAGTTCGGCGACGTGCTCAAGTCGGTCGACTCGGTCAAGGGCTTCTTCTCCTCGTTCAAGCGCAAGCGCCGGGCCGCCGTCACGCTGACCGTGCCGGCCGCGGCCGAGGTCAAGGTGGGCACCGTCTCGGCCGACGCCACCGTCTCGGGGGTGGCCGGGCACGTCTCGGTGCAGAGCGCCAACGGCGACGCCACCCTGGTCGGCCTCACCGGCCGGACGGACGCCAACACCATCACCGGCGACGTGGACGCCCAGTCGGTGGCCGGCCGGCTCAAGCTGAACACCGTCTCCGGCCGGCTCACCGTGGTCGCCGGCACCTCCGACAAGGTGCAGGCCAACGCCGTCACCGGCGACGTCACCCTGGACCTCGACGTGACCGGCCCGACCGACATCAAGGTCACCACGGTCAGCGGCGCGGTCGGCGTCCGGCTCCCCTCGCTGGCCGACACCCGGGTCGAGGCCGGCACCAACAGCGGCGACGTGTCCAGCACCTTCGAGCAGCTCAAGGTCGGCGGCACCTGGGGCGCCAAGCGGCTCTCCGGCCAGCTCGGCGACGGCAAGGGCAGCCTCTCCGTGACCACCGTCTCCGGCGCCGTCACCGTGCTGCACCGCCCCGACACCGAGGAGGACGGCCCGGTGGTCGTCAAGGAGCTCCCGGCCGGCCCCGACCTCACCAAGGAGGCCTGAGATGACCCCCGTCTTCGGCCACGGCCGGCTCCGCCTCTACCTGCTGAAGCTGCTGGACGAGTCCCCGCGGCACGGCTACGAGGTGATCCGCCTGCTGGAGGAGCGCTTCCAGGGGCTGTACGCCCCCTCGGCCGGCACCGTCTACCCGCGGCTCGCCAAGCTGGAGCAGGAGGGCCTGGTCACCCACAGCACCGAGGGCGGCCGCAAGGTCTACCGGCTCACCGACGCCGGGCGCGCGGAGCTGGAGGCCCGCCAGGGCGAGCTGGACGAGCTGGAGCTGGAGATCGTCGACTCGGTGGCCCAGCTCGCCGGGGCGATCCGCGAGGACGTCCGGGACAGCGCCAACGACCTCCGCGAGGAGCTCTGGGGTGCCGCGCGCAAGGCCCGGAAGGCCGAGCCGGGGGCGGAGGGCGCCGAGGGTGCCGAGGGCGGGGACCCGTGGGCCGGCCCGTGGGGGGACCGGGACGCCTGGCAGCGTGCCAAGGAGGAGTTCGCCCAGTTCAAGGCCCAGGCCAGGGAGCAGGCCAAGCGCGCCAAGGACCAGGAGAAGGCCGCCAAGGCCAAGGCGAAGGCCGCCGAGGAGGAGGCCCGCCGGCTGCGCGAGCAGTCCAAGGCCGCACGGACGGCGGCCCAGCAGGAGGCACTGCGGCTCAAGCGCCGGGTCGAGCAGCAGGTGCGCGAGCACGCGGCCAAGGGCGACTGGTCGACCGGACTGGCCGAGGGGCTGTCCGAGCTGACCAGGGGTCTGGCCGGACTGGCCGACGCGGCCCGCTGGGGCCACCCGGCGGAGGGCGGGGCGCCGGCCGCCGAGAAGGTCGGCGTCACCCGGATCGACCTGGACAAGGACGAGCCACCCACCGGCACCGCGGACCTGCCCTCGTGGGCCCGGACCGACCCGGCCGGCGACCCGGCCCGTGAGCTGGAGCGGCTGCTCGACCGCTTCCGCGACCAGGTCCGGGACGCGGCTCGGGACGGCGGGGTGACGGACGCCCGGCTCGCCGAGGCCCGATCGGTGCTGGGCACGGCGGGCGAGCGGCTGCGGCGCCTGCTGGGCTGACGCACGGGGAGGACGCACGGGGAGGACGCACGGGGAGGACGCACGGGAGGGACGGCCGGGAGGGACGGCCGGGTCGGCGGGATGCCGACCCGGCCGTCCGCCGTCCCGGCTCAGCGGTTCCGCGGGTTCACGGGTTCACGGGTTCACGGGTTCAGCACGATCTTCCCGAAGACCTCGCCCTTGGCCAGCCGGGCGAAGCCCTCCCGGGCCTCGGTCAGCGGCAGCACCGAGTCGATCACCGGCCGGACCCCGGCGGTGGTGCAGAGCGAGAGCAGCCCGGCCAGCTCCTCCTTGGTGCCCATGGTCGAGCCGACCACCTTGAGCTCCAGGAAGAAGATCCGGTTCAGCTCGGCGGCCTTCGGGCTGGGGCCGGAGGTGGCACCGGAGATGACGATGGTGCCGCCGGGCCGCAGCGACTTCACCGAGTGCGACCAGGTGGCGGCGCCGACCGTCTCCATCACCGCGTCCACCCGCTCGGGCAGCCGGGCGCCGCTCTCGAAGGCGGCGTCGGCGCCGAGCTCCACGGCCTGGGCGCGCTTGGCCTCGGACCGGCCGGTGACCCAGACCCGCAGGCCGGCCGCCTTGCCGAGGACGACCAGCGCCGTCGCCACACCGCCGCCGGCGCCCTGCACCAGCACGGTGTCACCGGGCTTCACCCCGGCGTTGGTGAACAGCATCCGATAGGCCGTCAGCCAGGCGGTGGGCAGACAGGCCGCCTCCTCGAAGCTGAGCTCCGCGGGCTTGGGCAGCAGGTTCCAGGTGGGGACGACCACCTGCTGGGCGAAGGTGCCCTGGTAGCGCTCGGTGAGGATGGAGCGCGGCTCGTCCGGGCCGACCCCGTGGCCGCTCTGGCCGATCACCGAGTGGAGGACCACCTCGTTGCCGTGCTCGTCGACGCCGGCGGCGTCGCAGCCGAGGATCATCGGCAGCCGCTCGGCGGGCAGGCCGACCCCGCGCAGCGACCAGAGGTCGTGGTGGTTGAGGCTGGCGGCCCTGACCGTGACCACGCTCCACCCGGGACGGGCCTGCGGTTCGGGGAGTTCGCCCAGCTCAAGCCCGCTCAGCGGGTCGTCGGCGTCGATTCGTGCGGCGTAGGCAGCAAACATGGTCCGGACGATAGCCGCGACGGCCGGGGCCCGGAACCGCGCGTAGGTGTGACGCGCGTCCCGGCCCCGGCCGGCTGTGCCGCAGGGCGGTCAGCGGCGGGCGACGCCCTCGGCCCGGGCGGCCTCGGCCACGGCCTTGGTGACGGCCGGGGCGACCCGCTCGTCGAACGGCGAGGGGATCACCTTCTGCGGCGTCAGCTCGTCGGCGACCACGCCGGCCAGCGCCTTCGCGGCGGCCAGCTTCATGCCCTCGGTGATCCGGGTGGCCCGGACCTGGAGGGCGCCGGCGAAGATGCCGGGGAAGGCCAGCACGTTGTTGATCTGGTTCGGGAAGTCGCTGCGCCCGGTGGCGACGACCGCCGCGTACTTGTGCGCCACCTCGGGGTGGATCTCCGGGGTGGGGTTGGCCATCGCGAAGACGAACGCGCCCTCGGCCATGGTCGAGACGACCTCCTCCGGCACGGTGCCGCCGGAGACGCCGATGAAGACGTCGGCGCCGGCCATCGCGTCGGCCAGCGAGCCCTTCACGCCCGTGCGGTTGGTCAGCGCGGCGATCTCGGCCTTGACGTCCGTCAGGTCGCCGCGGCCCTCGTACACCACGCCGCGGCGGTCGCAGACGGCCACGTCGCCGATGCCGGCGGCGACCAGCATCTTGGCGATCGCGATCCCGGCCGCGCCGGCGCCGGAGATGACCGCGCGCAGCGAGCCGATCTCCCGGCCGGTGACCTTGGCGGCGTTCCACAGCGCGGCGGTGGTGACGATCGCGGTGCCGTGCTGGTCGTCGTGGAAGATCGGGATGTCCAGGGCGTCCTGGAGCCGGCGCTCGATCTCGAAGCAGCGGGGCGCGGAGATGTCCTCCAGGTTCACGCCGCCGAAGGAGGGGGCCAGCCGGACGACGGTCTCGACGATCTCGTCCACGTCGGTGCAGGCCAGCGCGATCGGAACGGCGTCGACGCCGCCGAACTGCTTGAACAGGATGGCCTTGCCCTCCATGACCGGCAGGGAGGCCTCCGGGCCGATGTCGCCGAGGCCCAGCACGGCGGTGCCGTCCGTGACGACGGCGACCGTGTTGGCCTTCCAGGTGTAGTCGTTCACCAGCTCGGGCTGCTCGGCGATGGCCGTGCAGACCCGGGCGACACCGGGGGTGTAGGCGAGGGACAGGTCGTCCGCGTCGCGCACCGGGACGGTCGCCCGGACCTCCATCTTGCCGCCGCGGTGAAGCGCGAAAACGGCGTCGACCGGATCGTCGGTGTCCTGAGTGCTGCTGTGGATGATCTCCGCTGCCACGATGACCTCTTCGTCATTGTTCGGCGAGGACGCGTGGCCGACGGGCGGACGACCCCGGCCGGAAACCGGAAACCGGGTACGCCGAAGCGGACCCGGGGCGGGGTCGGGGCGCTGCCGTCGGGGCGGCGCCCTCGGGTGAGGGTTTTTTGTCTAGTTGTCTGCGCTGTGCTTTCGGGCCGAGCGTAGGTCGAACGAAGGCATCGCACCTATGCCTTTTCGTCCTCGTCACGTGCATTTCATCAGCCTTGCGGCCAAATGAAGGCGCCGGGCGTCTTCAAGCGCCGGGCTCCGGCGGCGGCAATGGCGAGAAGGTACACGCACCCGCAGGAGTGAACTGCAGACACGGAGGGGATTCGGTGCCTCGGATGCGGAGTCGGCGTCGTGGACTTCCGTTCCTGCGCACCCCGAGCCTGTCGCGACTCGGCGGTCTGGGTTCGAGCGTCGGGGGTCACCCGGTACCGAATTCTGACATACCCGCCGCCCCGCCCGGCAGGGTGGGATGGGAGGATCCCTTTTCCGCCACCTTGCGTACACCCCCGCGCCTCCGTGGTGACACCACACCCCTCCCACAGGAGCATCCTCATGCACCACCGCCCCCACCTGCGCCGACCGGCCGCCACCTGTGCGGCGCTGGCCACCGCCGGAGCCCTGCTGCTGACCGGCTGCGGCGGCGGGAAGGAGACCGCCAAGGACCCGGTCCAGGAGATCCGCGGCAAGGTCCCGAAGGCCCAGCGCTCCGCCGGTGTGCTGAGGATCGGCACGGACCTCAACTACGCCCCGGTGGAGTTCCGGGGGGCGGACGGCAAGCCGGACGGCCTCGACCCGGAGATCGCCACCGCGCTCGGCAAGATCCTCGACCTGCGGATCGAGATCGCCGACACCCCGTTCGAGAAGCTGATCCCGAACCTGCACGCCAAGCAGTACGACCTGGCGATGTCCGCGCTCAGCGACATCCGCCAGCGCCGCGACGGCACCGACGATGCGGGCAAGCAGGTCAACCCCGGTGTGGACTTCGTGGACTACTTCATCGCGGGCACCTCGATCATCGTCCCCAAGGGCAACCCCAAGGGCGTCCGCACCCTGGACGACCTCTGCGGCCGGACGGTCGCCCTGCAGGAGGGCACCACCCAGGACGAGATCATCGCGCGCCAGGTGCTGGCCTGCGCCCGGACCGGCAAGGTCCTCACCGTCCACAGGTTCGACAGCGACGCCAAGGCGCTCGCCGAGGTCGCCTCCGGCGCCGCGGTGGCCGGCCTGAACGACTTCCCGGTGGCCGCCTACGCGGCGAAGACCACCGACGGCGGCACCCGCTTCGAGGTGACCGGCGCGCAGTCCAAGTCCAACCCGTACGGGATCGCGCTGCGCAAGGAGGACACCGCGCTGCGGGACGTCCTGGTCAAGGCGGTCGACCAGCTGATCCGCAGCGGCGACTACGACAAGATCCTCGCCAAGTGGAACGTGAGCGCGGGCGCGGCCCAGAACGCGGTGGTCAACGGCGGGATCTGAGCCGGATCCGAGCGGCATCCGGGCGACACGCGAGCGGGGCCCCGCGGAGGGGATCCGAGCCGGACCGGGCCGCCCCCACGCGGGCGGCCCAAAACCCGCAGGCCCACGGGCGGGCCTCCGGGCACTGTGCGGGGAGATCTGCATACTTATACACAGGGTGACAGGGACACGGTATTCGTCCGAATAGCGGACAGCGCAGGCCCCCGTTATCCGATTTTGATCTGAATGACGGCCACCCGACCGTCATCAGATGGCAGGATTCCCCCCATCTCGGATCGAGCCGGCCACTGGTCGAGGCGGTTCGGTCAACGTCCACCTCGGCGGAGGGTGGCGACAGCACCAGGCACCACCCTGCGCACCTCCTGCCCAGGCCACGCACGACCGGCCCCGCCCGTACGACGACGTACAGCGAAATTCACCCGTACAGCGACGTACGACCTGCCGCCCCGGTGTGCCGCTCCCCGCGGCGCGCTCCGCCCGACCTCTCCCTCAGGAGGAGATCCCCCCATGACCGCCCGTACCCAGCGCACCCGTCTCCTCGCGGCCGGCGCGGTAGTCGCGTCCGTCTCCCTCGTCCTGACCGCCTGTAGCAGCAGCAGCTCGGACGACAGCGGTGGCGCACCGAACGCCGGCGCCACCATCAGCGCGGTGAAGGCCGACGACAAGCTGGTCGCCCTCGTCCCCGCCGACGTCAAGTCCTCCGGCAAGCTCGTGGTCGGCGCCGACGCCTCCTACGCGCCGGACGAGTTCAAGGACGACAGCGGCAAGATCATCGGCATGGACGTCGACCTGGCCAACGCCATCGCGGCCAAGCTCGGCCTCAAGGCCGACGTCCAGGACTCGGGCTTCACCGCGATCATCCCGGGCATCCAGTCGAACAAGTTCCAGCTCGGCATGTCGTCCTTCACGGACAACAAGGAGCGCGAGCAGATCGTCGACATGGTGACCTACTTCAACTCCGGTAGCGCCATCGCGGTCAAGAAGGGCAACCCGGACAAGATCGACCCCAACGACCTCTGCGGCAAGAAGGTCGCCGTCCAGACCGGCACCACCCAGGCCGACGAGATCAAGGACACCCGCAACCCGGACTGCGTCAAGGCCGGCAAGCCGGGCATCCAGAACGACGGCGACAAGTTCGACCTCCAGACGGACGTCACCAACGCCGTCGTGTCCGGTCGCGACCAGGCGCTGATGGCCGACTCCCAGGTCGTGGACTACGCGATCAAGCAGTCCGGCGGCCAGCTGGAGAAGATCGGCTCCACCTACGGCGTCGCCCCCTACGGCGTGGCGCTGGCCAAGGGCTCGCAGCTCACCCCCGCCGTGCAGGGCGCGGTGCAGTCGCTGATCGACGACGGCACCTACAAGCAGATCCTCGCCAAGTGGGGCGTCGAGGCCGGCGCGATCGACAAGTCCACCATCAACGGTGCCGTCAGCTGACCGTCCGCCTGCCTTCTCTCTCCCCCGAGGCCACACCGTGAACTCTCTGGACAAGGGGAAGGCGGACAAGGGACGGCCTGAGACCATCAAGGCCGTCCCGGTCCGCCACCCCGGACGCTGGGTGGGCGCCGTCGTCATCGCGGTACTCGCCGCGATGCTGCTGAGCGCCCTCTTCACCAACCCCGCTTTCAAGTGGGACATCGTCGGGAAGTACCTCTTCCACGACAGCATCGTGCACGGCATGCTCGTCACGCTGGAGCTGACCGCGCTCGCCATGGTCATGGGTGTGGTCGGCGGCATCATCCTCGCGGTGATGCGGCTCTCCCCGAACCCGCTGCTCTCCGGCACCGCCTGGATCTACATCTGGATCTTCCGCGGCACCCCCGTGCTGGTGCAGCTGGTGTTCTGGAACTTCCTCGGCCTGATCTGGGCCAGGCTCTCGATCGGCGTGCCGTGGGGACCGGAGTTCTGGTCCGAGTCCACCAACGTCCTGATCCCCACCTTCGTCGCCGCCCTGCTGGGCCTGGGCCTCAACGAGGCCGCCTACATGGCGGAGATCGTCCGCGGCGGCATCCAGTCGGTGGACGAGGGCCAGTCCGAGGCCTCCCACGCGCTCGGCATGAGCCGCTTCACCACCATGCGCCGGATCGTCCTGCCGCAGGCCATGCGGGTGATCATCCCGCCGACCGGCAACGAGACCATCTCGATGCTCAAGACCACCTCGCTGGTCAGCGTCATCTCGCTGGAGGAGATCTTCCGGGCCGGCCAGGTGATCTACTCTCGGACGTACCAGAACATCCCGATCCTGATCGTGGTCAGCCTCTGGTACCTGTTCTTCACCTCGCTGCTGACCATCGGCCAGTACTACATCGAGCGGTACTACGCCCGCGGCTCCAACCGGACCCTCCCGCCCACCCCGCTGCAGCGACTGCGGCGCATGTTCGCCGGGAAGTCCACCCCGAAGACCAAAACCGACGTGGTCCCGGGGCTTGAGGGAGGTGGTCACCTGTGACCGATCTGACCAAGACCCCTGCCGACGCCGTCAGCGGCGGCCCCATGGTCCGTGCCGAGGACGTCCACAAGTCCTACGGGTCCGTCCAGGTGCTCCGGGGCATCGACCTGGAGGTCCGGCAGGGCGAGGTGTTCTGCCTGATCGGTCCGTCCGGCTCCGGCAAGTCGACCTTCCTGCGGTGCATCAACCACCTGGAGAAGATCAACGCCGGCCGCCTCTGGGTGGACGGCGAGCTGGTCGGCTACCGGCAGAAGGGCGACCGGCTCTACGAGCTCAAGGAGAGCGAGGTCGCGCTCAAGCGCCAGGACATCGGCATGGTGTTCCAGCGCTTCAACCTCTTCCCGCACATGACCGCCATAGACAATGTCATCGAGGCGCCGGTGCAGGTCAAGGGCGAGAGCCGGGCCGCCGCCCGGGAGCGCGGGATGGCCCTGCTGGAGCGGGTCGGCCTCTCCGACAAGGCGAAGAACTACCCGTCCCAGCTCTCCGGCGGCCAGCAGCAGCGCGTCGCGATCGCCCGCGCGCTCGCCATGAAGCCCAAGCTGATGCTCTTCGACGAGCCCACCTCCGCGCTCGACCCCGAGCTGGTCGGCGACGTCCTCGACGTCATGCGCGGCCTGGCCGAGGAGGGCATGACGATGGTCGTCGTCACCCACGAGATGGGCTTCGCCCGCGAGGTCGGCGACGCGCTGGTGTTCATGGACGGCGGTGTGGTGGTCGAGGCCGGCAACCCGCGCGACGTGCTCACCAACCCCCAGCACGAGCGCACCCGCGCGTTCCTCTCCAAGGTGCTCTGATCAACGCGCCTTGAGCGCACCCCCTGGGCGCCCGGCAGGCCGGTCCTGCCGGGCGCCTGCGTTTGCCCCGCCAAGGTAATAGGCTGGAGGCACTCAGCCCGTTACCAACGCTTGAAAGGACCACCGTGGAGCTCGCCTCGTACGCAGACCTGGCCGTTCGGCTGGTCAACACCGAGGAGCCCGAGCGCGGCACCGACTCGCTGACCTCGGTGGAGGCCGTCCGCGGCCTGTTCTCCGACTCCTCGCGGGCCGCCGCGCTCGCCGACGAGGCGGACCTGCCGCGACTGCGCGGCGTCCGCACCCGGCTGCGCGGGGTGTTCGAAGCCGCCGCCGAGGGGGACGAGATCCGGGGCGTCGACCTGCTGAACAGCCTGCTGATGGAGTACCCCGTCAGCCCGCTGGTCTCCGGGCACGACTACCTCGACGATGCCGGACGCCCCCGCTGGCACCTGCACCTCGCCGACAACTCGCCCACCGCCACCGCGCACTTCAGCGCCGTCGCCTGCATGGGCCTGGCCGTCCACCTCACCGAGCTGGGCGCCGACCGGCTCGGCATCTGCCAGGCCTCGCCCTGCCGCAACGCCTACCTGGACACCTCGACCAACCGCTCCCGCCGCTACTGCTCCGACCGCTGTGCCACCCGCGCCAACGTCGCCGCGTACCGGGCCCGCAAGCGCCTGGAGGCCCAGGCGGCCGCCACGGCCTGAGCCGAGACCCGCCTCAGAAGCCGTCGGGGTCCACCCAGACCCCGAGCCGGCGGGCCAGCCCCGGCACCCGGGCCAGCGGGCCCCGGAGCAGCAGCCGCTCCAGCCGTCGGCCCGGGGCCAGCCAGGCCGGGCGCGGGCGCAGCCGCAGCAGCACCCGGCCGAGCACCAGCTCGTCCGGCACCGCGCCGTAGCTGCGGCTGTCACTGTCGATCGGCCGGTTGTCCGACAGCAGCCACCAGCCCTTCGGCCGCCGCGCGTCGGCCCGCTTCACCACCAGCAGGTCCTGCTGGAGCGGGTGGCGGAACACCACCACCGCACCCGGCCTGATCCGCGCGCCGTACCGGACGACCAGCTGGTCGCCCTCGCGCAGGGTGGGCACCATCGAGTCGCCCGCCACGTCGATCAGCCCGAACGGGGCGACACCCCCCGGGGCGCCGCCCTCCGGTTGCACCATCCGCGCCACGACTCCTCCTCCCGGCCCGCCGCGTCCCAGTCTGCCGTACGGACCGTCACCCGCCGATGTCCGGATTAGTCCGGTTCCGGCTCCGCCTTTTGCCCTAGGCCGACTGCCCGACCGCGAAACCGGGTGGCCGGAGGGGTAATCTCGGGCGCGGGAAGACGATCTAAGGAAGGACTCCCATGTTCTCTCGTCTGTTTGCACCGCGTGCCACCGCTCACGCCCACTGTGACCTGCCCTGCGGCGTGTACGACCCGGCGCAGGCCCGGATCGAGGCCGAGTCGGTGAAGGGCACCCAGGAGAAGTACCAGGCCAACGAGGACCCGGCGTTCCGGACCCGTGCCCTGATCATCAAGGAGCAGCGCGCCGAGGCCGTCAAGCACCACATCTCGGTGCTGTGGAGCGACTACTTCAAGGCCCCGCACTTCGAGAAGTACCCGCAGCTGCACCAGCTGATCAACGACACCCTGAAGGCCGCCTCGGCCGCCAAGGCGTCGACGGACCCGGCCACCGGCCAGGCCCTGCTCGACCTCATCGCCGAGGTCGACAAGATCTTCTGGGAGACCAAGCAGGCCTGATCGCCGCTCAGTCGCCTTCGACCGCCCCCCTCCGGCCCGCCGGAGGGGGGCGGTCGTGCGTTCCGCGGCGCGCCCGGGCCCTCCGGGGCGTTCCGATGAGGTGTCACCCCGGGCACCCGGTAAGGGTTGACCGCCCCAAGCGCTTGTTATGCTGCCAGGGCGTCCCAGGGGGAAGTCCGGTGTGAATCCGGCGCTGACCCGCAACGGTAAGCGGAGCCCCGGCCCCGTGAGCCCGATCGCCCTGGGGTGCCGACCTCCCGACAACTCGCCGTGGACTGCGAAGGGATGGCGCTGCGGCACATCCTGGTGCCCCGGCCCGCCGACCCTGCCCGGACCATCGCCCGAGGCTAAGGCGCGCCCCGTTGAGCACCGCAGCGACCGCACCGCTCCGCCGAATACCCGCCGTGCCGCTGGCCGCCGCCCTGGCCGCGGCACTCCTGCTGTCCATGGTCTGCGCGGTGGCCCTGGGCGCCGCCGGACTCGGCTGGGGCCGGGTGCTGCGGCTGCTCGGCGCCGGGCTGACGGGCGGTCGGCTGGAGGCCGGGGAGGCCGCCGCGTACGCGATCGTCTGGGAGATCCGGCTGCCGCGGACCGTGCTGGCCGCCGTGGTCGGCGCCGGACTCGCGGCCACCGGCGTCGCCGTCCAGGCGATGGTCCGCAACGCGCTCGCCGACCCGTTCGTACTCGGCATCTCCTCCGGCGCGGCGGTCGGCGCCAACGCCGTCCTGCTGCTCGGCGCGCTCGCCTCGCTCGGGGTCTGGGCGCTGTCGGTCTCCGCGTTCGGCTCGGCCCTGCTGGCGATGGTGCTGGTGTACGCCGCCGCCCGGTCCGCCTTCGGGCTCACCCCGCTGCGACTGGTGCTCACCGGCACCGCGATGTCCTACGGCTTCTCGGCGGTGACGGCGCTGATGGTGTTCGGCGCCGCCCGCGGGGAGGCGGCCCGCAGCGCGATGATGTGGCTGCTCGGCAGCCTCGGCGGGGCGACCTGGGGCTCGGTGCCGATCGCCGCCGCCACCGTGCTGGCCGGCCTGGCGTACCTGGCCTGCTCGGCCGGGCGGCTGGACGCCCTGGCGATGGGCGACGAGACGGCCGCCTCGCTCGGGGTGGACGCCGACCGGCTGCGCCGCGAGCTGTTCGTGGTGACCGCCGCCGTCACCGGCACGGTGGTCGCGGTCAGCGGCGCGATCGGCTTCGTCGGGCTGATGGTGCCGCACCTGACGCGGATGCTGGTCGGCGCCGGGCACCGCCGGGTGCTGCTGGTCGCCCCGCTCGCCGGCGCGCTGCTGCTGGTCTGGGTGGACATCCTCTCGCGGGTGGTGCTCGCCCCCGCCGAACTGCCGGTCGGGGTGGTCACCGCCGTCCTCGGCGTGCCCTGCTTCCTGCTGCTGATGCGCCGTCGCGGCTACACCTTCGGAGGCCGCTGATGGACATCGACCTCGACCGGGTCTCGGTCGACCTCGCCGGGACCCGCCTGGTCCACGACATCACCCTGAGCGCCGCCGCCGGCCGGGTGGTCGGCCTGGTCGGGCCGAACGGCAGCGGCAAGTCGACGCTGCTGCGCTGCGTCTACCGGGCGCTGCGGCCCGCCGCCGGGGCCGTCCGGCTGGGCGGCGCCGACCTGCACGCGCTCGCCCCGCGCGAGGCCGCCCGGCGGGTCGCCGCGCTGCCCCAGGAGCACTCCGCCGAGTTCGACTTCACGGTGGCCGAGGTGGTCGGCATGGGCCGGCTCCCGCACCGCGGCGCCTTCGCCGGACCGACCGCCGGGGACGAGGAGCGCTGCGCCGCGGCGCTGCGCCGGGCCGGCGCGGACCACCTGGCCGGGCGCGGCTTCCTCAGCCTGTCCGGCGGCGAGAAGCAGCGGGTGCTGATCGCCCGCGCGCTCGTCCAGGAGCCGCGGGTGCTGGTGCTGGACGAGCCCACCAACCACCTGGACATCGCCCACCAGTTGGAGGTGCTGGCGCTCGTCCGGGAGGCCGGTCCGACCGTGCTCACCGCGCTGCACGACCTCAACCTGGCGGCCGGCCACTGCGATCTGCTGTACGTGATCGAGGCGGGCCGGATCGTGGCCTCGGGGCCGCCCGTCGAGGTGCTCCAACCCGACCTGCTGGCCGAGGTGTTCGGCGTGCGCGCCACCCCCGTACGGCACCCGCTGACCGGCGCCGTCCACCTGCTCTTCGACCGCCTCGACCGGCTCGACCCGCTCGACCCGCTCGACCCGCTCGACCGACCCTAGGACCTCCCATGCGCACCAAGGCCGTTGCCGCCGCCGCCCTGCTCACCCTCGCCCTGACCGCCTGCGGCGCGGAGATCGCCCCCGCCGGCGATGCCGCCGCCGGCTCCGCCCACTACCCGGTGACCGTCGAGAACTGCGGCGCCAAGGCGACCTTCAAGGCGAAGCCCGCCCGGGTGGTGACCAACGACGTCGGCATCACCGAGCTGATGCTGGCGCTCGGACTCGCCGACCGGATGGCCGGCTACGTGATGCCCGACGAGAAGGGCCAGGTGGACAAGGTGGCCTGGAAGGACGGCTACGCCCGGACCAGCTGGCTCTCCAAGCAGCAGATCACCAAGGAGATCGTGCTGGAGGCCGGGGCCGACCTGGTCTTCGCCGGCTGGCACTACGGCTTCAGCGACGCCGACGGCTTCACCCCGCAGGCGCTCGCCGGGCTCGGCATCGACTCGTACGTGCTCAGCGAGTCCTGCCGCAGCGGCAAGGGCCCGGAGCGCGGGGTGATGTCCCCGCTGGACGCGCTCTACACCGACCTGGCCAACCTCGGCGAGATCTTCGACGTCCGGGACCGGGCCGACCGGCTGATCGCGGAGTTCAGGGCCGAGGTCGCCGCCGTACCGCAGCCCGGGCGGCGGCCGAGCGTGTTCCTCTACGACAGCGGCGAGGACAAGCCGTACACCTCCGGGCGGTTCGCCGCACCGGAGGAGATCATCGCCAAGGCCGGCGGGCGCAACGTGATGGGCGACCTCGCCGACTCCTGGACCACCGTCGGCTGGGAGAGCGTGGTGCAGCGCAACCCCGAGGTGATCGTGATCAACAACTACGGCGAGACCGGCGCCGAGGCGAAGCGGAGGTTCCTGACGTCCTTCCCCCCGCTGGCCGGGGTCTCCGCGATCAGGAACGACCGGATCTTCGTCCTGGACTACGTCGACCTGGTGGAGAGCCCCCGCAACCCCGCCGCGATCACCGCGCTCGCGGCCTACCTGCGCGGTGTGACGACCGGCTGACCGGCGCCCCGCCGGGCGTAGGCTCGAAGGTACGAGCCGACGGAACCGACCGGAGGAGCGACATCATGACCACCACGGCGGCGCCGCCCGCCTTCGACACCCGGGCGCTGCGCGAGGGGATCGAGCGCGGCGACGCCGAGGCCCTGCTCGCGCTCTACGCCGACGACGCCGAACTGCGCATGGTCGACCGCACCACCCAGCCCAGCCACCCGCTCGTGGTGCACGGCCGCGCGGAGATCGGCGCGCTGCTGAGCGACGCCTACGGCCGGGAGACCACCCACCGGTTGGAGCAGGTGGTGCTCCAGGACGACCACGTCGCCTTCCTGGAGTCCTGCCGCTATCCCGACGGCATCCGGGTGCTGGTCAGCTCGATCGCCGACCTGCGGGACGGCCGGATCGTCGACCAGACCTCGGTCCAGGCCTGGGACGAGAACAAGTCCTGGGACGACGGCGGACCGGCCCAGTAGGCTCGTGGCATGATCCGCACCGCCGCAGTCACCGATGTCCCGGTCATCCACGCCATGATCCGCGAACTCGCGGAGTACGAGAAGGCGCCCCAGGAGGCGGTGGCCACCGAGGAGCAGCTGCGGGACGCGCTGTTCGGCGCCGCCCCGGCGCTGTTCGGCCTGATCGCCGAGGACGACACCACCGGTGAGCCGGTCGGCTTCGCGGTCTGGTTCCTCAACTTCTCGACCTGGCGCGGCACCCACGGCATCTACCTGGAGGACCTCTACGTCCGCCCGGAGGCCCGCGGCGGCGGCCACGGCAAGGCGCTGCTGCTGGAGCTGGCGCGGATCGCGGTCGAGCGCGGCTACTCCCGGGTGGAGTGGTCGGTGCTGGACTGGAACGAGCCCTCGATCAACTTCTACAAGTCGCTCGGCGCCGTGCCGATGGACGGCTGGACGGTCCACCGGCTCACCGGGGACGCGCTCGCCGCCGCCGGCGCGCGCTGAGCGGACCCTTGCAAGTCCGGTCCGACCACTGCCACCCTGTGTCGCGATGGCTTACCATGAGTGACTCCCGCACCGGGGCCGGAAACGGTAACGTCTCGGGCGGATGCGCGGCGTCCGGCCAGGGGTATGACCGGTACGTACCGCACCACCCCTCTGGACAGTTGGGGCGAAGCAGTTGAGCCAAGCAACAGACAGTGCCGCGGCCACCGGCCCGGAAGCACAGCGCGTCACCCAGGAGGTGAGGGTGTCCCAGATCGACGGCGAGCCCGGAGTGCAGGACTTCGTGGAGGTCCGGCTGCCCGCGGCGGGGGCCTACCTCTCGGTGCTGCGAACAGCAACGGCGGGGCTGGCGGCCCGGCTGGACTTCACGCTGGACGAGATCGAGGACCTGCGGATCGCGGTGGACGAGGCCTGCGCCATCCTGCTCCAGCAGGCGGTGCCCGGCTCGGTCCTGTCCTGTGAGTTCCGGTTGGTCGGCGACTCGTTGAAGGTCACCGTCTCGGCCCCGACCACGGACGGCCGGGCCCCCGAGCGGGACACCTTCGCCTGGACGGTGCTCTCCGCCCTGGCCGGCGAGGTGGACTCGTCGGTCGGGGAGGACAAGACCGTGTCGATCAGCCTGCACAAGAAGCGCGGCGGGTCCGTCGCCCACTAGTGCGGTAGCACAGCAGCACCGAACAAGGGCCGTCCGCCCGGCACCCCGCCAGGGGCCGGCGGACGGCTCCCGGTACCGCCCACCACGCGGTACGACCAACGAGACGAATCCGGGGCCGCCCCACGGCCCCGGTGCTCCCGGAACGGAACGGGGGAATGGCCGTGAGTGATCTGGACCGTACCGGCCTCGCGACGGCGGGCCCTGCCGTACCGACCCAGGCGAGCGTTCCCGGCCTCGCCGCCAACGACGAAGCGCACCCGAAGGACGCCCACCGGATGAGCCAGCCGACCGAGCCGACGTCCGAACCGTCGCAGACGCCCTCGCCCCCGCCGTCCCCCGAGGAGCCGGCGGCCGAGGTACTGCGCGGTGCGGTGCCCGCCCAGGCCCCGCACCGCTCGGGTGCGCCGGACCGGGAGGCGGCCCGGGCGCTGTTCGTGCGGCTGTCCTCGCTGCCCGAGGGCTCCCCGGAGCGCGTCGAGCTGCGCAACCAGCTGGTGCGCATGCACATCCCGCTGGTCGAGCACCTGGCGCGGCGGTTCCGCAACCGGGGCGAGCCGCTGGACGACCTGACCCAGGTCGCCACCATCGGCCTGATCAAGTCGGTGGACCGCTTCGACCACGAGCGCGGGGTGGAGTTCTCCACCTACGCGACGCCGACCATCGTCGGCGAGATCAAGCGGCACTTCCGGGACAAGGGCTGGGCGGTCCGGGTGCCGCGCCGGCTCCAGGAGCTGCGGCTGTCGCTGACCACGGCGACCAGCGAGCTCTCCCAGCGGCACGGACGCTCCCCCACGGTGCACGAGCTGGCCGAGCACCTGGGGATCTCCGAGGAGGACGTCCTGGAGGGCCTGGAGTCCGCCAACGCGTACTCCACGCTGTCGCTGGACGTCCCGGACAGCGACGACGAGTCGCCGGCCGTCGCGGACACCCTCGGCGCCACCGACGAGGCGCTGGAGGGCGTCGAGTACCGCGAGTCCCTCAAGCCGCTGCTGGCCCAACTGCCGCCCCGCGAACAGAAGATCCTGGTGCTGCGGTTCTTCCGGAACATGACGCAGTCGCAGATCGCCGCGGAGGTGGGCATCTCGCAGATGCACGTCTCCCGGCTGCTCGCCCGGACGCTGGCACAGCTGCGGGAGAAGCTCCTCGTCGAGGAGTAGGCACCGCGGAGCAGTGCCGGAAACAGATGTGCGCCGGGGCCCGGGCCCCGGCGCACATCTGTTTTCACGCGCCCCCTCGCGAGGCGCGGTCGGCCGGCGCGGCGCGGCCCGCCGCGCGCCCGGCGGGGTCAGTCCTCGCGCGGGCCGTAGAGGGTCGCCGTGACCCTCGGGTTGAGCAGCGAGCCGATGCCCGCCAGTCCGAGCAGGCCGATGACCGCCGCGACGGCGACCATCGGGCCGCCGCTCTGCCCCATGTAGTAGGCGACCGGCAGGCAGATCGAGTTGGTGAGCAGCGCCGGGCTGCGGCCCCAGCGCCGCCCCTTGAGCAGCGCCTGGCCGGCCAGCAGCGGGAAGACGCCGAGCAGCACGATCAGCAGCCCGCCGAACTCGTGCAGGCCGAGGTTCTTCGCGTCGGAGGTGAGGGCGTGCACCATGTCGAGGACGCCGACGACGGCCAGTGCGGCGCCCTCCAGCGCGGTGATGGCGGCGCCCACGACCAGGGGCACGGGCCGGGCCGGGCCGGGCGCGGGTACGGGTGCGGAGGATTCTGCGGTCACTCCAGCAGGGTAGCCGCCGGTTGGTCCGTACCGACCCGTAGGCTGAGCACATGCGCGCTCTCCTGGTCGTGAACCCGAAGGCGACCACCACCAGTGGCCGCACCAGGGACGTGCTCATCCACGCCCTGCGCAGCGACCTCAAGCTGGAGGTCGCCCAGACCGAGTACCGGGGCCACGCGCGCGACCTGGCCCGGGAGGCCGCCGAGGACGGCGCGGTCGACCTGGTGGTGGCGCTGGGCGGTGACGGCACCGTCAACGAGGTGGTCAACGGGCTGCTGGCGCACGGGCCGGGCGAGAAGGTCCCCCGACTGGCCGTGGTGCCCGGTGGTTCGACCAATGTCTTCGCCCGCGCGCTGGGCCTGCCCAACGACCCGGTGGAGGCCACCGGCGCCCTGCTGGACGCCCTGGAGCGCCGCCGGGAGCGGCCGATCGGCCTGGGCAAGGCGATGACCGACGGGCTGCCGGACCGCTGGTTC
The DNA here is from genome assembly GCF_043202015.1 of Kitasatospora sp. NPDC048239. Classification (NCBI taxonomy): domain Bacteria; kingdom Bacillati; phylum Actinomycetota; class Actinomycetes; order Kitasatosporales; family Streptomycetaceae; genus Kitasatospora; species Kitasatospora sp. NPDC048239. The sequence goes on along the minus strand of NZ_JBICZP010000002.1, from coordinate 495,463 downwards.
ACCTTCACCGCCGGCCTCGGCTTCGACGCCGGCGTGGTCGGCCGGGTGGAGGAGCAGCGCCGGGCGGGGCGCAAGTCCACGCACGCGCTCTACGTCGGCCAGGCGCTCCGGCACTACGTCACCCAGCGTGAGCAGCGCAGATCGGGCCCGGTCACCCTGCAGATGGCGGGCCACGAGCCCGTTCCGGGCCTGGTGCTGGCGATAGTCAGCAACACCTCCCCGTGGACGTTCCTGGGGAACCGGCCGGTCTATCCCTCCCCGCTCGCCTCCTTCGACACGGACCTCGACGTCTTCGGCATCACCCGGATGACGGCGTTCGGCACTGCTCGAACGGTCCGTCAGATCCTGCGGTCGTACGGGCCTTCGAGCAATGACGCCCGGCCTGTCGGCCCTTCGGGCAAGCACGTCGTCTCCTATCACGACGCCCGACACTTCACCTTGGTTTCACAGGAACCGGCCCCGTTCCAGGTCGATGGGGACCACCTTGGAGACAGGAGTCGCGTCAGTTTCACAGGCGTACGGCGGGCACTGCGTGTGATTGTGTGACCGGAAGGGGGGTTCACCCTTCTTCTCGAACGCACAAGCCCCCTTCACTCCATAGAAGTACTGGCTGTGAGCTAGGCGACACCGAAGAATCAAAAATTCCTCCCTGAAGGGGGTTGTATCCGGGCCCGAGGTTTGCGAACCTCTACATGGCGATCGGGACACATCGCAGCGACGGCAACCTCAGACCCTGACGGGGGCCGACCGCGGAGTGTCCCTCGAATCGCCGAATCCCTCCCCAGCACAGACCACCCGGGCCCGATGGGCCTTTGGTCTCTTTTGCTGTTGCGGGATTCGTGAAAGCGTTCACATTCACAAGCCATCGATTATGCCGATCGGGTGACCCCCGCCGGCAGGAGGAGTTGGACGACCATGGACTGGCGCCACCGCGCTGTCTGCCGCGAAGAGGACCCGGAGCTTTTCTTCCCGATCGGGAACACCGGTCCTGCTCTGCTGCAGATCGAGGAAGCCAAGGCCGTGTGCCGCCGCTGTCCGGTCATGGAGCAGTGCCTCCAGTGGGCGCTCGAGACCGGCCAGGACGCCGGCGTCTGGGGCGGTATGAGCGAGGACGAGCGTCGCGCGATGAAGCGCCGCGCAGCCCGCAACCGCGCCCGCACCGCCTGATCACACGCCGCATTACCAGCAGTGACCGCAGTACCGATCAACCCATGATCAAGGGCTTCCCTGCACTTCCTGGCGAAGCCTTCCGCACAAAGGACCTTGTTCCTTGAGGTCCGACGACACCGGGCCGCCCAGGCACTTGATACTGTTCACTTAGAGCAATATTGTGGAGCTGTGGCGCTCACCGTGTGCAACGCACTGGTGAGGTGTCGTCCCACCTAGAGCCCCCGCTCCGGCCGACTCCCCCCGACGGCCGGAACGGGTTGAGAGGCCCTGCCGACCCACCCCCCCCCCGGTCGGCAGGGCCTCGTTTCTGTTTCCGCCCGTTCTCACCGTGCACGGCGTTCGGCGCACGGGGGTTCCGCGCGCCGGAGCGGGTTGCGCGCACCCGGCGCTCCCGCCGGGCACGCGCCCCGTCCGCACTCCTCAATGCATCAGGGCACCGGGATCATCAGGGCACCGGGATCTCCAGGATCACCTTGGTGCCGCCGTTCGGCCCGGCCACCATGTCGAAGGTGCCGCCCAGCTCGCCGGTGGCCAGCGTGCGCACGATCTGCAGCCCGAGGTTGCCCGCCGTCTGCGGGTCGAAGCCCTCCGGCATGCCCCGGCCGTCGTCCTGCACGGTGATCAGCAGGTACTCCTCCGGCCGGGCGCCGCCGTTCCAGCTGTCCGACCAGCCCATACCGGTGGCCGGCGCCCGCCCGCGCAGGGCGGAGACCTCCAGGTTGCCGGAGGCGGACGGTCCGAAGGCGTGCTCCAGCGCGTTCTGCAGCAGCTCGGTCAGCACCATCGACAGCGGGGTCGCCACCTCGGCGGAGAGGATGCCGAAGCTGCCGCTGCGGCGGGTGGCCACCCGGCCGTCCTGGGACAGCTCCATCACCATCGCCAGCACCCGGTCGGCGATCTCGTCGAAGGCCACCTGCTCGTCCAGCGCCTGGGAGAGCGTCTCGTGCACGATCGCGATCGAGCCGACCCGGCGGACCGCCTCGTCCAGCGCGGCCCGGCCGGCGTCGGAGTCCATCCGGCGGGACTGCAGCCGCAGCAGCGCGGCCACCGTCTGGAGGTTGTTCTTCACCCGGTGGTGGATCTCCCGGATGGTGGCGTCCTTGGTCATCAGTTCGCGGTCGCGGCGGCGCAGTTCGGTGACGTCCCGGCAGAGCACCAGGGAGCCGGTCAGGGTGCCCTTGGGCTTGAGCGGGATGGCCCGCAGGGTGACCACCCCGCCCTGCACCTCGACCTCGGTCTGACGGGGCGCCCAGCCGCTCGCCAGCTTCACCAGCGCCTCGTGCACGGCCGCCCGGGAGGGCGGGACGAGCTCGGCGGTGGCCCGGCCCAGGTGGCTGCCGACCAGGTCGGTGGTGAGGCCGAGGCGGTGGTAGGCGGAGAGCGCGTTGGGGCTGGCGTAGGTGACGACGCCGTCGGCGTCCAGCCGGATCAGGCCGTCGCCGACCCGGGGGGCGGCGTCCATGTCGGCCTGGTCGGCCCCGGGGAACGGGAAGGTGCCGGCGGCGATCATCTGGGCCAGGTCGGAGGCGCTCTGCAGATAGGTGAGTTCGAGCCTGCTGGGGGTGCGGACGGTGAGCAGGTTGGTGTTCCGGGCGATCACGCCGAGCACCTTGCCCTCGCGCCGGACCGGGATCGACTCGACCCGGACCGGCACCTCCTCCCGCCACTCCGGGTCGCCCTCGCGCACGATCCGCCCCTCGTCGAAGGCGGCGTCCAGCAGCGGCCGGCGGCCGCGCGGGACGAGGTGGCCGACCATGTCGTCCTGGTAGGAGGTCGGGCCCGTGTTGGGCCGCATCTGGGCCACCGAGACGTACCGGATGCCGTCCCAGGTGGGGATCCACAGGACCAGGTCGGCGAAGGAGAGGTCGGAGAGCAGCTGCCACTCCGAGACCAGGAGGTGGAGCCACTCCACATCGGCACCGGTCAGGGTGGTGTGGCGGCGGACGAGTTCGTTCAGCGAGGGCACATGGCGAGGGTAGCTCCAGCCGTGCGGGCGGGGCCCCCTCGCACCCGCCCGGCGGGGCGTCCGCCAAGTTGTCCAGACCAATTTTCGGGGAGCCCTGGACAACCCAGATTGGTCTAGTCCACAATGAAAGGGCACCAAGGAGAGGCCCACCGCGCAACTGCCCTGACCGCGCGCGGCCGCTCCTCGGTCGGACGCCGTCGAGCGAGGACCCCGCACAGTTCTCGATCGGCCCGGCGCCCGACGACAGCTCCGGGCTGCGGTGCCGCATGGGTTGAGGGTCCCGTGTCGGCGCCGTGGCCCGTAGTGCTTTCCAGACCCGTACGGCACAACACAACGCCGAACCCCCGTCCACAGGCTGTGGACGGGGGTTCGGCGTTGTGCCGTACGGGCGAGGGTCAGTGGGTCTCGGTGACCTTCGCCAGGGCGCGCGGGGCGTCCGGGTCCTGGCCGCGGGCGATGGTGACCTCGTAGGCCAGCTGCTGGAGCGGCAGGATCTCCAGGATCGTCTGGACCTCCTCGGGCACGCCGGCCGGCAGCACGAAGCCCGCGGAGGCGGCGTCCACCTGCGCCTGCTGGCCGATGACCACCAGGTCCGCACCACGGCCGCGCAGGCGGTCCAGGACGGGCTGCAGGGCCTCGCCGCCCTTGCCGTCCGGGACGATGGCGATGACCGGGGAGACGTTGTCGACCATGGCCAGCGGGCCGTGCAGCAGGTCGGCGCCGGAGAACGGGGAGGCCGGGATGTAGGTGGTCTCCATCAGCTTCAGCGCCGCCTCGCGGGCGGTCGGGTAGCCGTAGCCGCGCGAGGTGATGACCAGGCGCTGCGCGAAGCGGTAGCGCTCGGCCAGGGCCTTCACCTCGGCCTGGCGGGCCAGGATGCCGGCGGCCAGGGCCGGCAGCTCCTTGGCGGCCGAGCCGTCGCCGCCGCGCAGGCCCTCGACCAGCAGGTAGAGCGCCAGCAGCTCGGCGGTGTAGGTCTTGGTGGCCGGGAGGGCCTTCTCCGGACCGGCCAGCACGTCGATGTGGAACTCGGAGACCTCGGCCAGCGGCGAGGCGGCGTTGTTGGTGACCGCCAGGGTGATGGCACCGGCCTCGCGGGCGGCCTTGGTGGAGGCCACCAGGTCGGGCGAGCCGCCCGACTGGCTGACGGTGATCACCAGCACGTCGGTGAGGTCCGGCTTGGCGCCGTACGCGGTGGTGGTGGACATCGAGGTCAGGCCGGCCGGCTTGCCGAGCAGGATCTCGATCAGGTACTTGGCGTACAGGGCCGCGTTGTCGGACGTGCCGCGCGCGGTGAGCAGGACGAAGCGCGGGTTGCGGGCGGCGATCTCGGCCGCGATCTCGCGGATCTTCGGGGCGCCCTCGTCGAGGATGCGCTGGAGGACGGCCGGCTGCTCGGCCATCTCCGCCGCCATGATCCGGCCCGGGACGGAAACAGTCTGCGTGTCGGACATCTGGATGTGCCTCCGATGAGATGGTTCTACCCCGCCAGGGCGGATTGCCCGGCGGGACCTCTACGGCGGCGAGTCCGCACACTCGCTGCGGTGATTCCTGCGGCAATCCTACGGGGGGCTCCCCCGTGGAGCACATTCGAGAGCGCCCCCCGGTGGACCGGGGGGCGCTCCCGAGGGCGCCGCGGACCCGTCAGGACGGGTTGTTGATCAGCTGGTCGATCGCGGCGTCGGCCTCCTTGGTGGCCTGGTCCACGGTCTTGCCCTTGAGGATCTGGGTCAGCATGTCCGGCAGGATCTTCTGCTTCTCCACCGCGCCCCAGCCGGGGGCCAGCGGGGTGAACCAGGCGTCCGGCACCGCGTTGGCCGCGGCGGAGGTGGCCGGCTTGCTCTTCAGCGGGTTCAGCTGGGTCAGGTTGTTCGGCAGGATGTCCTTGTCCGCCAGCGCCTGCTGCGACTTGGTGCTGGTGAACAGCCGGATCCAGTCGGCGGCCAGCGCCGCGGACGGCGACTTGGCGGTGACGGCGAGGTCCGAGCCGCCGATGAAGGTCGGCAGCGGCTTGCCCTCCGGGCCGGGCATGGTGGCCACCTTGACGGCGTCCTTGAGGATCGGGTCGCCGGTGACCGGGGCGGTCACGCTGGCCGCCTCGTAGCCGTTGCCGTAGAAGGACGCGGCGTGCCCGCGGGCCATCGCCTCGAACTGGTTCTGCTCGTTGAGCGCCAGGTCGCCCTTGTTGTACTTGCGCACCAGGTCGACGAAGTGGCTGATGCCCTGCTGGGACTTGGCGTCGTGCAGGGTGCCGTGCCAGTTGCCGGCGCTGTCGAACCGGGCGATGGTGCCGCCGTACGCGGAGACGTAGCTCATCGCGGCGTACCAGTACGGGCCGGGCAGGTACACCGGCGAGAAGGTCTTGTCCGCCTTGTTCTTGTCGGCGATCTTGTCGAGGGCCGCCCGCAGGTCGTCCTCGGTCTTGGGGAAGTCGGCGCTGCCGGTGGCCGCCTGGAAGGCCGCGGAGTTGTAGATCGCGACCCGGGCGCCCGCGTAGTACGGCACGCACCACAGCTTGTCCTGGTAGGTGCAGGTGTTGGCCAGCGCCTTGATCCAGGAGTCCGCGTTGTCGAAGGTGGTCCGCTCCACCGGAGCCAGCGCGCCGGACAGGACGTACTTCATGGTCTCGGTGTTGCCGAGCTCCACCACGTCCGGGGCGCTGCCGTCGGCGATCGCCTTGTCGAGCTTGCCGACCTTGTCGGCCCACCCCTGGTAGGAGAGCTTCAGGGTGACGTGCGGGTACTTGGCGGCGAACTCGTCGTTCACCCGCTGCACCAGGTCGGGCCAGTTCTTCTGGGCGTCGTCCATCAGCCAGACGGTGACCGTGCCGGTGGCCGTCTTCGGGTCGATGCCGGCGGACTTGGCGTCCCCTGACGGCGAACCGCCCGAGGAACAGGCCGTCAGTCCGGCGGCCAGCGCCATGGTTCCGAACGTCGCGATGAGCCGACGCTTCTTCACGCCATCCTCCGAGGGTGCTAGAGCCTGTGCCCGCCGGCAGCGTGATGGCGCCCGCCGGGAACGGCCCGGGCATGGCAACGAGGAGCTTCGGGAAGGGCTGATACCACATCCGGTGAGGTTTAATTTCGAACCGGATGCAGTGGACTCTGGCCTAGACCACTGCCAGTGTCAACGCCAAATGGCCTGCCCGGAGGGGCCGTTGCAGACCTGTTGTAGCCCGTGGCGATCAGTTGCGGCGCCATCACCCTAAGTAGAACTTAAGGCTGACTTAAGACCGATTTGAGGGAACACCGACAGGTGGCGAACCCGCAGGTCAGCAGCGGCGAAAACAGAGCGGGCCCGTCATGCGCCATGCGCATGACGGGCCCGCTCTTAAGGTGCCCCTCGGCACCCCGGGTGACCGATCCGACGTGGACTCAGCCGATCGCTCCCGGCTGCCCGGTGAGCACCTCGACGGCCGCCAGCCCGCAGACCCGGGCGGCACCGTGGGTGGCGATGTGCAGCGCGCCGACCGGCTCGGACTGCGGCAGGCCCATCTCGACCACCGCGGCGTCCGGACGGGCCGCCACCAGACGGGACAGCGCGGCGGACATCCACTCGTGCCGGTGGGCGTCGCGGACCACCAGCACCAGGCGGCGGCCCTCGGCGCCGGCCACCACCTCGGCGACCACGGCCTCCAGCCGCTGCGCGTCGGCGGTGTCCGGGCCGACCTCCAGGGTCCGGGTGCCGGGGAAGCGGTCGGCCAGCATGCCGGCCACGCCCCACGGGGTGACGTCCCCGACCGCGATGTTGGGCTCGGCGGAGAACGAGGCCACGTACGGGCGCTCGGTCACCGGAAGGGCCTCCCGGCCCGGTGCCCGGACCACTCGCAGCGCCCGGCGGGCGGCCCGCAGGCCGACCGCCAGGTCGGGCTCCAGCCGCTCGCCCTGGGCCTCGATCCGGCCCCAGCTGCCGAGTGCGCGCACCCGGGCGGCGGCGTCCGCCAGCCGCTCCTCGGGGAGCAGTCCGGCCTGCACGCCCGACACGATGGCGTCGCGCAGCAGCAGCACCGTCTCCTCGTCGGCCAGCCCGCCGCCGACGCAGATCGCGTCCGCGCCGGCCGCCAGGGCCAGCACGGTGCCGTCGCCCATGCCGAAGGTGTCGGCGATGGCACCCATCTCGATCGCGTCGCTGACGATCAGGCCCTGGTAGCCGAGGCCGCCGTCGGCCGGGGCGGCCCGCAGCAGGTCGCGCAGCACCCGGGGGCTGAGCGTGGCCGGGAGCTTGGGGTCGAGCGCCGGGATCATGATGTGGGCCGTCATCACGGCCTTCGTCCCGGCCGCGATCGCGGCCTCGAACGGGATCAGGTCGCGGGCGCGCAGCACGTCCAGGTCGACGTCGATCACCGGCAGGCCGTGGTGCGAGTCGACCGCGGTGTCGCCGTGCCCGGGGAAGTGCTTGGAGCAGGCGGCCACGCCGGCCGACTGCAGGCCCTCCACCCAGGCGGCGGTGTGCCGGGCGCACAGCTCCGGGTCGGCGCCGAAGGAGCGGACGCCGATCACCGGGTTGCGCGGGTTGGAGTTGACGTCCGCGGTGGGCGCCCAGTTGTAGTTGACGCCGGCGGCGGCCAGCGCCCGGCCCAGCTCGCGGGCCACGTCGCGGGTCAGCGCCGGGTCGTCGATCGCGCCGAGGGCGAAGTTGCCGGGCCAGGACGAGCCCGAGCCCGCCTCCAGCCGGGTGACGTCGCCGCTCTCCTCGTCGATCGCGATCAGCAGGTCGGGGTTCTCCGCGCGCAGCGCCGAGGTGAGCGCCGAGAGCTGCTCCAGGTCGGTCACGTTGCGGTCGAACAGCGCGACCGAGCCGAGGCCGGCCTCCAGGTGGCGGCGCAGCCACTCGGGCGGCTCGGTGCCGACGAAGCCGGGCTGGAGGACGGTCAGGGCGTCGCGGTGCAGCTGGTCACTGACCGGGAGTGTGGGGATGAGGATGCTCACGGTCGATCAGCCCTTCACGGCGCCGTCGGTCAGTCCGCCGACAGCCTTGCGCTGCAGGAAGACGAACAGGATCAGGATCGGGATGGCGAACAGGGTCGAGGCGGCCATGGTGGCGCCCCAGTCCGTGCCGAAGTTGGTCTGGAACGAGGACAGCCAGAGCGGGAGGGTCTGGCTCTCGGCCTTCTTGTTCAGCCACAGGACGAGCGGGAACTCGTTCCAGGCGGTGATGAAGCCGAACAGCGAGGTGGACATCAGGCCCGGGGCCAGCAGCGGGAAGATCACCTTCACGAAGGCCTGGCTGCGGGTGCAGCCGTCCACCATCGCCGACTCCTCCAGCTCCTTGGGCACCGCGGCGATGAAGCCGCGCAGCGTCCAGATCGTGAAGGGCAGGACCATCATCATGTAGAAGATGGTCAGCGGGACGAGGCTGTTCAGCAGGTCGTTGTCGCGGGAGATCATGTAGACGCCGATGGTCATGACCTCCCACGGCGCCATCTGGGCGACCATGACGACCAGGACGAAGGTCTTGCGTCCGCGGAACTTCATCCGGGCGATGGCGAACGACGCCAGGGTCGCGATCACCAGCGAGATCAGCACCGCGCTGATCGTGACGGTGAGGCTGTTGGTGACGTACGTCCAGAAGTTCGGGGCGTGGACGGCCTTGTCGAAGTGGTCGAGGGTCGGGTTCAGCGGGAGGAACACCGGCGTCCGGCTGATGATGTCGTTGTCCTGCTTGAAGGCAGTCGAGAACATCCAGTAGACGGGGAAGATGAAGAAGACGAAGAGGACGACCGCGATGACGTTCGGCCAGGTACGTCCGATGAGCGAGCGCCTCACAGCTCGTCCTCCTGCTTCAGAATGATCCGGAAGTAGTACGCCATCAGCGCACCCAGCATCAGGATGGTGAGCACCGCGATCGCGGAGCCGACGCCGAAGCGCTGGGCACCGCTGCCTTCGAGGAAGGCGTGGACCGGGAGGGTCCGGGTGAGCGAGTCGGGCCCGCCGTGGTTGATCAGGTAGACCTGCGTGAAGGCCTTGAACACCCAGATGACCTCAAGGAAGGTCGTGGCCAGGAAGAAGGGCTTCAGGTTCGGGAACACCACCGAGCCGAAGATCTTGAACGCGCCGGCCCCGTCCATCCGGGCGGCCTCGTAGAGCTCCTTCGGGATGGTGGTCAGGGCGGCGTACATGTTGAAGGCCACGAAGGGGACCGAGCCCCAGACGATCAGCAGGATGATCACGAAGAACGTCGTGTACTGGCCCTCGGTCCAGCTGAAGGTGGCCATCGAGTGCCAGCCCAGCTTGTCCAGGAACCAGTTGACCACGCCGAAGTGCTGGTCAAAGAGCCAGGTGTAGACGGTGGTCGCCGCGACCACCGGCATCGCCCAGGCGAGGATCAGCGAGAGCGAGAGCAGCAGCCGCATCTTCTTGCCGAGGCGGTTGAGCAGCAGGCCGATCAGGGTGCCGCCGACCATGATCAGGACCACGTTGACCACGGTGAACGCCACCGTGCGGCCGGTGACCGCCCAGAAGTCCGGGTCCTTGAGCTGCTCGGTGTAGTTCTCCAGGCCGTTCCACTCGGTCAGGTGCAGGATGAACTGCCGCCTGTTGAGGTTCTGGAACGACAGCAGCACGGTCTTGAGCAGCGGCCAGCCCAGCAGGGCCAGGGTCGCCACGACGGCCGGTGCCAGCAGCAGGTACGGCAGGAGGCGGGAGCCGATGCCGGCCCGGGCCGCCGGTCTGCCGCTGTTCTTCGGGGTGCCATGGGTGCCGACGACGGCACCCTTCTCAGTACTGGCCACAGCAGCCTTCCCTGACTCCGGGGACTGTGTCTGCACCCGCTCCGAATGCACAGCCATCGTTCTCTCTTCCTAACAACCTGGCCACGACGGATAGGCGCCGCTCACCGGCTCCCCGCCGGGAGTCGGTGAGCGACGCCGCTCGACTTGCTTACTGCTTGGCGTTCAGACGCTTCGCGATCTCGTCGTCGGCCTTCTTGGCGGCCGCGGCGTAGTCACCCGTGAGGGCGCCGGTCAGGAAGCCCTTGATCGGGTTCGGCTCGTTCTCGACGCTCGCCCAGGTCGGGACGTTCGGGGTGATCGCACCGTTGGAGGCGGCCGGGAGGGCGGCCTTGGCGAAGTCGCCGGCGACCTGGCTGTTCAGCGCGGCCTTGTTCGGGACGTTGCCCGCGGCGGCGACCAGACCCTCGTTCTTGTCGTTGAGGGCGATCTTCAGGAAGTCCTTCGCCATCTCGGTGTTCTTGCTGGTCGCCGAGATCGCCAGGTTCGAGCCGCCGAGGAAGACGCTGGAGGCCTTGTCGGCGGTCTTGCCCGGGAGCGGGAAGAAGCCGATCTTGTCCTTCGGCATGGTCTTCTCGTCCGGGAGCTCCCAGCCGAGGCCGATCATGGCGCCGATGTCACCCTTGCCGAAGACGTCCTTCTGCTGCGGGGTGGCCTCGTCCTTGTCCTTCGGAGCGGTGGTCGAGTAGCTCTGCAGCTTCTTGTAGGTCTCGAAGGCCTTCTGCGCCTCGGGGGAGGACAGACCGCCGACCCACTTGTCGCCCTCCTTCTTGGCGAGCTTGCCACCCTCGCTGGTGAGGAGACCGAAGTAGACGTACCACTCCTGGCCCGGCATGTAGATCGCGTCGGTGACGCCCGCGGTGGCCTTCAGCTTGTCGAAGTCCGCGTAGAGCTCGTCCAGGGTCTTCGGCGTGGCGGTCAGGCCGGCCTTGGTCCACAGGTCCTTGTTGTAGGCGACGACGCGGTTGGTGACGAACCACGGGGCGGCGTACTGCTTGCCGTCCAGGATCGCGGCCTCGTTCTGGTTGGCGGCCCAGTCGGCCCCGCCCAGGGCGGCCTTGTCCTTGGTGATGTCGAGCAGACCACCGGTGGCGGCGTAGCCCGCGGTCTGGGTGTTGCCGACCTCGAGGACGTCGACCGAGCCCTCGGACAGACCGGCGGTGACCTTCGGGCCGATGCCGTTCCACGGCTGGACCTGGAAGTCGACCTTGGAGCCCGGGTAGGCGGTCTCGAAGTCGGCCTTGACCGAGTCCGTCCAACCCTTGGGGGCGGAACCGTCCATCGTCCACACGGTCAGCGTCTTGCCACTGTAGTTCTTGGTGGCGGCGGAGGAGGACGAACCGCTCGCGGTGTTGTCGCTGTCCTTCTTGCCGTCCGAGCCGCAGGCCGCCAGGCCGACGACCATTGCTGCGACGCCGACCGCCGCGATGAGCTGACGCTTCACGCCATCCTCCTGAGGGATGCCTGGGTTACCCCCGTCGGGTGGCAGCGGCAGACCCACATAAAGCGGGAGGAAAGGTGCCGCGGTCCCCAGCGAACGGGTGGGGGGATTCATAGTTACCGGCCTAGTGGTGTAGACCAGATGCCTGGAGCTTGGCCTAGACCAATGGGCCTGTCAACGGCTGTTCGACCTATCAGGACCACCCGTTATCAAGCCGACACCGCACATCGTTCATCGCGTGATGAGGTATTCGTTCCGTAGCCATACATGCAACGATGTGAGCCGTTAACGATATGGCGGGGCACCTACAGGCCCTGTAAGAAGCGGGAGACAGGTCCGATGAGCAGCGACGGGGGCAGCACGGCCCAGGTGAACGACCCCCAGGAGAAGAGCCTCCAGGGCCAGCCCGCCGGGGACGCCACCGCACGGGTGCCGAAGTACTACGGCCTCAAGCGCCACCTGCTGCAGCTCACCGAGACCCAGCCCGCCGGCACCCCGGTACCGCCCGAGCGGGCACTGGCCGCCCAGTTCGACACCTCGCGCACCACCGTGCGCCAGGCCCTCCAGGAGCTGGTCGTCGAGGGCCGGCTGGAGCGCATCCAGGGCAAGGGCACCTTCGTCGCCAAGCCCAAGGTCGCCCAGGCCCTCCAACTGACCTCCTACACCGAGGACATGCGGGCCCAGGGCCTGGAGCCCACCTCCCGGCTGATCGAGATCGGCTACATCACCGCCGACGAGCACCTCGCCCCGCTGCTGGACATCAAGCCCGGCGGCCGGGTGCTGCGGATCGAGCGCCTGCGCCTGGCCAACGGCGACCCGATGGCCATCGAGGTCGCCCACCTCTCGGCCAAGCGCTTCCCCGCGCTGCGCCGCAACCTCGCCAAGCACAACTCCCTGTACACCGCCCTGCGCGAGGTGTACTCGGTGACCGTGGCCGAGGCCGAGGAGACCATCGAGACCACCCTCGCCAACCCGCGCGAGGCCGGCCTGCTCGGCTCCGACCTCGGGCTGCCGATGCTCCAGCTCTCCCGGCACTCCTTCGACGCCGAGGGCCAGCCGGTCGAGTGGGTCCGCTCGATCTACCGCGGCGACCGCTACAAGTTCATCACCCGCCTCAAGCGCCCGGAGTAGCCCTCCGGCCGCCCCGGCCCCCCTGAGCTGCCGAGCCCCGGCGCGCGAAGCGCGTGCCGGGGCTCGCGCGCGTCCGGATAGCGGGAAGTTCCGCCATTCCCGGTGACACAGATCACTCCATGCTCTAGATTTCGCACCCGTACTGACTGTCGATCACCAGTGGTGCTGCTCGGCGGGCTCAGGGGGGTGTGCGGTGCCCGCTGGGCTGCGGCGCCGACGGGGTGACCCCTCCGGAGCGGAGCCGAACCATGTCGTCAGACCTCCATCCCACCGAACCTGTCATGCCCGAGCCACCAGGGGCGATCCCGGCCGTCACGCCGGAGCGGGTGCTGGCCGGACTCGCCCTGCTCGTGCCGATCGTCGCGATGCTCTGGGTGTCCTCCTACGACAAGACCGACCCCGAGGTCGGCGGGGTCCCCTTCTTCTACTGGTACCAGCTGCTCTGGGTGCCGATCTCGGCCGTCTTCACGGTGGCCGCGTACCTGCTGATCAACCGGGACGAGAAGGCCCGCAAGGCCCTCCGCAAGGCGGGTGGCGCGCGATGAACGGCGTCAACGTGCCCGCCCTGGTCGTCTTCCTGCTGTTCTTCGCGCTGGTCACCGTGATGGGCTTCCTCGCCTCGCGCTGGCGCCGGGCGGACGACGCCCAGCACCTGGACGAGTGGGGCCTGGGCGGCCGCAGCTTCGGGACCTGGATCACCTGGTTCCTGCTCGGCGGGGACCTCTACACCGCGTACACCTTCGTCGCCGTCCCGGCGGCCGTCTACGCGACCGGCGCGGCCGGGTTCTTCGCGGTGCCGTACACGATCATCGCCTACCCGCTGGTCTTCCTCTTCCTGCCCCGGCTCTGGTCGGTCTCCCGGGTGCACGGCTACGTCACCCCGGCCGACTTCGTGCGCGGGCGCTACGGCTCCAGGCCGCTGTCCCTCGTGGTGGCGCTGACCGGGATCCTGGCCACCATGCCGTACATCGCCCTGCAGCTGGTCGGCATCCAGGCGGTGCTGGACGTGCTGGGCGTCGGCGGCGGCGAGAACGCCAACTGGTTCGTCAAGGACCTGCCGCTGTTCATCGCCTTCGGCGTGCTGGCGGCGTACACCTACTCCTCCGGGCTGCGGGCGCCGGCGCTGATCGCCTTCGTCAAGGACACCCTGATCTACATCGTGATCATCGTCGCGGTGATCTACATCCCGATGCGGCTCGGCGGCTACGGGCACATCTTCGACGCGGTCGGCGAGAAGTTCAGCGCGCCCAAGGCAGCCGGCTCGCTGACGGTGCCGGAGAACAAGCAGTGGACGTACGCCACACTGGCGCTCGGCTCGGCGATGGCGCTGTTCATGTACCCGCACTCGGTGACCGGCGTGCTGGCCTCCAAGTCCCGCAACACCGTGCGCCGCAACATGGCGATCATGCCCGCCTACTCGCTGATGCTGGGCCTGCTGGCGCTGCTCGGCTTCATGGCGATCGCGGCGGGCGTCGGCAAGGGCGACAAGAAGTTCAACACCCAGCTCTCGGTGCCGCAGCTGTTCGAGAACATGTTCCCGGACTGGTTCACCGGCGTCGCCTTCGCCGCGATCGGGATCGGCGCGCTGGTGCCGGCCGCCATCATGTCGATCGCCGCGGCCAACCTCTTCACCCGCAACGTCTACAAGGAGTACCTGAAGCCCACCGCCACCCCCGCCGACGAGACCAGGGTCGCCAAGCTCGCCTCGCTGCTGGTGAAGGTCGGCGCGCTGGTCTTCGTGCTCACCATGGACAAGCAGGCCGCGATCAACCTGCAGCTGCTCGGCGGCCTGTGGATCCTGCAGACCTTCGTCTCCATCGTCGGCGGCCTGTTCACCCGCTGGTTCCACCACTGGGCGCTGTTCGCCGGGTGGGCGGCCGGCATGGTCTACGGGACCTGGCAGGCGTACGGCCTGGCCAGCCCGGCGACCAAGCACTTCGGCGGCAACGCCACCGAGATCCCCGGCATCGGCGAGCTGGGCTACATCGGCCTGACCGCCTTCGTGCTCAACCTGCTGGTCTCGGTGGTGCTCACGGTGGTGCTGCGGGCGCTCAAGGCCCCGGAGAGCCCGGACGAGACCCGTCCGGGCGACTACAGCGCCGAAACCGGCGACGAAGAGCTGAAGAACGCGCCGGAGCCCGTGGCGGCGCACTGATACGCCCCGCGCGCGCCCTGTGATCGCGCCGCCTTCTCCGTGAACACTGGAGAAGGCGGCGCGATCATATGTATGAACGGCCGCACACCCAGAGCACCATCCAGCACGACCAGACCGGACCGCCGGACGGCCGGCAACTGATCGCACCGGCATCGACCACGGGGAGAAGCGGCGATGGCAGAACTCGGCACCACCCTCAACGGCCAGTACCAGTCCACCCACGGCGCACCGCCCACCGCACCGGCCGCCGCCCACCGGCTGCCGTCCGTCCTGATCGCCACCCGGCACGGCGAGTCCACCGCCAACGTGGAGTTCCAGCTGGCCGAGGCGGCCGACGCGCTGAGCGTGCCGATCAGCTGCCGGGACGCGGACATCCCGCTCTCGCTGCACGGCCAGCAGCAGGCCCAGGCGCTGGGCCTGTGGTGGGCCGCCCTGCCCAGCGCCGACCGCCCGCGCAGCGTCTGGTGCTCGCCGTACGTCCGCACCACCGAGACGGCCCGGATCGCGCTCGCCCAGGCCGCCGGGCTCGGCGCGGTACCGGTCTCGCTGAACGTGCGCTACGACGAGCGGCTGCGCGACCGCGAACTGGGCGTGCTGGAGATGCTGACCAAGGCCGCGATCGAGGCCAAGTACCCCGAGGAGGCCGCCAGACGGCGCAAGATGGGCGAGCTGTACTACCGGCCGCCCGGCGGCGAGTCCTGGGCCGACGTGGCGCTGCGGATGCGCGGGCTGCTGCGCGACCTGGGCGAGGAGGAGGCCGGGCGGCCGGTGCTGCTGGTCGGGCACGACTGCACGGTGCTGATGCTCCGGTACGTGCTGGACCGGCTGACCGAGGCCCGGCTCACCGCGCTGGAGCCGGTGCGCAACTGCTCCACCAGCATCTGGCGCGCCGAGGGCGGGCGGCTGCAGCCGGCGCACTGGAACGACACCGGGCACCTGGAGGGCACCCGGTAGCCCGCCCTGTCCGGCGCCGCGGCGCCGGCCCGGAAGGCGACGGGCTCAGCCGGCGACGGGCTCGGCGAAGCAGCGGCGGTAGGCCAGCGGGGTCGTGCCCAGCCGGCGCCCGAAGTGGTGGCGCAGGGTGGCCGCGTTGCCGAAGCCGCAGCTGGCCGCGATCACGTCCACCGATTCGGTGGTGGACTCCAGCATCCGCTGCGCGAGCAGCAGGCGCTGCCCGGTGAGCCAGCGGTGCGGGGTGGTGCCGGTCTCCTGCTGGAAGCGGCGGGCGAAGGTGCGCGGCGACATGTGGACCCGGGCGGCGAGCTGCTCCACGGTGGACTCCTCGTCCAGGTGGTGGCGCATCCAGTCGAGCAGCGGGGCGAGCGAGTCGCCGTCGCCCTCGGGCAGCGGGCGGGCCACGAACTGGGCCTGCCCGCCCTCGCGGTGCGGCGCCACCACCATCCGGCGGGCGATCCCCCGGGCCACCTCGGCCCCCTGGAACCGGCGCACCAGGTGCAGACAGGCGTCGATGCCGGCCGCCGTCCCGGCCGAGGTGATCACCGGGTCGTCGTCCACGTAGAGCACGTCCGGCTCGACCGTGGTCAGCGGGAAGCGCCGGGCCAGCTCCTCGGCGTGCCGCCAGTGCGTGGTGGAGCGGCGGCCGTCGAGCAGCCCGGCGGCGCCGAGGACGAAGGCGCCGCTGCAGATCGACAGCACCCGGGCGCCGCCGTCCACGGCCGACCGGAGGGCGTCGACCAGCGGTTGCGGGTACTGCGGGCGCAGGCCCGTCGCCGTGACGATCACCAGGTCGGCCTCGGCCAGCCGCTCCGGGCCGTGCGGGACGTCCACCGTGAAGCCCGCGTGGGTGCGGTGCGGACCGGTCCGGGCCCCGGCGATCGCGAAGTCGTACCCGGGCAGGCCCTCCTCGGTGCGGTCCAGGCCGAAGACCTCGCAGGCCACCCCGAGTTCGAAGGGGTGGAGCTCCTCCAGGACCACCGCGACCACGTTCGTCAGCATGCCGCCCAGGATGCCCTCCCGGGCGGCCCGGGGGGAAGGGGTCGGGTGGCAGTATTTCGATGCAATCGGTCATTCCTGCCACTCGTGCTGTCCGGACGGCCCCGCGAGAGTGGAGCCATGGACTCCGACACACTCGCAAGCGCCCTCGCCCTCGCCGGTGCCGTCGGCGGGTTCGGCCTGCTCGGCACCCTGATCGGCCGGGAGGTCGCCCGGGGCACCGCCGCCGGCCGCGACAACTGGCACCGGCCCGGCGGCTACCCCGCCGACCCCGCCCTGCCCGACCGGCTGTACGGCACCATGCCGGCCGCCTCCCTGCGCCCGTCCGCCGACCCCGCCGCCGACTCCCCCGCGCTGCCCGCCGCCGACCGCCCCCCTGTCGTACCGGCCGGCCGCGCCGCCACCCGCCGGACCGCCGGCCCGGCCACCCGTCCCGCCCCGGCTCGGGCCGTACCGGCCGGCTCCGGCACACTGGCCGGATGGACATCGTCATCCGCCGGGCCCGGGCCGAGGACCTCGAAGCCGCCGGCCGCATCACCGTCGAGGCCTTCGTCGGCGACGGCTACACCTCGCCCGAGAGCCGCTACGTCGACCTCCTGCGCGACGCCGCCCGCCGGGCCCGGGAGGCCGAACTCCTCGTCGCGGTCGACCAGGCCGACGGACGGGTGCTCGGCTGCGTGACCTTCGCCGTGGGCGGTACCGAGTGGGCCGACATCGCCGACCCGCACGAGGGCGAGATCCGGATGCTCGCCACCGCCGCGGCCACCCGCGGCCGGGGCGTCGGCGAGGCCCTGGTCCGCGCCTCGCTGGCGCGCAGCCGCGAACTGGGCCTGGCCGGCATGGCCTTCTCCACCCGGCCCGAGATGACGGCCGCCCACCGCATCTACGAGCGCGTCGGCTTCCGCCGCACCCCCGAGCGGGACTGGGCGCCGTACCCGGGCATGGACCTGATGGTCTACAGCCTGGCGTTCTGAGCAGGCCCCGGGGCTGGGCCCTGTCCTGGTACGCCTAGGCCTTGCCCTTGGTGCGTTCCAGCAGCACCACCCGGAGGTTGGGCACCGCCTCGGTGCGGACGGTGTGGAACTGCTTCAGCTCCTTGGCCACCTTGTCCGACACACTGCCGTACGGCCGGCGGTCCCCGCTCGCCACCAGCAGCCAGATCCGCTGGACCCCGGCCATGCAGCGGGCCGGCTCCTCGCACTCCAGCGCGCCGAAGCTGCCGGCCTGCTGCGCGGTCACCCAGAGCAGGGTGTCCTTCGGAGCCGGGCGGTCGCGCAACTCGTAGGCCAGCGCCCGGCGCATCGAACTGGTCGGCTCGAACACCACGCCGTCCCCGGGGTGCAGTCCGGCGCTGATCACCCGGGCGGCGGCGCGGGCGTCCGCCTCCCCGCCCAGGTCGTCCCGGACGCTCGCCTGGGCCGGCCAGGCCAGCACCGCGGCCAGCGCGAAGGCCACCACCAGCGGAACCGGCCCGACCACCCAGCGCGGCGGGGTCCGGGAGGCGGTGAGCTGGGCGACCAGCCCGGGCAGCCGGCCGATCGCGGCCGCGGTGAGCAGCATCCAGGCGGGCACCGTGAAGAGCAGGTAGCGGGCCAGGAACAGGTGCAGCCAGTGCGCGGTCGCCACGGTGACCAGCACCGGCACGAGCGCCCAGCAGATCAGCGGACCGACCGGCTGGCGGAGCAGCAGCAGGCCCACCGCGCCGAGCACGCCCAGCGGCAGCAGGGTCCAGCCGAGCGCCGAGGAGCCGGCCAGGTCCTTCACGAGTTCGCCGAGGTCGCCCCAGTCGCGCGCGTTCCAGGCGATCTGGCCGCTCTGCCCGGCACCGAGCAGCAGCAGCGGGCTCAGCAGCAGCACCGCGGCGGCCGAGGCCACCGCCCAACGGCCGAACAGCACCCAGCGGGCCCCGGCGTCGTCCGTGCCGCGGCGGAACTCGCGGGCGACCAGCAGCAGGTGGCCGGGCAGCACCATCAGCGTCACCAGGTGGGTGAGGCCCATGGCGACCACGGTGAGCGCGTAGCCGGCCCAGAGCAGCAGCACCGGCCGCAGCCCGGCCGCGGCGGGCCTGCGGTCCTGAACGATCCGGGTGATCAGCAGGGTGCTGCCGGAGGCCGCCAGGACGGCGAAGGCGTACGGCCGGGCGTCCTGGCCGTACCAGGTGATGCTGGGACAGACCGCGAACAGCACTCCGGCCAGCAGGCCCAGCCGGGGGGAGAGCAGCCGCCGCCCGAGCAGGGCCACGCAGCCGGCGGCGGCGGCCATCGCGAGCGCCGAGGGGATCCGCAGCGCGGCCTCGGACTGGCCGGCCACCGACACCCACAGGTGCAGCAGCAGGTAGTAGGGCGCCAGCACCAGGTCCATGTTCCCGGTGAGGGTGCCGAGATCGGACCAGGACAGCGTGGCCGCCCACCAGGAGGCGTGCTCGTCCCGCCAGAGCTGGCGGTCCTGGATGCCGTAGAGGCAGAGCGCGAGGGTGAGCAGCACGGGCGGCAGGGCGATGCCGAGGGCGGCCCGCCACGGCGGGGCCTGCTCACCGGCCTCGGGCGCGGCCGGGACGGGTGGCACGGCCGCGGCGGAGGCCGGGAGCGGTGGCACGGACCCGGTGGAGGCCGGGGGCACGGCCGGGGGCGCGGGCGGAGGCGGCGGCGCCGTGGGGGGCGCGGCCGCGGGCGCGGGCGGGGACGGGGGCATCGGCGGGTGGCCCGGGGCCGGCGGCCAGGCCGCCGACGCACCCGTCGCACTGGTGGAGGTGGTCATCGCTACTGTTTGACCCAGATCCGGTAGTAGCCGGTTCCACCCACGTGTGTGAAGGGAATGCGCCCGAGCAGCCGGTAGTGCGGGCTCTGCGCGATCGCCTCCGCCACCACCCGGTCGGTGTCCGGGGTGGCGACCCCGTCCAGCACCACTAGGTCGAACCAGCCGTCCGCGATGGCCGTCCGGTAGCCGTCGTCGCCGGTGTGCAGTTTGTCGGCCTTGTCGACGTACCCGATGCCGTAGGTGGAGGTCCACTGGCTCTGCAGGGTGAGGTCGCGCGTGTAGTACACCGGGACGTTGTCGGCCGAGGCCAGGTAGCGGCCGGTGCTGGTGACGTGCTGGCGCAGCACCTCGGTCATCCGGGTGGAGTCCGGCCAGGTGTCGAACCGCCAGGTCGACTGGGTGAGGCCGAGCGCGAGCGCCACCACCCAGAGCAGGATGCCCAGTTGCGGGTGCCGGAAGTGCGGGCCGACCAGGCGGGCCAGGCCGATGCCGGCCATCGGCGCGGCGAACAGCAGCCCGAAGCCGAGGTGCTTGTAGAGCGCCACCGAGGTGTGCAGGTGCATCTGGTAGGCCGGGGCGAGCAGCGCGGTGCCGGTCAGCAGCAGTCCGAGCAGGACTCGTCGGCGCCGGCCCGGGCCGGTCATCGTGCGGACCAGCGGGGACTCGTTCATCCGGCCGCGCAGCGCGTAGGCGATCGCGCCGCCGACCGCGGTGACGAACATCAGGCCGCTGAACTCCACGCACTGGCGGGCCAGTTCCGTCCAGGGCTCGGTGCCGTGCGCGCGCTGGGTGGTGGTCGCCTGGACACCCTTGAGGACGTCGGTGAAGGTCATCCCGAGCCAGAGCAGCGCACCCGAGCCGCCCGCCAGCAGCACCCCGCGCAGCATCGGCTGGCGGACGCCGTTGCGCCGCCCGGTCAGCACCGCGAGCAGCACCAGGCTGGGCAGGTAGAGCGCCGAGGCGTACTTCAGTCCGACCGCCAGCACCGCGACCGGCGCGGCCGCCAGGACGACGGCGGCGGGCGCCCTGTCGCTGCGCACCACGATCCAGATCGCAAGCGCGAGCAGCAGCACCGCCGGGGCGTCGTAGGTCGCGAAGAAGCCCAGCACCACGGTGGACTGGGTGACCGCGAACATCGCCGCCGCGCCGAGTGCGACGCGCTCGTTGAACAGCCGCCGGGTGAAGCCGTAGAGCAGCGCGGTGGAGCCCAGCATGGAGAGCAGGCTGAACAGCCGCACCCCGAGCATGCCGAAGTGGTTCTCCACCACCGCGGCCACGATCGGGTAGAGCGTCGGCGAGCCGGAGAAGTAGGTGTTGTAGTCCTTCGGCATCGGGGTGCCGTACATCCAGTGGGACAGCTGCGCGTGTCCGGCGTACATGTACAGCGCCTCGTCCTGGAACGCGGTGTTCGACAGGCGCACGGACATCGCGGTCTGGATCGCCAGGATGGCGATCAGCAGGGCACGGCTGACCCAGGAGCGGCGGCGGCCGGAGTCGAGCGTCCAGCTGGCCTCGGGCACCGGCGGCAGGGTGTAGCCGGGGCCCTCGTCGACCTCGGCGGGCTCGGGCTCGGCTGCGCGGCGGCGGCCGCGGCGGGGCCCGGCCTCCGGGTCCGACCCCGGTTCCGGTTCCGATCCCGGCTCCGGCCCCGGCTCCACGGGCTCGACCGGTCCGCGGGTGGCGGGGGCGGGCTGCTCCGGCTCCGCCCCGGGCGCCCTACGGCGACCGCGGCGCGGCCCGGGCGGGCTCGGCACGGGCTCGACCGGTCCGTCCTCGGCAGGGGCGGCCGGCTGCTCCGGCTCCGCCCCGGGCGCGCGGCGGCGACCGCGGCGCGGCCCGGGCGGGCTCGGCACGGGCTGCTCGGCGTCGCCGTCGAGCGGCTCCTCCCGCGGCAGGGCCTCCGGATGCAGGGCCTCCTGTTGCAGGGTCCCCGACGAGCGGGCGTCCTGCGAACGGGCCTCCGGTGAACGGTTCGGCTCCGGGTTGGTCGACTGCGGCCGGTTCGGCTGCGGGCGGGGGCTCTCGAACCACGACCCGCCGGTGTCGGGGATCCGGACCGGCCCGTCCTCGACGAACGGCGGCTCGGCGGCCGAAGGCTCGACCGGCAGCGGCTCGACGGACTGCGGCTCGACGGGCGGCCCGTCGGCGCGGCGGCCGTCGGCGGCCTCCGGTCTCGGGCCGGGGACCCGGCGGCGGGTGCGGTGCGCTGGGGAGGACGTCATCAGGGGCTCTTCACATCGAAGCTGTAGCGGCCGTCGGAGACCGCCTGCTTGAAGGCGGTCTGGGACTGCTGGTCGCTCTCGATCCGCCAGTCGACCTCCTTGTTGAGGTTGAACCAGATGAAGCCCAGGCAGTCGGAGCGCTTCAGCACGTTGGCGGCGAGGTTGAAGATGTCGGCCGGTTTGCGGGCACCGGGTTCGGAGCCGGTCTCGGCGATGATCCAGGGCTTGTTGGTGAAGGTGCGGATCTGGGTGAGGGTGGGCGTGTACAGGGTGTCGAAGGTGCCCGCTTCGAGGTGCGTGTAGTACGCGACGATCCCCACCCAGTCGACGTAGGTGTCACCGGGGTAGTACTGCTTGAGCGTCACCGTCGGCACCGGGTTGATGCTGTTGGGGCTCCACACCCAGATCACCTGGCCGACGCCGAGCTGGGTGAACACGTCGTGCAGGTGCTGGTAGGCGGCGACGAAGTCGGCGGCGGTGGTGGTCTTGGTGCCCCAGTCGTACCAGGTGCCGTTGAACTCGTGGGCGAAGCTGATCGCCACCGGGATGTTGGTGTTGCGCACGGCGGCCGCGTACCGCTTGACGTAGTCGTCGTGCTTGCCCGCCGCGATGTCCGCCAGCGGCGTCTTGTAGGGCTCCCAGGCGATGAACGGCATCGCCCCGGCCGCCCAGGCGTTGGTCACGCCCTTGACGTCGTACTCGTCACCCCAGCCGGAGTAGTACTCGACGATGTTCGGCCGCTTGCCGGCCTTCGTCGCGAACTCGTCCACGCCGGCCATCGACTGCGGGGCGCCGTCGACGGCCACCCCGATGTACTTCTTCGCCGGCTTGAGCAGCGGCCGGACGTCGTAGGGCAGATCGGCGGCCGCCGTCGCGGCGGGCGAGGGGGCCGCCGCGGAGGCGGTCGGCGACGCCCCCGGGGAGGCCGTGCCGGAGGCGGTCGGGGCCGGCGCCGGGGCGGCGGCCAGCGGTCCGAGCGGCTTCTCGCCGAGCAGGTCGCAGGCCGCCAGCGGGAGCAGCAGCAGGGCCGCCGCGAGCGCGCGGACCAGACCGGAGCGGGCCCGGCCACCCCGTCCGGAAGTGGTGTGGAGCGTCATGCCGCTGCGTCCTGGGATCGGGGCTGGATGAGGATCCGGCCGACGGTCACCGCGTAGAACAGGCCGGAGGAGAGGACCAGGGCGAAGTCCAGCGGGTACATGGTGAACATCCGGTAGACCGCCGCGACCACCCAGACCAGCGCGGAGCCCGCGCCCCAGACGATGACACCGGTCCAGAACCGCCGCTGGCGGTTCTTGGCCTTGCTCGAACCGGTCGGCTGCCAACCGCGCTCACGCCCGCGGACGAGGTCCCAGACGGCGAAGAAGTGCGCCCAGCCGTACATCATCCGGCCGGCCCAGGCCTCCAGGCGGTACGGCGCCCGGTGCCAGAGCGGGAAGATCAGGGTCGCGTACACCAGGCTGGGGATGACGAGCGTCAGGTGCTCGACCTTCAGCAGGTCGGGCCGCCAGAGCAGCAGCATGATCGGCAGCATCGGCAGCGCGAAGGTCAGCAGCGCGGTGTGGATGTAGTACAGGAACCCGGAGATGTAGCAGAGCCGGGTGGTGAAATCGAGCTTGGTCTTCCAGAACTTCCGGCTGGTCATCAGCGACATCGAGCCCATGCACCAGCGGTACTGCTGGTTCTGGAAGGCCCCCGCGTTGTCCGGGCAGACGCCGGTGGACAGCGCCACCGGTATGTACTGCAGGTCCCAGCCGAGGGCGCGCAGGTCGAAGCCGGTGTGGACGTCCTCGGAGTGGGCTATCAGCGTGGTGCCGCCGTTCTCGTCCAGCGCCGCCCGCCGGTAGACCGCGCAGCTGCCGACGCAGATCGCGCCGTCGTTGCGCTGCCGGGCGACCTGGACCGAGCGGTAGAACAGCTCCTGGATCGCCCCGGCGCCGCGCTCGATCCAGTTCTGCGAGTCCAGCACCCGGAAGAACTGGGGCGTCTGCACGATGGCGAGCCGGCTGTCCCGCTGCAGGTACGGCAGGACCTCGTGCAGCAGGTCGTGGCGGGGCGCGAAGTCGGCGTCGAGGATCAGGATGAACTCGCCGTCCGAGCGCCCGAAGCCGTAGTGCAGGTTGCCGGCCTTCTTGAACCAGCCGCGGTTCTCGCGGACGCCGTAGCGGAAGCCGAAGTCGGCGGCCATCGCCTCGACCTCGGGGTTCGCCGCGTCGTCCAGGACGAACGGCATCACCAGGCCCGGGTAGTGCTCGGCCATCTTCCGGACGTACGTCCACGTGTTGTGCAGCACCTCGATCGGCTCGCCGCAGACCGGCAGGAAGACGTCCACGGTCGGGAGGTCGTCGGGCTTCCACTGCCGGACCAGCCGGCGGTGCTCCTTGATGTCGAAGTTCGGCGTGAAACTGTTCACGCGCAGCGACACCAGGTAGTAGACGACCGTGAAGAACAGGAACGGCACGCAGAGCCAGAACCACGACCCCACGGAGTACAGCTGGCCCTGGCTGATCACCAGGCAGGCGAAGCTGACCACCGAGCAGAGGGTCAGCACCCACTGGTGCCTGATGGTGTAGCTGTACTTCTCCTGCGAAGTGGGCGGGGCCGGCAGCAGCAGCGACGGGACGGGCTCGCCCGGGCTGCCGCGTCTGCGGCCTGCCGCTCTGCGCCGTCTGCTGGTCGCATTGACGGCAGCGCTCACCGCGCGGTACCTCCTGCTCGCTGATTCCCCGTCTCGGGGGCGCTTTGGGGCAGGCCGATACCTCCCCCCGAAAGCGGTCATCCTATCCGACGGCCATCTGCCGCCCGCACCGGGACGGTTGGCCGCCGGACGGTCCGCCGGCGGCCTCCTGCGGCAGACTCAGCCGGTGTGTCCGGCGCGGCCCAGCAGGACCGCCTTGGTGCGGTCCGCGAGCAGGGCGCCGGCGGTCGAGGCCACCGGGTCGCTCTGGTCCGGGGTCTGCTTGAGCGAGCCCGCCACGGTGAAGTAGCCGAAGCGGCCGATCGCGGCGTGCGTCTCCGTGCAGCCCGACTTGTCGGTCACGCAGAACATGGCCACACCGGGGCCGGACAGACCCTGGATCAGGCCGGCGTGACGGCCGAGCGCGCGGTCCGCGCCCGCCTTGTTGTCGAAGACCGCGACGCCGACGGTCACCGCGCTGTCGCCGCTGACGTACGTCGCGCGGACCAGCGAGCGGCAGGTGTCGTCGCCGAGGGCGAGGCCGAGGCCTCCGGTGGTCGCCTTGGAGCACGGGGACGTGGCCCCGGTCACCTTGCGGGTCCACACCTTGCCGTCGATGGTGCGGGTCTGGTCCGGGAACAGCGTCGCGGCGTCGACCGGGAGCTTGTCGGTGGCGGCGTCCGAGATGACGGCCAGCGCCTGCTCGGTGGGCACGCCCGCCGAGGTGGAGCTCGCGGTCGGCTTGGGGTCGTTCTTGGTGTCGCCGTTGCCGTTGATCCACACCGCGGCCGCGACCACGCCGCCGACCAGGACGGCGGCCAGCGCCGCGGCGCCGATCCACAGGCGCTTGCGCTTACGGGACTCGTTCGCGTGGCGGTCCGCCATCGCGCCCCAGTCCGGCTCGGCGGGGGCCTGCGGCGCGGGCTGCGGCCACTGGTTGTACGGGGCGGGCCCGCCGGGGCCCTGCGGCGGCCCGGTGTGGGGCTGCGGCGCGGGCTGCGGCATCGGCTGGGCCATCGGCTGCGGCTGCGGCTGCGGCTGCGGCTGCGGCACGGGTTGCGGCTGCGGGTGTGGCTGCGGCTGCGGCTGGGCCATCGGCTGCGGAGCCGGCGGCGGGTACGCCCCGGGCCCGCTCGGCACATGCGGCGGCGCCGGCGGCTGGGCCTGCGGCGGCACCCCGGCCCCCGGCTGCGCGTACGGGGTCGCGGGCGGCCCGAAGCCACCGGGCGGCGGCACCGGCGGCCCCCCCTGCTGCTGCGGCGGCACGGGCGGTTGACCCGGCGGCACCTGACCCGGCGTTTCCGGCTGCTGACCCGGCACCGGCTGTGCCGGCTGACGCGTCCACTCCGCCGGTACGCCCGTTCCCTCGCTCATGTGCCGAGATCGTAGGGCATGACCCTGACGGCCAGTCGTCCGGTAACCAATCCGTTCCCAAAACCGGCCGTCCACCGGACACGCCAGGGCCCGCGCCCGCACCCGCCGTCATCGTCCCGACACGCGGCGCCGCACAACATGTGGTGTCGCATCGAGCGGACACCACTAGATGTATGCTCGATCCTGCTGTCGACGCAGGGGAACCCGGTGCGAGTCCGGGACTGCCCCGCAGCGGTGTGCGGGCGGCTCCCCAGAGAGCCCGCGAGTCCGAGTACCTGCCGACGGCGTGCCACGGCCTCCCCGCAGAGGCCCTGCAGCACGTGCAGTACTTCCGGGCCTCGCGGGCGGGCCGGGGATGCCACCGTCGCGCGACGCCACCGGGCGTTCGCGCCGTGCTCCCCTGCCCCGATCGGCCCGGTTGCCGGATCCACCGCCGATCGCCGCCAGGAGAGAGCGCCTTGACCACCGCTGCCTCAGCCACCCTGCCCGCCCAGGGTTCCCCCGCCGAACCGACGGTTTCCGACCCCGGCGGTTCGCTGCTCCGGCTACTGACCGACCGCAGCGTCGATCTCCCCCAGGTGGACCCCGGCCATGTCGCCGCCGCCGCGCTCCGCGGCCGCCACGCCGGCTCGGACTTCGCCGAGCTGCGCGGACTGGCCGTGGAGGCCGCCGCCTCGATGATCGCCGAGGACCCGCAGTACTCGAAGCTGGCCGCCCGCCTCCTCGCCCTGGAGATCGTCGACGAGGCCGTCAGCCAGGGCTCGGTCTCGTTCTCCGCCTCGATCGCCGTCGGCCACGCCGAGGGCCTGATCGGCGACACCACCGCCGCCTTCGTCGCCAAGCACGCCGACACCCTGAACGCGCTGATCGACCCCAGCGGCGACGACCGCTTCGAGTACTTCGGCCTGCGCACCGTGCAGAGCCGCTACCTGCTGCGCCACCCGATCACCCGCAAGGTCGTCGAGACCCCGCAGCACTTCCTGCTCCGCGTCGCCAGCGGCCTGGCGGTCGGCGACAACGAGCAGTCGGTGCGCGAGGTGGCCGAGCTGTACCGCCTGATGAGCCGGCTGGAGTACCTGACCTCCTCGCCGACCCTCTTCAACTCCGGCACCCGGCACCCGCAGATGTCGAGCTGCTACCTGCTCGACTCGCCGCTGGACAACCTGGACTCGATCTACTCGCGCTACGCCCAGATCGCCCGCCTCTCCAAGCACGCCGGCGGCATCGGCCTGTCCTACTCGCGGATCCGCTCGCGCGGCTCGCTGATCCGGGGCACCAACGGCAAGTCCAACGGCATCGTCCCGTTCCTGCGCACCCTCGACTCCTCGGTCGCCGCCGTCAACCAGGGCGGCCGCCGCAAGGGCGCGGCCTGCGTCTACCTGGAGACCTGGCACGCGGACATCGAGGAGTTCCTGGAGCTGCGCGACAACACCGGTGAGGAGGCGCGCCGCACCCACAACCTGAACCTGGCGCACTGGATCCCGGACGAGTTCATGCGCCGGGTGAACGCCAACGCCGACTGGTCGCTGTTCTCCCCCGCCGACGTGCCCGAGCTGGTCGACCTGTGGGGCGTCGAGTTCGACGAGGCGTACCTGAAGGCCGAGCAGGCCGGCAAGGCCGTCCGCACCATCCCCGCGCAGACCCTGTACGCCCGGATGATGCGCACCCTGGCGCAGACCGGCAACGGCTGGATGACCTTCAAGGACGCCTCCAACCGCGCCGCCAACCAGACCGCGCTGCCCGGCCGCACGGTGCACAGCTCCAACCTCTGCACCGAGATCCTGGAGGTCACGGACGACTCCGAGACCGCCGTCTGCAACCTCGGCTCGGTCAACCTCGGCGCGCACGTCGCCGCCGGTGCCACCGCCGCCGACCTGCTGAACGCCATGGACTGGGACCGGCTGGACGCCACCGTGCGCACCGCCGTCACCTTCCTCGACCGCGTGGTGGACATCAACTTCTACCCGACCCCCGAGGCCGGCGCGTCCAACTCGCGCTGGCGCCCGGTGGGCCTCGGCGTGATGGGCCTGCAGGACGTCTTCTTCCAGCTCCGCCTGGACTTCGACTCCGCCGAGGCCAAGCAGCTCTCCACCCTGATCTCCGAGCGCATCATGCTCACCGCCTACGAGCGCTCCGCCGACCTGGCCGAGCAGCTGGGCCGGCACGAGGCGTACGGCGAGACCCGCGCCGCCCGCGGCGAGCTGCACATCGACCACTTCCCGAGCGCCGCGCCCGAGTGGGCCGACCGCTGGACCGCCCTGCGGGCCCGGATCGCCACCACCGGTCTGCGCAACTCGCTGCTGCTGGCGATCGCGCCGACCGCCACGATCGCCTCGATCGCCGGCGTGTACGAGTGCATCGAGCCGCAGGTCTCCAACCTGTTCAAGCGCGAGACCCTCTCCGGCGAGTTCCTCCAGGTCAACCCGTACCTGGTGCGCGAGCTCAAGGAGCTCGGCGTCTGGGACCAGCAGACCCGGGACGCGCTGCGCGACGCCAACGGCTCCGTCCAGGAGCTCAACTGGCTGCCCGCCGGGGTCCGCTCGCTGTACCGCACGGCCTGGGAGCTGCCCCAGCGCGCGCTGATCGACCTGGCCGCCGCCCGGATGCCGTACATCGACCAGAGCCAGTCGCTGAACCTCTTCATGGCCGCGCCCACCATCGGCAAGCTCAGCTCGATGTACGCGTACGCGTGGAAGGTCGGTCTGAAGACCACCTACTACCTGCGCTCGCGCCCGGCGACCAGGATCGCCCAGGCCGCGTCGGGCACGGCCCGCGCCGCCGCCCCGGTTCCGGCCGACCCGGTCAGCGTGGGCACCCCGACCCTCACGCCGGAGGAGGAGGCCGCGCTGGCCTGCTCCCTGGAGAACCCCGAGTCCTGCGAGGCCTGCCAGTAATGTCCGACGACCGCGAGAAGATGCTGCTCGACCCCGGGTTCGAGCTGACCCTTCGCCCGATGCGCTACCCGTCGTTCTACGACCGCTACCGCGACGCGATCAAGAACACCTGGACCGTCGAGGAGGTGGACCTGCACTCCGACGTCGCCGACCTCGCCAAGCTGAGCGAGGGCGAGCGGCACATGATCGGCCGGCTGGTCGCCTTCTTCGCCACCGGTGACTCGATCGTCTCCAACAACGTGGTGCTGAGCCTCTACAAGCACATCAACTCCCCGGAGGCGCGGCTGTACCTGTCGCGCCAGCTGTTCGAGGAGGCCGTGCACGTCCAGTTCTACCTGACGCTGCTGGACACCTACCTTCCGGACCCGGAGGACCGCAACGCGGCCTTCGCCGCGGTGGAGAACATCCCCTCCATCCACCAGAAGGCCCAGTTCTGCTTCAAGTACATGAACGCGGTCGACCACATCGACTCGCTGCAGACCAAGGACGACCGCCGCGCGTTCCTCCTGAACCTGATCTGCTTCGCGGCGTGCGTCGAGGGCCTGTTCTTCTACGGCGCGTTCGCGTACGTGTACTGGTTCCGAAGCCGGGGCCTGCTGCACGGCCTGGCCACCGGCACCAACTGGGTGTTCCGGGACGAGTCCATGCACATGGACTTCGCGATGTCGGTCGTGGACACCGTCCGCGAGGAGGAGCCCGACCTCTTCGACGAGACGATGGCCAAGCAGGTCACCGAGATGCTGGAGGAGGCCGTCGAGGCCGAGCTCCAGTTCGCCCAGGACCTCTGCGGCGAGGGCCTGCCCGGCATGAACACCGCGTCGATGCGCGAGTACCTGCAGGCCGTCGCCGACCAGCGGCTCGCCCGCCTCGGCATGCCGATCCGGTACGGCTCGACCAACCCGTTCGGCTTCATGGAGCTCCAGAACGTGCAGGAGCTGACCAACTTCTTCGAGCGCCGGGTGTCGGCGTACCAGGTCGCCGTCGAGGGCTCGGTCGCCTTCGACGACGACTTCTAAAGAAGGCGGACACGACAGAGGTGCCCCGCACGGCCACGGCCGCGCGGGGCACCTCTGCGTTGGGCTCAGAAGACCGGAAGGTCCCCGCACCCGGCCCCTGTCACGAAGGCCGCCCACGCCCCGGCGGCGAGGAGCAGAGCCGGCCCCTCCGGATCCCTGGAGTCCCGGAGGGCCGTCGCCATCAACCCGACCCGCGTCCCGACGCAGCTCCCGCCCTGACCGCTGTACGTGCCCGGTCGGCCGGTCCGGCAAGGGCCTCCTGGGGCTTCCTAGCCCCAGATGCCCTCGGTGGGCAGGCTCCAGTAGCAGGAGCCGTTGGTGCCCGAATTGTAGTTGTACCGGGGGTCGCCCCAGGCGTAGAGCGTGCTGCCCGTGGCCGGCCCGACGATGCCGTCGACCTCGGTGTTCGGGTCGGTGTCATTGGCCTGCAGGTACCTGATCGCCTCCTCCGTCTGCGGGCCGAACAGGCTGTCTTCCTTGATCTGTGCGTGGTAGATGTTCATGGTCTTGAAGATGTGGTTGAGGCTGTGCTGCACGCACCACACGCCGGCCTTCGTGTTGGGGTAGCCGTTGCCGATGTAGCTCACTCCGACCCTGGCCTGGGCGCTGCCGCTCAGCATGCCGCTCACGAACAATGCCGCGGTGCCCGCAACGAGACCGATCCTGGCAACCCTGCGCTTGCGCATGGCCCTTCCCCCTCTTGACGGTGTTTCGGAATTCACCAGGGGGCCCTCTTCACCCCTGGCGCTGCGTCAACTATAGGAATCCGCAACCCACTCCGAGTGGCGCCAAACCCCGCAGGCGGCATCCCGGGATTCGTCTCACGACGCTGACCTGGGAATTGGGACGCCACCATGCCCCCAATTGGTGACGTCCCACTCTGACGGACGGTGGGTGGAGACGACCACGGCCCACCGCGACGCCATCCGCTCCTGCACCAGCCCCGGCCGGTCCGACTTCTCACGCGCGTGGTCGCGGCTGCTCAGGCCCGCGCGCAGTTCGCACAGTTCGCGCGGTTCGCACGGCGAAGGCGGTGGCGGGCGGCCAGGCCCAGGGCTAGGCCCCAGGCGAGGAAGAGGCCGTACCAGAAGAGGCCCCAGGCGGCCTGCGGGTGGGCGTCCTTCGCGGCGAAGGCGGGCGCGGAGACCACGCGGTCCGCGGCGAGCAGGTACTGCATGGCGAAGTAGGTGAAGCCCCAGAGCACCATGCCGACGGAGGCGATCGCCGCCGGAACGGCGATCAGGCGGGCCGGGATCCGCCGGCCCCACGGGCGTACCAGGGCGAGCGAGAGCACCGCGCCGAACACGGCGACCAGCCCCATCCCCCAGTATCCGGTCGCCGCCGCCCATGTGCCGTGCGGCGCCGAGGCAAAGTCGCCCGGGAAGGTCGCCGCGACGCCGGCGCCCCACCAGAAGTGCGGTGCCGCATAGGCGAGCGCGGCCCCGGCGGCCGCGTAGCCGGCCCACCCGGAAGAACGGTTGCTCCGGTCGGGCAGCGGGAGGGCGGTCACGGCGGCCATGGGGCTCTCCGGGGATCGTCGGGTTCGGCGCGGTGATCCGAGTCTTCCCTCGTGAGCACCCGCGGCGGATCCGGCCGCCGCACGATCCCACTCCCCCTGCGGGGGGAGGCGGCCCCTGCGCAGGAAGTCGGAGGGGCCGCCTTCCTGCGCAAGAACCGCGAGGATTCAGGCGAACCACCGGGCGGGGCGCCCGCGCCCGCGCGCGCCGCCCGTACGGATGAACTACCGGGCCGCGCCGCCGCGGGACATCCGCACACGATCAACCCCCGCGTACGGTCCGGCGCACAGCCGAACGAAAGGGGCCCACCGTGCCGACCGGAATCCTCGACTACAAGAGCGATGCGATCGTCCAGCTCATGAACATGGCGGAGGAGGACTGGACCGAGCAGGAGCTCAAGGACGCGCTCCAGCGGGCGATCATGCTGGAGCTCTCCACCATCCCGCCCTACGCCACCGCCCTCTGGTCGATCACCGACCCGGACAACGGCAAGCCGGTCCGCCACACCATCCGCGAGATCGTCTTCGACGAGATGTCCCACTTCGGCCTGGTCTGCAACATGCTCACCAGCATCGGCGGCACCGTCGTCCTCACCGACCCCGCCACCGTGCCCAAGTACCCGGGCCAGCTCCCCGGCGGCGTCAACCCCGGGCTGGAGGTCTTCCTCAGCGGGCTGAGCCGCGACTCGGCCTGCCTGTTCGCCGACATCGAGAAGCCCGAGCACCCGCTCGCCTTCGCCGCCGACGGCAACACGATCGGCGCCTTCTACCAGCGCATCGCCAACGTGTTCCCGAAGTTCGCCCACCTGCTCACCGGTCAGCGGCAGGTGGAGTTCCCGCTCGGGTCGAGCCACGGCGCCGGCAACGACATCATCCCGATGAACACCATCGACGACGTCCTGAAGGCGATCAACATCATCCAGGAACAGGGCGAGGGCACCACGGCCTCCCCGGTGAACCCCTTCCCGGGCTCCCCGGGCGAACTCGCCCACTACTACGCCTTCAAGGAGATCGCCGTCGGCAAGAAGCTGGTCTTCGACGACCAGACGGGGAAGTTCGAGTTCGCCGGCCCCGACCTCCCGCTGCCGGACACCTCCCCGGTCGCCCGCGTCCCCCAGGGCGGCTGGGCCAACTCCCCCGGCAACGAGCCCGACGCGACCACCGCCGGCCTCCTGCGCACCTTCAACCAGCACTACAGCGACATGCTGCGCGCCCTCGAAGGCGCCTGGGGCGCCGACGGCCCGGACTCGATCGGCCCGGCCATCGGCCTGATGGGCCAGATGCGCCGCGCCGCCCAGCAGGTCAACGGCGTCAAGCTCCCCGCCGATCCCCGCTTCACCTACGGCCCGGAGTGGCTGTTCGTCCAGTAGCAGCCCGCGCCGCGGAACGACGAAGGCCGGTGCGATTTCGCCGCACCGGCCTTCAACACGCCCTCGGACGTCAGTCGTTCGCCACCGTCGCGTACCGCGGCGTGCCCTCGGCCATCTGCCGCAGCGCGTCCTTGCGGTCCCGCTTGGACAGCTTGTCGATGTACAGGAACCCGTACAGGTGGTCCGTCTCGTGCTGCAGGCAGCGGGCGAAGAAGCCGGTGCCCTCGACGCGGATCGGGTTGCCGTCCTTGTCGACGCCGGTCACCGCGGCGTAGTCGGGCCGGGGCAGCTCGGCGTAGGCCGTCGGCACCGAGAGGCAGCCCTCGTTGCCGTCGTCCAGCACCCGCTTGCTGCCGGCCGGCAGCTCCTCCAGGACGGGGTTGACTACGTGGCCGATGTGGCGCACGCCCTCGTCGTCCGGGCAGTCGTAGACGAAGACCTTGAGGTCCACGCCGACCTGGTTCGCGGCCAGGCCGACGCCCTCGGCCGCGTACATCGACTGGAACATGTCGTCGATCAGCGCCGACAGCTCACCGTCGAACACGGTGACGTCCTTGACCTCCCGGTGCAGCACCGGGTTGCCGTACACCGTGATCGGACGCGCGGTGCCCTTCGAGAGGTCCGGCTCCTCGCCGACCACCTTCACCGGCTGGGCCTCGCCCTGCTCGGGCTCGTGGTCGTGGTCGTGCTGGTGGTCGTGCTGCTCCGCCATCGCTGCTTATCTTCCGATTCCGTGGACTACCGAGGTATACCGATCAAGAGTAAGCGGCCCGGTCAGCAGACTTCTTCGAGATCCCGATACGCCCTGGTCCCCGGCGCCGCCGCCACCCAGCGGTCCAGCAGCGTACGCACCACCCCGGCCGGCGCCGCGAGCCCGCACTCCCGCTCCACCAGCCAGGACATCCCGCCCGCGCCCTGACTCAGATGGCTCAGGTGCCCCGGGTGGGCCGCGTCCCCGTCGTCGTGCGGATCGTGGTGGGCCGTGTGGCCGTCGTCGGACGCCATCCGGCTCTCCGAACACGCCCGGCACAGCAGCCGCACCGAGGACGTCCAGTCCTCCGCCGCGTACCCCGCGTCCGCGACCAGCCGCTCCAGCGCGTCCCGGTCCCCCGCCGTGGCGGCCTGCAGCAGCACCACGTACGTCGGCACCGGGGACGGCGCCCACAGCTCGATCTCGTCGAACACCGGGTACGCCACGCCGTCGGTCACCCGCTCGCCGTGCGGGGCGCCGTCGTGCAGCACCACCTCGCCCCACCGGCGGCCGGAGGACGGCAGCGGAATCGACAGCACCTCGATCCGGGCCGGGTCCAGCCGGCGCCCCCACACCACCTCGGACTCGCCGTCCGGCGACAGCCGCACCGGGGTCGTCCCCAGGTCCAGGCTCACCGGACCGTCCGGCTGCGCCCCGGGGCCGCCGGGCAGCCGCAGCCCGTACGCCTGCCAGGCCCGCCGCGCCAGCGGCCAGTCCTGCAGCGCCGTCGCCGTGATCCCCAGGTTCCACCAGTCCGGCGCGCCCTGCTCGCGGTCCAGCAGCGCCACCGCCCGCAGCCCGGCCGCCCGGGCCTGCTCCCAGTCCCGGCGGAACTTGTGCAGCAGCGCGAGGTTGAACCAGGAGTCCGACAGCCACGGCTCCAGATCGGCGGCCATCACCAGCAGCGCGCCCGCGTCCTCGAAGCGGCCGTCGCCGATCAGCGTGAAGGCCCGGTCGGTCGTCTGCCGCCAGGTGGCGGACGGCCGGTGCCGTGCCCGGTGGAAGATCCTCACGTTCGTCCCTGCCGTCGTCGTCCGCTGAAGTCCCGCACCACTTCTCCCGTATCCGCTCCCGCGTCACGGTCCCGGTGCCCCGGGTCGGTGTTCCACGCTACGACCGCATCCAACCACGCCCGCTGCCGCCTGCGCTCCCCACCGCCGCGGTTGCACCTGCTTCCGGCCCCCGCCCCTACCCAGCCTGCCCGCCCCGCCGCCCGGCCTCAACCCCAGCCGCCGGACCGGCCCCGGAGACGGCCCGGACACGACCCGGGCCCGAGCCGGGGCCGAGCCTGAGCCCGGCGGGAATCTAGCCCCGCACCCTCACCAGTGCGTCGACGACCCGGGCGTCGTAGACCCGCCCGCGCCCCATCCGCAGCGCCTCCAGCACCTCCAGCCCCCCGACCGCCTCCCCCACGCCCCGCCCCCGGGCCGCCGTCAGCAGGTCGTCGTGCGCGTTGGCCACCCGGATGATCCGCGCCGCCAGCGGCACCGAGCGGTCCGCGCCCCCGTCCGGCCCGTGCCACGGGTCCGCCGACCGGGCGACCTGCTCGGCCACCTGCCGCGGCACCCCCGTCCGCCGGATCACCTCGCTCCCCAGCCGGGCGATCCGCTGCTGCTCCTCGTCCGACAGCAGCGCCGTCGCCCCGTCCGGCACCGGCTCCACCAGCGACAGCTGCCCGACGTCGTGCATCAGCGCCGCGTACTCCAACAGGGCGAGCTCACGGGTGCCCAGCCCCAGCTCGCGCCCCAGCGCGCACGCCGTGTCGGCGACCCTGCGGGCATGCCCCGGCGGGGTGTAGCCGGCCACCTCGGTGGCCTTGGCCAGGCTGGCGATGGTCTGCCCGGTGGTGGCCCGGGCGGCGGCGGCCCGCCGGAACGACACCTGGGCCAGCAGCAGCGGCGCGCAGAACAGCGGCAGCGCCCAGAGCCCCACCTCGCCCGCCGCGAGGCTGACCAGCATCCCGGTGGCGACGATCGCCGAGCCGATCCCGAACAGCGAGCGCAGCTCGTCCTCCAGCGCCGCCGGGAACCGCAGCCCGCTGCGCGCCCGCCGCAGCGCCGCGGCGAGCGTGGCATCGCACAGCGCCGCCAGCGCGGCCACCACGGTCAGGAACACCCCGTACGCGGGGCCGTCCGGCGAGTACCGGTCGACCAGGCCGCTGTTGTAGAGCGGTTGGAAGAGCACCGCGGCGAAGCCCACCCCGATCAGCCGCCGGGCCGCGGTGTCCCGCCGGGCCGGGTCGTTCCACGGCCGCCGCCGGTGCCGCCGCGCCGACCGGGGCACCACCGCCGAGGGAAGCAGCGCGAGCAGCATCCCCACCCCCGCGACCACGACCACCTGGAGCACCCCGTGGGCGGTCGGCAGCCCGCGCAGCGGCCCCAGCAGGGCGTAGGCGAGCGCCCCGGCGGCCCCGATCGGCGCCTGCTCGCGATCGCCCGGAAGGGTGATCCGGACGCACTCGCCGAGCGCGATCAGCACGACGAAGGCCAGCGCCACCCCGGGCGCGGACACTCCGCGCACCACGACCGCCCCGAGCGCCACGGCGAACAGCCCGACCGCCCCGGCGTGCACCGCCCCCGGACCGGGCCCGAACGCCGCCGTCCCGCGTGCCCGGCCGGTCCCGCCCATCCGGCCCGCCCCGCCCGTCCCGATCACGGCTGACCGGCCATCGGCCCGGTCCCGCCCTGGGCCGGCACCCGGCGCGGGGCCGCCCGGGCCGGCTCGGGCACCCCGAGCGGAATATCCGGCACCGCCCGGATGCAGTCGCCGGGCGGCGGCAGCACCGGCTGCCAGTCGTGCACGGCGAGCGCGTCCACCAGCGCCCCCACCATCACCGGGTCGAACTGGCTGCCCGAGCAGCGCTGCAGCTCGGCGACCGCCTCGGTGACCGGCCGCCCGCGCCGGTAGGAGCGCGTCGAGGTCATCGAGTCGAAGGCGTCGGCCACCGAGATGATCCGGGCGAACTCCGGGATCTGCTGCCCCACCAGCCCGCTCGGATAGCCCCGGCCGTCCATCCGCTCGTGGTGGTGCAGGATCCCGGCGTGCGCCTCGCCGAGGAAGGCGATCCCGTGCACCAGCTCGTACCCGTACACCGGGTGCACCTCCACGGCCCGTCGCTCGGCCTCGGTGAGGGGACCGTTTCTGCGCAGCAGCTCGGTGGCCACGCCCAGCTTGCCGACGTCGTGCAGGATGCCCGCGAACCGCAGCGTGCGCAGGCGCTCGGCCTCCATGCCCAGCTGACCGGCGATCAGCACGGCGGCCCTGCCCACCCGTTCGCTGTGGCCGCGGGTGTACGCGTCCTTGATCTCGACCGCCTGCACCAGCGCCTGGACGGTGGCCTGGTGGGCGTCGCGCTCCCGGTGGCCCTGGGCGAACACCCACGCGGAGATGGAGAGCGGCAGCAGCGCCAGCAGCGCCGCGAAGGCCCCGTACGGGCCCTGCCAGAGCACCGCGACCATCAGTCCGCCGGCCGCGTGCACCAGGACCGGCAGCCCGACCGCGGCGGCCGGCCCGCGCAGCAGCACCCCGGGCCGCCGCCCCTCGGCGAGTACCAGCATCACGCCCACCAGCACCCCGTTGGCCAGGCAGAACGTGCCGACGGCGGCCAGCGCGGGCAGCAGCGCGGCCGGGAACCGCGAGCCCAGCAGCAGCTGCGGCCCGCACAGCAGGTGGAACACCACCGAGGAGGCGAACGCGCAGAGCGCGAGCTGCGAGCCGTTCCACAGCTGCCGCAGCCAGAAGTGCGGCTCGGGGTGGCCGAGCAGCCCGGCCGGGACGGCCACCAGCGCGGCGGCGGCGGGCGGCAGCATCAGCACCCCGGCGAAGAGCACCGGGAAGAAGGCGTTCGCCCCGGACCGGGTCGGGGCCCGCTCCGGCAGCGGCCGGCGCAGCACCAGCCGCAGCAGCCGCAGACAGGGCGTGGGCAGGCCCTGGGCGAGCGACTCCCAGCAGCCGTGCAGGAACGCCAGCAGGCCGACCTTGGGCCAGTCGACCGGCCCGCCCAGCCAGCGGGGCGCCCCGAGCGGGAGCGCGTCGGACAGCAGCGGCAGCAGGCAGCAGAGCGCCGCCACCGGGACGGCCACCAGGTACCGCACGGCGCCCTCCCGCAGGGCTTCGCCTCCACTGTCGGTAGCGATCTCGACCTCCCCGCCGTCCTGGCCCGCTCTGCGCTCAGCGCGCCGGGCGGACCGGCGGTGAGTGTCCGTCAGGAGGATAGGCCGCCGCTCCGGTGCAAGGACGCATGATCGCGGAATGCCGCAGCTGGCGCATTACCAACTCACTCGAACGAGTGACGGCGCATACGAGCAGAAAGGGAGCGGCCCCGGGAGCGCGTGCTCCCGGGGCCGGGTGTCCAGGTATCCGTGGAATCCGAGGTGTCAGGCCTGTCCGGCCGATCCACCCGGCACGGCGGGCCCACCGGATCCGGCCAATCCGCCGTATCCGATGCGAACACGCGTCCGCCCGCCGGTCGGCGGACCGCCGCTCACTCCGCCGGAGCGCCCGCCTCGACCGACGCGCCCACCGACCGGACCGCCGCCTCGGTGGCGGCCTTCGGCGGCACGGCGACATGGACGTCCGCGGCGTCGACGGCGACCACCACCGCCTCGCCGGAGCGCTGCCCGGCACGGATCGAGTCGATCCTGGCCAGCACCTTGCCGCGCAGGTCGGCCGGGGTGTCGTCGCACCCGCAGCAGCGCTTGATCAGCGCCTTGATCGCCTGCTCCAGCCCGTACTTCTCCAGGCACGGGGAGCACTCCTCGAAGTGCACCCGCAACTTGTCGTAGTCGCCCTCGGCCATCTCGTTGTCGAGGAATTCATAGAGGTGGTCGAGGACCTCGCCACACTCGGTGTCGTGCGGATCGCCGCAGCTCATGAGCCCGAGCCCTTCGCTTCCTGCCCTGCCCCGCTGCCGGCCGGGACGAGCCCGCGCTCACGGGCGTAATCCTCCAGCATGCCGCGCAGCTGACGACGGCCGCGGTGCAGCCGGGACATCACCGTACCGATGGGAGTACCCATGATGTCCGCGATCTCCTTGTACGCAAAGCCCTCTACGTCCGCGAGATAGACGGCGATACGGAATTCCTCCGGAATGGCCTGGAGGGCGTCCTTCACGTCGCTGTCCGGGAGGTGGTCGAGCGCCTGGGTCTCGGCCGAGCGCAGACCG
Organism: Kitasatospora sp. NPDC048239; assembly: GCF_043202015.1. Lineage (NCBI taxonomy): Bacteria > Bacillati > Actinomycetota > Actinomycetes > Kitasatosporales > Streptomycetaceae > Kitasatospora > Kitasatospora sp. NPDC048239. Next base: position 457,182 of record NZ_JBICZP010000002.1, on the reverse strand, counting down.
GTCGACATGTGCGACTCGGCCCTGGCCAGCTGCCAGTCCTCGATCTCCTCGGCGGCGGTGCGCTGGGGCTCCCGCTGCTTCTTGCGGTACGAGTTGATGAACGTGTTGGTGAGGATGCGGTACAGCCAGGCCTTGAGGTTGGTGCCCTCACGGAACTGGTGGAAGGACGCGTACGCCTTGGCGAACGCCTCCTGGAGCAGGTCCTCCGCATCGGCCGGGTTGCGGGTCATCCGCAGCGCCGCCGAGTACATCGGATCCAGGTAGCCCAGGGCGTCGCGCTCGAAGCGCTCCCGCCGGGCCTCCTCGCTCTCCTCCGCCGACACCCGGAAGGTGTCCTCACCGATCGCCTCGGCCAGCTCCTCACCGGTGAGCGCCTCGCCCGTGGGCAGGCTCTCGCCCGGGCCCCTGCCCGGCTCGGCCTCGTGCTCGGTCCCGACGACCGGACCCACCTCCTCGGCATGGCGCCCCACGGCGGGCCGCCCCGAAATGGAGGATATCGGCCTGACGGGCTTCTCGCCCGCGGCAATCCACTCCGACCATGCAGGGGCAAAGGCCGTGGCGGCCTCGCGCTCCTCCGGCCGCTCGGGGCACGCGATCGAACCCATCTGTGCTGCCTTCCACCTCGGGACTCAAGCTGACGAGGGTGTCAACCACACCGAGGGCGCCCGCATTCCCGCCCCGCCCCCTTGATTCACCCGCCAGGGTGAGCGGGCGGCCACAGCCCGCTCACGAACCACCCGTAGCGGCCCTGAGCAGCCCCGACAGCCAGCCGCCGACCGCGCCGGTGATCAGCTCCAGCACCTCCTCCTGCCCGATCGGCGCCCGCTTCGGCACGTCGAACCCGTGGCCGCCGTACGGCACGGACACCAGCTCGTGCCCGGCCGGCAGCTCCGGGAACTCCGCCGGGCCGCCGAACGGATCGGCCACGCTCTGCACCACCAGCGTCGGCAGGCCCGACTCCAGCAGCTCCTGCGCCCGGCTCTTCTCCGGCCGCCCCGGCGGGTGCAGCGGGAACGCCAGTGCCAGCACCCCCACCGCGCCGGTGGCCGCGCCCGTCCGGCAGGCCACCCTGGCCCCGGCGCTGCGCCCGCCGACCACCAGCGGCGGCCCGTCCCCGGCCAGCCGCTCGGCGACCGGCGTCCAGGCCGTGTCCAGGGTCTTCGGCGCCGGCCCGAGCCGCTTGCCCGCCACCCGCCACGGCTGCTCGACCAGCGCCACGGTGAACCCCAGCGGCGGCAGCGCGGCCGCCAGCGCGGCGAGGTCCCTGGCCTCGATCCCGCCGCCCGCGCCGTGCCCGAGCGCCAGCACCGCCGCCTGGTCGGCCGCCCGGTGCCAGGTGATCCGGGCGTTCCCGGCGGGGGTGGGGAGGAGTTCGGTGGTCATCGTGCGGGGCTCCCGGTTCGGAAAGGCGCGGTGCTCGGAGAACGCGGTGTTCAGAAGAGCGTGGTCTCGTGCTCGACCTCGGTCCACGGCCGGGTCAGCTCGGGTCCGTTGTTGCGGATGCTGCCGACGGCCGGCGAGACCGGGGTGGCCAGCAGCGCACCGGGCGGCGGAGGTATCAGCAGTCGGCGCAGCTCCTCCGGTTCGACCGCCGCCGGGTCGAGCCAGTCGTCGAAGGAGCCCGGGTCGAGGAAGAGCGGCATCCGCTCGTGGATCGGCGCGAGCAGCTCCTCCGCCCCGGTGGTGACGATGGTGAAGGTGACCAGCCACGCCTCCGGGTGCCCGGCCGGCACCGTCCGGTTGCGCCAGAACTCGTACAGCCCGGCCAGCGCCAGCGGGGCGCCGTCCGCCCGGGAGACGAAGAACGGCTTCTTGCGGGGCTTGCCGCGCTCACCCGGCAGCGTCTGCCACTCGTAGTAGCCGTCGACCGGCAGGATGCAGCGCCGGGACGCGAAGGCCTGCCGGTACGAGGGCTTCTCGTGCACCGTGTCCGACCGGGCGTTGATCATCTTCACCGCCGTCTCGGCGGACCTCGACCACTGCGGCACCAGGCCCCAGCGCAGCACCCGCAGCTGCCGCACCGGCTTCGTGCCGCCCTTGGGCACCCGGTCCAGCACCACGAAGGCGCTCTCGGTCGGGGCGACGTTCCAACTGGGCGCCAGCGTCTCGGCCGGATCCCACTGCCGGACGCCGAACAGCTCGACGATGTCCTCGGGCCTACTGCTGGAGGCGAAGCGACCGCACATGCCGTCAGCTTGCCACGCGCCGCACTCTCACCGATTCCTCATCCCGAACAGCGGAACCCCCCGCCGCCGCCCGGCCGTCCCCGCATGGGAGGCTGCCACCTCGGCCGCCGGACCGCAGGCAGGGAGCGCACGCATGGACACCCAGAGCATCGGCGAGGTGTGGGACCGCGTCACCGGCACCCAGCCCGCCCCGCCCGGCTGGCTCGTCCTGGCCACCGGCGCCGCCGCGCTGCTCACCGTGCTGTTCCGGCCGCTGTGGCGGTTCGGCCGCAACGCGGTGACCATCGCCCACGAGGGCGGCCACGGCCTGGTCGCCCGCCTCACCGGCCGCAGGCTGGCCGGCATCCGGCTGCACTCCGACACCTCCGGCCTGACCCTCTCCTACGGCCACCCCACCGGGCCCGGCATGGTGCTCACCGCCGCCGCCGGCTACACCACCCCCGCGCTGCTCGGCCTCGGCGGCGCCGCCCTGCTCGGCGGGGGCCGGATCACCCTGCTGCTCTGGCTGGCCATCGCGCTGCTGCTGGCCCTGCTGGTCCGGATCCGCAACGCCTTCGGGCTGTTCTCCGTCCTGCTGGCCTGCGCCGCCTTCCTGCTGGTCTCCTGGTACGGCAGCACCGAGGTCCAGGCCGCCTTCGCCTACCTCGGCAGCTGGTTCCTGCTGTTCGGCGGCGTCCGCCCGGTGGTGGAGCTCCAGCACCAGCGCCGCCGCGGCCAGGCCGGCGACTCCGACGCCGACCAGCTGGCCCGGATCACCGGCATCCCCGGCCTCGCCTGGGTGACGCTGTTCCTGGTGACCGCCCTCGCCTGCCTGGCCCTCGGCGCGAACTGGCTGCTGGGCTACTAAGCCGTCCTTGCAAAGACCCCCCAGGGCGCGGCGGCCGCCGGACCGTCCCGCCATCCGGCCACGGGCGGGGACAGTTCCCGTACGGCCCCTAAACTTGCCCCATGACCGAGACCCTGTGGCCCGCCCCCGTCGCGACCACCCCCGTTGACGCCACCGTCACCATCCCCGGCTCCAAGTCGGTCACCAACCGGGCCCTGGTGCTGGCCGCCCTCGCCGGCGAGCCCGGCTGGGTGCGGCGCCCGCTGCGCAGCCGCGACTCCCAGCTGATGGCCGACGGCCTGCGCGCCCTCGGCGTCGGCATCGAGGAGCGGGTCAACAACGACGCCGGCGGCACCGGCGGCGGCGAGGCCTGGCGGGTCATCCCCGCGCCCGCCCTGCTCGGCCCCGCCTCCATCGACGTCGGCAACGCCGGCACGGTCATGCGCTTCCTGCCCCCGCTCGCCGTCCTCGCCGACGGCCCGGTCCACTTCGACGGCGACCCCCGCAGCTACGAGCGCCCCCAGCACGGCGTGATCAACGCCCTGCGCGCGCTCGGCGGCCGGATCGACGACGGCGGCCGCGGCGCCTTCCCGCTCACCGTGCACGGCACCGGCGCGCTGGACGGCGGCCCGGTCGAGCTGGACGCCTCCTCCTCCTCGCAGTTCGTCTCCGCCCTGCTGCTCTCCGGCGCCCGCTACAACCAGGGCGTCGAGGTCCGCCACGTCGGCGGCCCCGTCCCCTCCCTCCCGCACATCCGGATGACGGTGGAGATGCTGCGCCTCGCCGGGGTCCAGGTCGACGCCCCCGAGGACGGCGGCGAGAAGGACGTCTGGCGGGTCACTCCCGGCGCCCTGCTCGGCCGCGACATGGTCGTCGAGCCCGACCTCTCCAACGCCGCGCCGTTCTTCGCCGCCGCGCTGGTCACCGGCGGCCGGGTCGCCGTCCGCGACTGGCCGAAGCACACCACCCAGCCCGGCGACCAGCTGCGCGAGATCTACACGCGGATGGGCGGCGTCTGCGAGTTCACCGACGAGGGCCTGCAGTTCACCGGCAGCGGCCGGATCCACGGCATCGAGGCGGACCTGCACGACGTCGGCGAGCTGACCCCGGTGATCGCCGCCGTCGCCGCGCTGGCCGACTCCGAGTCCCACCTGTACGGCATCGCCCACCTGCGGCTGCACGAGACCGACCGGCTGGCCGCGCTCGCCAAGGAGATCAACGACCTCGGCGGCGACGTCACCGAGACCGAGGACGGCCTGCGGATCCGCCCGCGCCCGCTGCACGGCGGCGTCTTCCACACCTACGAGGACCACCGCCTGGCCACCGCCGCCGCGGTGATCGGCCTGGCCGTCAAGGGCGTCCAGGTGGAGAACGTGGCCACCACCGCCAAGACCCTGCCCGACTTCCCGGTCATGTGGGCGGACCTGCTCGGCGAAGCGGTGGCGGGCGGCTGAGCGGAGACTGAGCACATGCGCCGCTACGGCAAGGACGCCGACGAGGACGACATCCGCAACCGCCCCGCACGCCGCGGCTCCCGGCCGCGGACCCGGATCCGGCCCAAACACGACGACGCCGCCGAGGCGATGGTCCTCACCGTCGACCGCGGCCGGCTGACCTGCCTGCTCGACGCGGGCACCCGGCAGGAACGCGAGATCGTCGCCATGAAGGCCCGCGAGCTGGGCCGCAAGGGCGTCGTCGTCGGAGACATCGTCAACATCGTCGGCGACCTCTCGGGGGACGCCGACACCCTGGCCCGGATCGTCCGGGTCGAGGAGCGCACCTCGGTGCTGCGCCGCACCGCGGACGACGACGACCCGTACGAGCGGATCGTGGTCGCCAACGCGCAGCAGCTGGCCATCGTCACCGCGCTCGCCGACCCGGAGCCCCGGCCCCGGCTGATCGACCGCTGCCTGGTGGCCGCCTACGACGCGGGCATGGAGCCGCTGCTGGTGCTCACCAAGTCCGACCTGGCCCGGGCCGAGCCGCTGCTGGAGTCGTACGCCCCGCTCGGCATCAACTACGTGGTGACCCGTCGGGACGAGCTGGCCACCGAGGGCGCCGAGGCCGTCCGGGCGCACCTGCGCGGGCTGTCGACGGTGTTCATCGGGCACTCCGGCGTCGGGAAGACCACCCTGGTCAACGCCCTCGTGCCGCTGCACCAGCGGACCACCGGGGTGGTCAACGCGGTGACCGGCCGCGGCCGGCACACCACCGTCTCGGCGCTGGCGCTGCGGCTGCCGCCTCCCCCCGGGGTCAAGCCGGGCTCGAAGAAGGCGCTCGATCCGGGCTGGGTGATCGACACCCCGGGCTTCCGCTCCTTCGGCCTCTCGCACATCGACCCCTCCCGGGTCATCCTCGCCTTCCCCGATCTGGAGCCCGGCACCGCCGACTGCCCCCGCGCGTGCAGCCACGACGAGCCGGACTGCGCGCTGGACGCCTGGGTGGCGGACGGCCACGCCGAGGCCGCCCGGCTCTACTCGCTGCGCCGGCTGCTGGCCAGCAAGGAGACCCGCGAGGGGGACTGACGGCGCGGCGCGCCGCTTGTTTTCCGCGCGTTCGAGGTGTCGGACCGGCCAGGCCTGGTGATCATAGGAAAGTCGGGCCGGGTTACGGTCCGACACCTCGATCGACAGGGAGAGCACGCGATGGCATGGGCCCTGGTGATCCTGGCCGGCCTGCTGGAGACCGGCTTCGCGATCAACCTCAAGCTCAGCGAGGGGTTCACCAAGCTCTGGCCCACCATCAGCTTCTGCGTGTTCGCCCTCAGCAGTTTCGGCCTGCTCACCCTCTCCCTGAAGAGCCTGCCGGTCGGCCCGGCCTACGCGGTGTGGACCGGGATCGGCGCGGCCGGCACCGCGATCTACGGCATGGTCTTCCTGGAGGAGACCACCTCGGCGCTCAAGCTGGTCTCGATCTCCCTGGTGATCGCCGGGGTGATCGGGCTCCAGCTGAGCGGCTCGGCGCACTGACGCGCGGCTCGGCGCCGCCCCGAGCCGTACGGCCCCGGACGCCCGCCCGCCCCTGGCCGGGGGCCCTCGCGGGGTGCTCCACGGCGGCCGGACGCACGGCGTCCGCTCCGCGAGCCCGACTGTCCCGATCGGGTACGGCTCGCTAGGGTTTCGACCATGGCCGACTACCACGACGATCTCCGACTCGCCCATGTCCTCGCCGACTCGGCCGACTCGATCACCCTGGAGCGCTTCCGCGCCCTCGACCTGAAGATCGAGACCAAGCCCGACCTGACCCCGGTCAGCGACGCCGACAAGGCGGCCGAGGAGCATGTGCGCGGGGTCCTCCAGCGGGCCCGACCGCGCGACGCGGTGCTCGGCGAGGAGTTCGGCCTGCAGGGCTCCGGCCCGCGCCGCTGGGTGATCGACCCGATCGACGGCACCAAGAACTACATCCGCGGCGTACCGGTCTGGGCCACCCTGATCGCGCTGCTGGAGGACGGCCCGGACGGCGTGGAGCGCCCGGTGGTCGGCATCGTCTCCGCCCCCGCGCTGAACCGCCGCTGGTGGGCCGCCAAGGACCTCGGCGCCTTCGCCGGCCGCAGCCTGGCCAAGGCGAGCCGGATCCACGTCTCCGGGGTCTCCCGGATCGAGGACGCGTCGTTCTCCTACTCCTCGCTCTCCGGCTGGGAGGACCGCGGCCGCCTCGACCCGTTCCTGGACCTCACCCGGGCGTGCTGGCGCACCCGCGCCTACGGGGACTTCTGGTCCTACATGATGGTCGCCGAGGGCGCGGTGGACATCGCCGCCGAGCCCGAGCTGTCGCTCTGGGACATGGCCGCCAACTGCGTCATCGTCGAGGAGGCCGGCGGCCGCTTCACCGGCCTGGACGGCGTCCCCGGCCCCGGCGGCGCCGACGCGGTCGCCTCCAACGGCCTGCTGCACGAGGAGGCCCTGCGCCGCCTCAGCGTCTGAGTCCTTCCCCGTTCATGGGTGCGGGCCCGTGCCGACCGGCTTTCCGGTCGGCACGGGCCCGCGGCTCATCGGGGACGCGGCGGCGTCACTTCTGCTTGCGTAGCTCCCGCACCGCCTCGTCCAGGCGCCGGCCGTAGTCGGCGTCCGCCTTGCGGAAGTTCTCCACCGCCCGCTCGACGATGTCCTCGCGGTCGGCCGAGACCTTGGCGATGAAGCCGGCCAGGTTGGCGATCAGCCGCTGCTTCTCGTCCTCGGAGAACAGCCGGTACAGGGTGCCGGCCTGCACGAAGTCGTCGTCCTCGCGGTGCGAGGGCGCCTCGTGGGTGCCGGTGGCCCCGGTGACTGCCGTGGCGGCCCACAGCGGGCGGTTGGTCTGCACCGCGCCGCCGAAGCTGTTCGGCTCGTAGTTCTTGCGGCGGCCGTGGCGGCCGTCGTACAGGTGGCCGTCCCGGCTGTTGGTGAGCGCCTCGGTGGCGTGCGGGCGGTTCACCGGCAGGTGGTCGGCGTTGATGCCGACGCGGTAGCGGTGGGCGTCCGCGTAGGCGAACAGCCGGCCCTGCAGCATCTTGTCCGGGGACGGGCCGATGCCGGGCACGAAGTGCGCCGGGGAGAAGATCGACTGCTCGACCTCGGCGAAGACGTTGTCGGGGTTGCGGTTGAGCTCCAGCCGGCCGATCTCGATCGGCGGGTAGTCCGCGTGCGGCCAGACCTTGGTCAGGTCGAAGGGGTTGAAGCGGTAACCGGCCGCGTCCGCCGCCGGCATGATCTGGACCTGCACCGTCCAGCTCGGGAACTCGCCGCGCTCGATGGACTCGCGCAGGTCCCGCTGGTGGCTGTCCGGGTCCTCGCCGGCGAGCTTCGCCGCCTCGTCGGCCGTCAGGTTCCTGATGCCCTGGTCGGTCTTGAAGTGGTACTTGACCCAGAAGTACTCGCCGGCCTCGTTCTGCCACTGGTAGGTGTGCGAGCCGTAGCCGTTGAGGTGGCGGTAGGAGGCGGGGATGCCGCGGTCGCCGAACAGCCAGGTCACCTGGTGGGTCGACTCGGGCGACAGGCCCCAGAAGTCCCAGACGTTGTCCGCCTCCTGCGAGCCGGTGTACGGGTCCCGCTTCTGGGTGTGGATGAAGTCCGGGAACTTGATGGCGTCCTTGATGAAGAACACCGGGGTGTTGTTGCCGACGAGGTCGTAGTTGCCCTCCTCGGTGTAGAACTTCAGCGCGAAACCGCGCGGGTCGCGGACGGCGTCGGCGGAGCCGAGGTTGCCGGCCACGGTGGAGAACCGCAGGAAGGTCTCGGTCTGCCGGCCGACCTCGGAGAGGAAGTGCGCCCGGGTGTACGCGGAGACGTCGGCGGTCACCGTGAAGGTGCCGTACGCGGCGGCGCCGCGGGCGTGCACCACGCGCTCCGGGATCCGCTCGCGGTTGAAGTGCGCGAGCTTCTCGAACAGCTGCTGGTCCTGGATCAGCGCCGGACCGCCGACACCGGCGGTCTCGGTGTTCTGGTTGTCGGCGACGGGGGCACCCGCCTCCGTGGTGAGGGTGGGGCGCAGCTCGTCCTGAGTGGTCATAAGAGGGTGCCTCCGCGTGATCCGGTCGTGATGAACCGATCCTAACTTGGACTCTGTCTAAGTCAATACTGGAACCAGGTCCGGAGCGTCACTTACCCTGTACCCATGAGTGATCTGCTGGAGCGACTTCGCGGACGTGGGTGGCGGCTGACCTCGCAGCGCCGGGTCGTTGCCGAGGTCCTCGACGGTGAGCACGTCCACCTCACGGCCGAGGAGGTGCACGCCCGCGCCGTCGAACGGCTCCCCGAGATCAGCCGCGCGACGGTCTACAACACGCTGGGCGAGCTGGTCTGCCTCGGCGAGGTGCTGGAGGTCGCCACCGACGGCCGCGCCAAGCGCTACGACCCCAACGCGCACCACGCCCACCAGCACCTGGTGTGCTCCGGCTGCGGCGCCATCCGCGACGTCCACCCGCAGGGCGACCCGCTGGCCGCGCTGCCGGCCGCCGAGCGCTTCGGCTTCGTGGTCTCCGGAGCCGAGATCACCTACCGCGGACTCTGTCCGGACTGTACGAACGGACCCTGACCGCTACGCGCTCAACTCGGCGTGCAGCGCGCCCAACAGGCGCCCCGCACGCTCCGCGACCTCGGCCGGGCCGTAGTCCGTGGCCCGCCGGCACCAGTTCTCCGCCTGGACCGGCTCGCCGCGCCGCAGCGCCAGCAGGGCCAGCCGCAGCGCCGCCCGCCCGTGCCCGGCGTCCGCGGCCCGGGTGTACCAGAGCATCGCCTCGGCCTCGCTGTCCTGCCGGGCCAGCAGCAGCCCCAGGTTGAACGCGGCGCTGCGGCTGCCCGCCTCCGCCGCCCTGCGGTACCAGCTCTCCGCGATCTCCAGCGCGCCGCGCTCGGCCGCCCGCACGCCCATCCGCACCTGGGCCCGCCGGTGCCCGGCGTCCGCCGCCAGCGCGTACCAGTGCTCGGCCTCCGCGTCCGCGTCCCCCCGCCGGTCCAGCACCGAGGCCAGCCGGAACGCGCCCTCCGCCGAACCGCCCGCCGCCGCCTGCCGGTAGCGGTCCAGGGCGCCCGCCAGATTGCCGCGCTGCTCCTGGACGACCGCCAGCTGGAGCGCCGCCTCGCCGTGCCCCTCGGCGGCGGCGCGCGCGTACCACTCCTGCGCCTGCCGGTGCTCGCCGCGCCCGGCGTGCAGGACGCCCAGGTTGAACGCGCCGTCCACGCTGCCGGCCTCGGCGGCCTTGGAGAACCACGGCTCGGCGCCCGACTCGTCGCCGCGCTGGAGCAGCACCACGGCCAGCGCGTTGCAGGCCTCCCGGTGCCCGGCGTAGGCGGCGCGGCGGTACCACTGCTCGGCCTGCTGGTCGCGGCCGGCGCCGGCGCAGAGCAGACCGAGGTTGAAGGCCCCGTTCTGGTCCCCCGCGTCCAGCGCGCTGCGGTACCAGCGCTCGGCCTCCGCGGCCTCGCCCCGGCCGGCGTGCAGTGCGCCCAGCGCGTTGGCGGCGTTGCCGTCCCCGGCCTCGGCGGCCTCCTGCCACCAGTCGGCCGCGGCGGCGGGGTCGCCGGAGTCGCGCAGCAGGAAGCCCAGCGCGCAGGCGGCCCGCGGCTCGCCGTTCTGCGCCGACTGCCGGTACCAGCGGGCGGCCTCCTCCAGCAGCGACTGGTCGGTCCTGGCCCGCTCCTCCAGCAGCACCCCGAGGCGCAGCGCCGCGCGGGCGTGGCTGCGCGCCGCGGCGGTGCGGTACCAGGTCTCGGCGGTCTCCTTGTCCCCCGCGGCCTCGCGCATCCGGGCCAGCCGGTAGGCGGCCTCGCGGTGCCCGGCGTCGGCGGACACCTTGAACCAGCGCTCGGCGCGCACGTCGCGCCGGTGCTCCATCAGGTCGCCCAGCGCGTACGCCCCGAGCGGGTGGCCGTGGTCGGCGGCGAAGTGCAGCCAGTACTCGGCGGCCTCCTCCTCGCCCTGGTCGCGCAGTTGGAGGCCGAGCGCGTGCGCGGCCGGTGCGCTGCCGGCCACCGCGGCCTGCCGCCACCACTGGGCGGCCTCGGCCCGGTGGCCCTGCTGGTGCAGCAGCACGCCGAGGTTGTTGGCGGCGGCGCGCAGCCCGGCGGCGGCGGCGCTGCGCAGGTACGGCTCGGCGTCCTCCAGTTCGCCGCGGCGCAGCAGCAGCGTGCCGAGCCGGCTGGCGGCGTCCGGGTCGCCGCCGTCGGCGGCCTGGCGGTGCCGGGCCTCCAGGGCGGCCTGCTCGCGGGCGGCGAGGGCGGTCTCGAAGCTGGCGGAGTCGAAGCCGACGGAGTCGGGGCCGGGCTGTCCGCCCTGCTCCGCCTCGCCCTCGGTGAGCGCGCCGTACGAGCCGATGGCCGCGGCGAACTGACGGGCGGAGACGTGCACCAGGCTGTCGGGGCCGTAGCCGTCGGCGGTACGGCGCTCGGTCAGTCCGCTGGTGCGCTGGGCGGGCAGGGCTCCGGGATGGCGCTCGGGGCTCTCCGCCCAGGCGTCGGTGTCCGCCTCGGTGGTCGCTGCGGGCTTGGCTCCTGGTCCGTTCCTGCCGATCAGCCTCATGCCGACTCCCGCTCCCCCAGAGTGCCGCGGCATCCTCCCCCGGCCTTCGGCCAGGGGGACCCCCAGGGGGCCTGCCGGATCCGACGGCCGGTCAGCAGCCGTGCAACGTCCCCCGTATGTCCCATCGTCGCATCACCCGCAACCCGCGTACACCTGCCCCGGCCGATTTCGGCGGGGCGGACCCGAAGCCGACGGAATTGCTTCGGCGCTTTGTCGATTTCCCGACACTTCGATGCCACAAACCCCGATGCCCGCAACGGTCGATAGTACCGGAGCGGGCCGGACCGCCCCCGGATGAAAACGCAAGAGGCCCGGAGGATGATCCTCCGGGCCTCTGCTGCTACTGAGTAGCGGGGACAGGATTTGAACCTGCGACCTCTGGGTTATGAGCCCAGCGAGCTACCGAGCTGCTCCACCCCGCGTCGGTAGTTGAACTGTAGCACGGGTGCGGGGTGGAACAGGAATCGGTTTTCCCAGCTCAGGGACTCGTACTCGGCCCGGGGGTCTGGGCGGGGGTCTGGCCCGGCCCGGTCGGTGCCGCCGTCGGCGCGGTCGTCGGTGCCGCCGTCGGGGCGGTGCCCGCCTTCTGCTCGGCGGCCGCCAGCTCCTTGGCCGCCTCGCTCTGCGCCTTCTGCGCCTGCCCGAGCGCCACCCAGTCCCCGGCCTTGGCCGCGTTGTCGGCGTCGGTCTGCGCCTTCAGCACGTTCTTGATCGCCTGCTGCAGCTCGGGCGTGATGGTGGAGCCCGGCGCCGGGGTCGTCGGGTTCGTCGGCGTGGTGGGCGACGTCGGCGTCGTCGTCCCCGGCGAGGTGGGCACGGTCGGCGTGGTGGCCGGCGCGGCGCCCGCGAACACCTTCTTCAGCGCCTCCTCCAGGGTGTTCTCAAAGGCGACGTTGTCGTTCCCGTACACCGCGAGGACCTTCTGCAGCGTCGGGTACTTCGCCCCGCGCCCGCGCACGTACACCGGCTCGACGTTGAGCAGCCCGCCGCCGACCGGCAGGGTCAGCAGGTTGCCGTACTCCAGGTCGGAGTCGCCGCCGCTCTTCAGCAGCGTGATCTGCTGGGCCACCTCCTGCCGCGAGTTGAACTGCGACTGCACCAGGTTGGGGCCGAGCGTCTTGCTGTCCCCCGGCACCTTGAGGATCCGGATCTTCCCGTAGTCCGGCCCCGGGTCCGCGCTGACCGCCATGAAGGCGGCCAGGTTGTCCCGGCCCCTCGGCACGAAGGTGGTGGTCAGCGAGAAGCTGGCCGAGGTCACCGCAGGGTCCGGCATCCGCACCGTCAGGTAGTACGGGGGCTGGAACTGCTTGGTGTCGCTGGTCGGGTCCACCGGGACCTGCCAGATGTCGCTGCCGTTGAAGAACGAGTCGGCGTCCGTCACGTGGTACTGGCCCAGCAGGTCGCGCTGCACCTTGAACAGGTCCTGCGGGTACCGCAGGTGCGGCATCAGCGTGGCCGGAATGTCGGCCTTGGCCTTCACGGTGTCCGGGAACGCCTTCATCCAGGTCTTCAGCACCGGGTCGTTCTCGTCCCACTGGTACAGCGTCACCTCGCCGGTGTACGCGTCCACGGTGGCCTTGACCGAGTTGCGGATGTAGTTGACCTGGTTGGCGGCGGTCAGCAGCTCACCGCGCTGGTTGGTCAGCGAGTCCTTGGTGGCGGTCCCCAGCGTCGTCTTCGACGAGAAGGGGTAGCCGTCCGAGGTCGTGTAGCCGTCCAGGACCCAGACCACCCGGCCGTTCTCCACCACCGGGTACGGGTCGCCGTCGATCGACAGCCACGGCGCGACCTTCTCGACCCGCTCCTTGGGCGTCCGGTCGTAGATCACCTTGGCGCCGTCGCTGATCGCGCCCGCGTAGAGGATCTGCGGCTCGGCGAACTTCACCGCGTAGGCGGCCCGGGTCAGCGGGTTGTCCAGCGAGACGCCGCTGCCGCCGGTGTACTTGTACTGCTTGTTCTCACCGGAGTCGGTGGTGTAGTCGATCTCCTGGTTGGAGCCGCCCACGATCGAGTACGTGCTGGTCTTCTCGCCGTAGTAGATCCGCTGCTGGTAGTCACCCAGCGAACCGGTGGCGGGCAGGCCCGACTCGGTGAAGACCGGCTGGCCCTTGTCGTTGACCTGGTTGCCCTTGGCGACGACCGCGCCGTAGCCGTGGGTGTACTTGAAGTGGTCGTTGATCCAGTTGCGCTGCACCCCGTTGAGGTCCAGCTCACGCAGGCCGATCACGGTGTCCTGGGCGCCCGCGCCCTTGCCGTAGCGGTCCACGTCCAGGGTCGACGGGAAGGCGTAGTACGAGCGCTGCTGCTCGATCGACTGGAAGGTCGGCGAGACCACGTTCGGGTCCAGCAGGCGGATGTCCGCGATGGTCTGCGCATCCGGCTTCAGCGCCTCGGCGTCCGTCGTGCCCTTGGGGCTGTACGGACTCGTCTGGCTGTCCGCGATCCCGTACGCCTGCCGCGTCGCGTCGATGTTCTTCTGGATGTACGGCGTCTCCTTGGCCTGCTCGTTCGGCTTGACCTGGAACTGCTGCACGATCGCCGGGTACACCCCGCCGATCAGCACCGCCGACAGCACCATCAGCCCGAGGCCGATCAGGGCCGGAGCCCAGGTGCGGCGGATCGGGGTCAGGAAGAACAGCACCGCGCAGATGATCGCGACGAAGAACAGGATCGTCTTCGCCGGCAGGAACGCGTTGGCGTCCACGTACCGCAGACCGGTCCAGCCGGAGACCTCCCGGTAGGAGCCCGTCTTCACCGCCAGCGCGTACCGGTCCAGCCAGTACGCCACCGCCTTCAGCAGCACGAAGATGCCGAGCAGCACCGCCAGGTGGCCCTGCGCACCCGCGCTCGCCCGACGGCCCGGGCCCTGCAGCCGCAGCCCGCCGTACAGGTAGTGCACCAGCACCGAGGCCAGCAGGGACACGATCAGCGCACTGAACGCGAACCCGAGCAGGAACTCGTAGAAGGGCAGCTCGAAGGCGTAGAAGGAGACGTCCAGGTTGAACTGCGCGTCCTTGACGCCGAAGGACGTCCCGTTGGTCCACAGCAGCCAGGTCCGCCACTGGCCGGACGCCGCGGCACCGGCCACCAGGCCGATCACCAGCGACAGCCCGATCAGCGCCCAGCGCTTGAACGGCGCCAGCCCGGCCCGGTAGCGGTCCAGGCTCTGCTGCTCCACCGACATCGCCGACAGCGGCGGCCGCAGCCGGTGCGCCAGCCAGATGTTGGCACCCGTGATCACGGCCATCAGCAGGCCGAAGACGGCGAACAGCCCGACCTTCGTCCAGAGCTGGGTGGTGAACACCGAGGAGTAGTGGACGGACTTGAACCAGAGCCAGTCCGTCCAGAACCCGGCGAACATGACGAACAGCAGGAAGAGCACCGCGAGTACGCCCAGGGTGAGCAGGGCGACCCGCGCACGCCGGGAGGGCGGGCCTACCCTGCGCCGGAATCCCGGCCCTGAGCGTTCCGGCATCTGGAATACCACGGTGGCACCTCAGCTGTGTCGTCTGGAATAGGTTCGGTCGTCAGTGCAACTTAACCAGGCTTTAGCCGAGTTCCCACCGTTAGCAGACGGTTACGACAACCGCCCGCCACAGCCCGCCGTCCGTGTGTGGCGCCGCCCCGGCCGCCCGGCGTGTGAGGATTGGGACATGTCCGATGTCTCCTCTTCCTCCCCCGACGACGTCTCCAGCCTCCCGGCCGCGACCCCGCTCACCCGGGCCGCGCTGGAGATCGACGAGTACGCCGCCACCCTCGGCTGGGACCTCCCGGCCCGGCTGTTCGCCCTCGTGGACAGCGCCGCGCTGCGCAAGGCCGACCCCCGGGTCGCCAAGCAGCTCGGCCTCGCCGACAGCGACGAGCCCGGTCTCACCCCGGTCGAGCAGGACGAACTGCCGGCCGGCATGGAGCTGGACAAGTTCCTCGGCACCATCGCCTGGCCCGACGCGGTGGCCGGCTGCGCCCTCGTGGTGGAGCGGCTGATGCTTCCGCCGGGCGCCGAGCAGTCCCGCCCGCGCAACGCCAGCGACGCCCAGCTCGCCGACTGGGTGGCCAACCACCCCAAGCGCGAGGAGGTGCGGATCACCGCCGCCGTGCTGCGCAACGGCAAGAAGGAGATCGCCCTGCGGCTGCGCTCCAAGGACACCGCCCGCGAGGTGCTGACCGGCCCCGACCTGGTGCCGGGCCTGACCAAGGCGCTGCTGGCGACCTTCTCCTGACCCGGCCTTCCCGCCCGGTCGGCCCCGGCCGCCGGGCGGGGCCGGTGGCCGGCTGCGGCGGCTCTGCTACTTGGTGCAGGACGGCAGCGCGGAGGTCTGCCCGGAGCGGACCTGCTCCAGCGACTTCAGTGCGCCGTCCAGCGTCTCGGCCTTGATCAGGGTCAGCCCGGACGGGGTGGCCTTGCTCGCCTCGGCGCAGTTGGCGGCCGGGGTGAAGAAGTACTCGGCGCCGGCGTCGCGGGCGGCGATCAGCTTCATCGATATGCCGCCGATCGGGCCGACCCTGCCGTCGTCGGTGATGGTGCCGGTGCCGGCCACGAACCTGCCCGCCGTGAGGTCCTCCGGCGTCAGCTTGTCGATGATGCCGAGCGAGAACATCAGGCCGGCGCTCGGGCCGCCGACGTCCTGCAGGCCGATGTCGATCTGGAACGGGTAGGTGTGCCGGATCCCGGCCACGATGCCGACCATCGCCGCGTCGGCGCGGTCCGGCTTGAGCGTCGGGTCGACGTCCCCGGCCCGCCTGGTGACGACGGCGACATCGGTGCTGGCGGCCGGGTCGGCCTTGGCGCCGTTGGCGTTGGCGTCCTTGACCCGCGGGACGACGGTGAACATCACCAGCTCGCCCGGCTTGTGCTTGGTGACGGCGTTGGCGACGTCCTCGGGGGTGGTCACCGGGGTGCCGCCGACGGCGACGATCTGGTCGCCGGCGTGCAGTTTGCCCTCCGCCGGGGCGCCGGCCGCGACGGACTTGACGATCAGCTCGGCCCCCACCGGGATGCCCAGCTGGGTGAGCGCCGCCGTCCGGGCGCTGTCCTCGGAGGAGGCGAACTCCTCGGCGTTCTGCCGCTTCGCCTGCTCGTCCGTCTGGCCCTTCGGGTAGACGTTGTCGTGCGGGACGACCAGCACGTCGCCGCGCAGCCACCCGACCACCGCGGAGACCAGGCTGGGCTCGTACTTGGCGCCGGTGACCTGGACGGTCGTCATGTTGAGGTGGCCGCTGGTCGGGTACGACTCGTGGCCGGTGATGCTGATCACCGGCTTGCCCGTCTTGTCCTGCATCCCGAGCGTGTTGTACGTCGGCCCGGGGCTCATCTCCGTGTACGGCACCTTCGTCAGCACCGAGACGCAGAGCAGCGCTATGAGCAGCAGGGTGGCGGCGAGCATCGTCGCAGAGCGGCGTGGCATGCCTCGACAGTACGGGACGCGGGTGACGCGGCGCCCGCCGGGCTACCGGCCGGGACGCTCGCCCGAGGCGCTGTCCGCGGTGGTGCGTTCCATCGCGGCCATGAAGCGCCGGTGTTCGGCCAGTGAGGCCGGGTCCCCCGTGGCTCGCGGGGCCCGTTGGGCCCACCCCGCCCACAGGGCGGCGAGCAGGACGGCGACTACCGGAATGATCAACCAGGCGAGCACAGCCATCTCAGTACTCCCAGCTCGTCGTGTCTATGAGCAGATTAACCACCCCGGCGGACAACGCAGGTGGCGCCGTCCGGGTTACGGGACGGCCGATCGGCTCACTGCCAGGGAGTATTCGGCGCACCGGTCCACACCCGTTCGGGTGAGGGCCCGGCGCGCCTGCCGGAAAGCGGTGCGGCGGGGGGCTTCAGCGGCTGCGGCGGAAGCCCTGCGGCAGCTGCCGGCGGGCGGCCTTCAGCAGCTGCCGGCGCCGACCCACTCCTCCTCGCCGTCGGAGAAGACCTGGTGCTTCCAGATCGGCACCTCGTGCTTGAGGTCGTCGATCAGCCGGCGGGCGGCGGCGAACGCCTCACCCCGGTGGGCGCAGGAGACCGCGACGATCACGGCCTTGTCGGTGATCTCCAGCCGGCCGATCCGGTGCACCGCGGCGAGCGCCCGGACCGGGAAGTCCGCGACGATCTTCTCCGCGATCCGCCGCATCTCCTGCTCGGCGGTGGGGTGGCAGCTGTACTCCAGCGCGGCGACGGACTTGCCGCCGTCGTGGTCACGAACCGTCCCGACGAAGACGGTCGTACCGCCGGCCGCGTCGTCGCCGACCGCCTCGTACACCTCGTCGAGCGAGAGCGGGGTGTCGCGGACGGCGAGCAGCCGGATGGGGTCGTGGTTCTCGGACATGACTCCATGATTCCCCATCCCGGGTGGTTTCGGGCAAGGGGCTTCCGTATCACGATTGCAAAATTTCGCATCGTGAGAACGGGATAGGGAATCGACCGCCCCGACCGGTCAGAAGCGGCGCCGCTTGCGGGCCCGGCGCACCAGCGCCGCGGTACCGACCAGTGCCACCGTCGCCCCCGCCGCCCCCAGGCTGGTGGCGGCCTCCTTGCCGCCCAGCCGCCGCCCGGCCACCGCGTGCTTGCCGGAGACCTGCGCCAGCAGCTCCGCCAGCACCTGCTCGTTGCTGTACACCGGGCGCCAGCCCGCCTCGTGCAGGCGGCTGCCGGACACCACCCACGGGTACATGGTGTACGCGAGGTCCCCGGCCGGGGCCGGGGTCAGGCCCAGCCGGTGCAGCCGGGCGGCGGTGCCCAGCGCCAGCGAGGCGGGCAGCTCCATCCGCCGGATCCCGGAGAGCCGCTCCACGTCCTCCTGCTCCAGCCAGCCGTCGCAGCCGACGGTGACCTCGCCCTCGACCAGGCCGAGCGCCGCGTACTCCAGCGCCGCCGCCAGGTCGTCCACGTGGCAGAACTGCCAGCACGGCCGGGAGCCCGCCACCACCAGCAGCCGGGGCGCCTCGAAGTGCCTGGTCAACACGGTGTCGACGCCCGGCCCGACCACCACGGCCGGACGCAGCACGGTGACCTGGAGGCCCGGGTGGGCGCGCGGGGCCCGCCGGGCCAGCCGCTCGATCTCCAGCAGGTCGCCGACCAGCGAGGCCTCCTCGGTGGCCCGCAGCTCCGAGTCCTCGGCCAGCGGCACCTCGTTGTCGGCCAGCGCGCCGTAGACCATCGCCGAGGTGCAGAGCACCACCCGGTTGACCCCGGCGGCCGCGGCGGCGGTCAGCACGGTCTGCGCGCCGCGCACGTTGTAGGCGCTGCGGGCCCGCGGGTCGGACTCCATGCCGAGGTCCATCGCGAGGTGGACGACCACGTCCACCCCGGCCAGCCGCTCGGCCACCGCC
The DNA here is from genome assembly GCF_043202015.1 of Kitasatospora sp. NPDC048239. Lineage (NCBI taxonomy): Bacteria > Bacillati > Actinomycetota > Actinomycetes > Kitasatosporales > Streptomycetaceae > Kitasatospora > Kitasatospora sp. NPDC048239. The sequence continues at coordinate 438,864 of NZ_JBICZP010000002.1, read as the reverse complement.
GGGTCGCGGACGTCCAGGATCCGCCACTGGACGCCGGGCACCTCCCCGCGGCGGTCGTCCACCGCGAGCACTTTCTTCACGCCGGGCGAGGCCACCAGGCGTGCGGCGACGCGCTCGCCGAGCACGCCGGCGGCGCCGGTCACGGCCACGGTCAGCGGCCTTCCGCCGTAGGCTGGAGGCGGCGACGCCGTGATGTCCGGGGCGTCCTCACCTCCGGTCAGCCCAGAGCGAACGTCCGAGGGCGGGGAACTCACCGGCCATCCTCCACGGTTAGCTTATGTGCGTACGTACGTGTGTCAGTACGTCCATCCTGCCCGAGGCTAAGGCCCGGCGGTGCACCCGGCGCGGGCCAGCCGCGCGGGAGCCGCCCACCGGCCACGAGTCCCCCACTCCGCCGACCGCCTCGGACCGGCAGTTTTCTCCCGCCACCACCCGCAAGACGGCCGACCGGATCGAGGACCCCGTGAGCGACCTTCCCTTCGGATTCGGCGTTCCGCCAGAGGAGCCCGAGGACGGCAAGGACAAGGACAAGTCCGAGCAGGACAAGCCCCAGCAGGGCAAGCCCGAGCAGAGCGGCCAGTCCCCGTTCGGCTTCGCCGGGAACCCGCTCGGCGCGCTGTTCGGCATGGGTATGCCGGGAGCCCCCGGTGGGCCGGGCGCCGGCGGGCCCGGTGCGGACAACCCTTTCGCGGCGATGTTCGGCGGCCTCAACCCCAACGACCTCGGCGCGGCCTTCCAGCAGCTCGGGCAGATGCTCTCCTTCGAGGGCGGCCCGGTGAACTGGGACCTCGCCAAGGACATCGCCCGCCAGACCGTGGTCGCCGAGCCCGTCGAGGGCAAGAGCAAGGACCGCTCGGTCAGCGCCACCGAGCGCTCGGCCGTCGCCGAGGCCGTCCGGCTCGCCGACCTCTGGCTGGACTCCGCCACCGAGTTCCCCTCCGGCGCGGGCACCGCCGTCGCCTGGAGCCGCGCCGAGTGGATCGAGGCCACCCTGCCGGTCTGGAAGGACCTCGTCGACCCGGTCGCCGAGCGGGTCGGCACCGCCATGGGCGGCGTGCTGCCCGAGGAGATGCAGGCCATGGCCGGCCCGCTGATGGGCATGATGCGCTCGATGGGCGGTGCCATGTTCGGCACCCAGATCGGCCAGGCGCTCGGCGCGCTCGCCGCCGAGGTGGTCGGCTCCACCGACGTCGGCCTGCCGCTCGCCCCGGCCGGCAAGGCCGCGCTGCTGCCGCAGAACATCGCCGAGTTCGGCGAGGGCCTGAACGTGCCCGCCGACGAGGTCCGGCTCTACCTCGCCCTGCGCGAGGCCGCCCACCAGCGGCTCTTCGCCCACGTGCCGTGGCTGCGCGCCCACCTGTTCGGCGCCGTCGAGGCCTACGCCCGCGGCATCAAGGTGGACAGCTCCCGGATGGAAGAGCTGGCCGGCCAGCTCGACCCGAGCAACCCCGAGGCGCTTCAGGAGGCGCTCGCCGGCGGCCTGCTCCAGCCCGAGGACACCCCCGAGCAGAAGGCCGCGCTCGCCCGCCTGGAGACGGCGCTCGCGCTGGTCGAGGGCTGGGTGGACGCCGTCGTGCACGCCGCCGCCGAACCTCACCTCCCGCAGGCCGGCGCCCTGCGCGAGACGGTCCGCCGCCGCCGCGCCGCCGGCGGGCCCGCCGAGCAGACCTTCGCCACCCTGGTCGGCCTGGAGCTGCGCCCGCGCCGGCTGCGCGACGCCGCCCGGCTCTGGGCGCTGCTCGCCGACGCCCGCGGCATCGAGGGCCGCGACGACCTCTGGCAGCACCCCGACATGCTGCCCACCGCCGCCGACCTGGACGACCCGGACGCCTTCGTGCACCGCGGCAGCGCCGACGGCCTGGAGGGCGGCCTCGACTTCGACGCGATCGACCGGCTGCTCGGCGAGGCGGCCGCCGGCGGCTCGCCCGCGCCCGACGCCAAGCCCGACCTGACGAAGAAGGACGAGGACGAGGACGGGAAGGGCGAGCCCACCGCATGACGATCACCGACCCGGGCGCGTCGACCCGGCCCGCCGCCTCGCTGCACGCCGACGCCGTCCGCACCCTGGCCGGCTGGCAGCCCGCCGACCCGGACCAGGACCAGCTGCGGCGCGACTACCTGAACCACCTGGCCGAGCAGCCCGAGGGCCTGTACCGCTCCTGCCTGCCCGCCCACATCACCGCCAGCGCGGCGGTCGTCGACCCGGCCGCCGGGCGGGTGCTGCTCACCCTGCACCCCAAGGTCGGGATGTGGCTGCAGATGGGCGGGCACTGCGAGCCGGGCGACCCCGACCTCGCCTCGGCCGCGCTGCGCGAGGCCACCGAGGAGTCGGGCATCCCGGACCTCGTGCTGCTGACGGTCGGCGGCGTCCCGGTGCCGGCCAAGCTCGACCGGCACCAGGTGCGCTGCACCGGCAAGGACCGGCCGGAGAACACCCACCTCGACGTCCAGTACATCGCGGTGGCACCGCCCGGGGCGCAGGCGCTGATCAGCGAGGAGTCGCTGGATCTGCGCTGGTTCGACTTCGACCGGCTGCCCGAGCTGACCGACCACTCGGTACGCGACCTCGTCGCGCGGGCCAGGGAGCTGACCGCCCGCGGTTGAGGTGAAGTCATAGAGAAGGGGCGCGGGCCAGACGGCCCGCGCCCCTTCTTGTCGGCCTGGTCGGCCCTCCTCGGGCCGTCGTCGCGCCGTGCCGTCCTCGCGCTGTCCTCGCGCCGTCTGCTGTCCTCGTGTTGTCGTCCGGCGGGGTGTGCGTCAGCCGCAGGAACCGGCGGGGTCCGGCTCCGGCCGGGCGCCGGGGATGTGCGGCAGCCGGGCCGCCGAGACCACGCCCTCCAGATAGCCGCGGGCCCGCTCGGTGCGCGGATAGGCCTCCAGCAGCGCCCAGAAGGCCGGGCCGTGATCCGGTACCAGCAGGTGGGCGAGCTCGTGCACCAGCACGTAGTCGACCACGTACTCCGGCATGCCCTGGAGACGGTGTGAGAGCCGGATCGTGCGCTCGCTCGGGGTGCACGACCCCCAGCGCGAGTTCTGGTTGGTGACCCAGCGCACCTGGGCGGGCTGGGCCCGGCCGCCGAGATAGCCGGCCGAGAGCTCACGCGCCCGGGCGGCCAGCGCGTCGTCCCCGAGCATCCGGCGGCTCTCCTGGGCCGCCAGCTTCTCCAGCATCTGCGCGACCCAGCGCTGCTCCTCGGCGTGCGACATCCGGGCCGGGATCAGCACGATGGTGCGGTCGCCCTCGCGGTACGCGGACACGGTGCGGCTGCGGCGGGCGCTGCGGCGGACCTCCACCCGGGAGCGGTCGAACTGTTTCTCGACATGCGCTTCACCGTGCTTGTCCGCGCCCTGAGGGGGCGGCGGCGGTTCCGCGGATGTCGGCCGCTGATCAGGGCGCCCGCGCGTGCTCGGCGCCGCTACCTGCGACCCGGACGCTGCACGGGCACGCCGACGCGACGCCGGGGGATGGGAGTCCCGTTCGGCTGCCATGGCACACGACGTTACCCGGTACCCCTGACAGAAGTCCGCTGCCGTGGCCGAAATCTTTCGTGGAGTGATCGCGAACGAAAGGCCGACAACTGGTGTCCGGAATGCGACCTCGGACCGGACGGCGAGTTATCCACAAGGGGTGCGAACCGATGGTGTGATCATGGACTCGCACCTGTGGATAACCCAGAGCACGACGTCGTTCCGATCGGGCATGCTGCCGTCAGCCGTCCGGAAACGATCGGAAGGGAAACCACCGTGCGCCTTGCCCTGAAGCCCGCCCTCTCCCGCAGCTGGCGGGACTCCGACACCCTGCAGTTCGGCACCGTCCAGCGCTACGCCGGGGTGGTCGAACGCGCCGACAAGACCCTTTGCGACTTCCTCGGGCTGCTCGACGGGACGCGCGAGCGGCCGGAGCTGCTCGCGGCCGGCGAGCGGGTCGGCCTCGGCCGCGACCCGGCGGACGCACTGCTCGACGAGCTGGAACAGGCCGGGCTGCTGGACGACGCCGACGCGGTGGGCGCCGCGCTGGGGCGCTACCCGCAGCCGCACCGCGATCTGCTCGGGCCGGATCTCGCCTCGCTCTCGCTGGTCCACTCCAGCCCGGGCGCCGCGCCGGCCGTCCTGGCCCGCCGGGCCGACCTGCGGGTCGAGGTGCGCGGCGCCGGCCGGGTGGGGGCGGCGCTCGCTGCCGTGCTGGCGGCGGGCGGGGCGGGGGCCGTCACCGTGGTGGACAACGGACGGGTCGGCCCCGGAGACTGCTCCCCCGCGGGCCTGCCGCCGGGCGACGTCGGGCGGCTGCGGGCGACCGCCGCCCGCGAGGCCGTCCAACGGGCCTCGGCACGGCGGCCGGCGCCGAGCGGCGGCCGCGTGGGGAAGGGGCCGCCCGATCTGGTCGTGCTGGCGCCCAGGGACGGCAGTGGGGCGTTCGCGGGTGGCACGTACGCGGCCAGGGAGCTGCTGCGGGCCGGTGTGCCGCACCTGTACGTCGGGGTGGTGGAGGAGATCGGGGTGGTCGGGCCGCTGGTGGTCCCCGGCGTCTCGGCCTGCGGCCACTGCCTGGTGCTCACGAGGGAGGACGAGGACGCCGCCTGGCCCCGCCTGCTCGCCCAGCTGGCCGACGATGGCCCCGGCCGGGCCCGCACCCCGGCCTGCGACACCGCGTTGGCGACGGCCGTGGCCGGTCTCGCGGCGCTCCACGTCCAGCTGTACCTCGACGGCCTCCGCCCACCCAGCGTCGACGGCTGGAGCGAGATCTCCGCGGGTGACGGTATGTCCCGCCGCCTGCGGTTGAAGGGCCATCCGGACTGCGGCTGCCTCTGGCAACCGCTGCCGCCACCGAACTGACCACGACCACCGACCCCTCGGGAAGGGAGGCCTGTCTGGCCATCAGCAGCTGGGGACCGAGCGCCCTGCGTCCCGCCGTCCTGCCCGCTGCACCGGGCAGGACGGCGGGAAGGGGCAGCCGCGGGCCCGGCGGCGGCCGCATCCGGCGCGGGCAGGACGCGGGTTGGTGTCGGCAGCAGGCGGGCAGCTGTCGACAGGGCGTGGGCAGCTGCCGGCCGCGCGCGGACAGATACGGGAAGGGCGCGGGCAGATGTGCGCAGGTGTTGACCGGGACAGCCAGCAGGCCGAATGAAAACGAAGCGGAGGTGGTGGGAGGGGGAGGGGGGTGGGCCCCAAATCGCAGGTCAGCCCGCCGGCCTCGGGCGCACCGCCCGAGGCCGGCGGAACACCGCAGGAGGCCCGGCCCCTCCGCCCGCAGCGGAGGGGCTGGTTGGAAGACCCTCCCCCACCCGCCGGCAGGCCAGGCATCAGCCGCCTCGCCCGGCAGATCAGTTGAAGAACCCCACGCCCTCCACCCCAGGCAACCACCGCGCACAGGAAGTCGGGCCGGCCGACTTCCTGTGCGCAGGCCAACAACCACCTGCCACAGGGGGCAGGGGGCAGGGGGCAGGGGGCAGGGGGCAGGGGGCAGGGGCGGTGAACCACCCGCAGAACACCCGAGGGCCCGGCAGGCTGCACCCCGGCCATCACCCCCGGGCCCCGCAACCCCGCCCGGCCCCACCGCCAGGGCCGCCTGCCCACGCACACCACCAACGCCCCATCCCACCAACGCCCCACCCCGCCGCAGGGCCACCCACCAGAAGGGCGGTCGGCCTACCTCCCACCCTCGACAGGCGACGGCTCGGGGAGGACTCGCCAGGCCTCCTCAAGGGGCAGCACATGACCGGCCATCGCCTGGAGGTCCCCACCGAGCGCGGCCCGCGAGCGCAGGCCCGGAAGGTGGTGGTCGGCGTAGTGCCGATGGGCAGCCGGACCGGTCCAGAGCGAGGTCACCAGACAGCGGCTCCGGGCGAGTTGGGTGACGACACCGGCGAGCATGCCGCCGGCCGCCGCCATTCCCGGGGCCCAGACCTCTCGCTGGACCTCCAGGAAATGGTCCTCGCGGCCGGGCAGCAGTCGGCAGTCGGCGACCCTCAGCAGTGTCGCGCTCTTCAGGGCCTGCGGAAGGTCGGCCGCGTCGCCCGCCATCTCCAGGACGGTTCCGCCCGCCGCGATCTCGATCGACCGGTAGCCCGCGTCCTGCCGGATCCCGGCGACCACCGCGTCGTGCCGCTCGTCCATGAAGCGCCTGTACATCCGGGCATCGGCCCACATGCCCAGCACATGGGCCCGGCCGGTGGCGGGATCCCAGCCTCCCACCTGCCCGACCAGGCCCGGCTGGTCGCCGATCACCGACCAGGCGCTCTGACCGGCGGAGAACACCCCTCGCGCGGCCGTCGGCACACCGCAGCTGATCCACTTGCCCCACATATCCGGTCGGCCTCCCGACAGATCGACACCACGAACTCACCGCAGGACTCATCCGACGGCAGACCCGCCCGGGGCATCAACGGTCCGCAGTCGCATGAGCGCGGACCCAGCGACGTAGGACCCTCCGTCAACAGCCTCCGTCAACGGCCGCCGTCAACAGCCGCCGGCGCCCCGCCACCCGGCTCCCCCCGACGGTCGGGCCCCGGTAGGGCGGCACCTCACCGCCGGTGGAAGGCTGTCCCGGACTTCCTCGGCTCGGCGGCGTTCTTCGGCCGGGCCGACGGCCCCGGCCCGGGAGGCCACCGAGGTAGGGGTGGGACTGGGGCAAATGCGAGCGGGCCCGGGGCGGGGAGCGGGCACAATGGCGTAGTGATGGCCGGCCCTCCGTTGTGGGGGGCCGGGGGCGTGTGGGATTGGAGGCCCGGGTGAGCGATCTACCGCGCAAGGCAGTGACCCGCACGGCACGGCTCGCCGCCCTGCCGCTGGGGATAGCCGGTCGGGCCACACTCGGACTGGGCAGGCGGATCGGGGGGCGGTCGGCCGAGGTGGTGACCGCCGAGCTTCAGCAGGCCACCGCGGACCAGCTGTTCAAGGTCCTCGGCGAGCTCAAGGGCGGGGCGATGAAGTTCGGGCAGGTGCTGTCCGTCTTCGAGGCCGCACTGCCGGAGGAGGTCGCCGGGCCCTACCGCGCGGCCCTGACCAAGCTGCAGGACGCCGCTCCCCCGATGCCCGCCGCGAAGGTCCACACCGCGCTCGCGCAGCGGCTCGGCAAGGACTGGCGGGAGCTGTTCCGCCGGTTCGACGACCGGCCCGCCGCCGCCGCGTCGATCGGGCAGGTGCACCGGGCGATCTGGCACGACGGGCGCGAGGTCGCGGTGAAGGTGCAGTACCCGGGTGCGGGTGACGCGCTGTTGGCCGATCTGTCGCAGCTGAGCCGGGTGGCCTGGCTGCTCGGCCCGCTGATCCCGGGGCTGGACATCAAGCCGCTGATCACCGAACTGCGCGAGCGGGTCGCCGAGGAGCTGGACTACGAGCTGGAGGCGGCCGCGCAGCGCAGGCACGCCGAGGTGTTCGCGGGCGATCCGGACATCGTGGTGCCCGGTGTGGTGGCACAGGCCGACCAGGTGCTGGTCACCGAGTGGATGGGCGGCACCCCGCTGGCCGAGGTGATCGCCTCCGGCACCCAGGAGGAGCGCGACCGGGCGGGGCACCTGCTGGCCCGGTTCCTGTTCGCGGGCCCGTCGCGGACGGGTCTGCTGCACGCCGACCCGCACCCGGGCAACTTCCGGCTGCTGAAGGACGACGGTCCGGCGGCCGGCTGGCGGCTCGGGGTGATGGACTTCGGCACCGTCGACCGGTTGCCCGGCGGGCTGCCCGCCCCGATCGGGGCGTCCCTGCGGATGGCGCTGGCCGGGGACGCGGCGGGTGTGCTGGAGATGCTCCGCGAGGAGGGCTTCGTCAAGCCCTCCATCGAGCTGGACCCGGATGCGGTGCTCGACTACCTGGTGCCGATCATCGAGCCGGCCGCGGTGGACACCTTCCACTTCACCCGGACCTGGATGCGGGCCCAGGCGGCCCGGATCGCCGACCCGCGCTCGCCCGCCTACAACCTGGGCAAGCAGCTCAACCTCCCCCCGGCGTACCTGCTGATCCACCGGGTGACGCTGAGCACCATCGGTGTGCTCTGCCAGCTGGGGGCCAACGCGCCGTTCCGGGCGGAGATGCTGCGGTGGCTGCCGGAGTTCAACGACCAGCCCGAGCCGGCCGCACCGGCGAAGAAGCGCGGGGCGGCCGGAAGGCGCTGACCCACCCCGCGCCGACCCACCCTGCGCCGGCCCCCCGCGCTGATCCACCCCGTACAACGGCCGAAGGCCGCTCCCCGCGATGGGGGGCGGCCTTCGGCACGACGGGGGTGAAACGAACCTGGCTGTGACTACATCAGCGCGACGGCGAGGGCCTTGCGGGCCCGGAGCGAGGCGCGTTCGGCCCTCTGCTTGAGCCGGCGGGCGCGGACGACCCGGCTGACGAGCCGTTCGTGCTCGGCCTCCTGGAGGCGCTCTTGCATATGGGCACGGGCCAGGGATTCGTGGAGAAGTTGCATCTCAAGGGTCCTGTTCTGGATCTGAAGTTCAGTGGTCTGCTCGGCGCGGACGGTCGGATCGATGGCGGCGGCGGTCATGTGGTGGTCCTGCTCGTGGTGCGACGTTGGGAAGGGGACGGTGCGGGCGGCGTCGGCCTTGGCGGCGGCAAGACGCACGGAGCGACGCAGGGCGCTGTCCAACGGGGGCTGCTCTCCCCGACGGACGGCCCGGGCTCCGAGCGCGGGGTTCACGCTGCGACCTCGGTCTTGCGCGGACGGCCACGCGGACGCTTCCGGGCCACGATCACGCCCTGGACGAAGAGCTCGCCGCCCCAGACGCCCCACGGCTCGCGCCGCTCCAGCGCACCGGTGAGACAGGCGTCCTTGACCGGGCAGGTGCCGCAGAGGGACTTCGCGTACTCGACGTCGGCGGGCGTCTCGGCGAAGAAGACCTCCGGGTCGAAGGTGCGGCACGGGATGGGCTGGCCAAGCGCCTCGGCCTGGTCGATCGAGGTGAGCTGCATAAGAGAAACCTCCGGGGGGTCGGCCTGGTCGGCCTTGGTGTTCTGGCTTGTCGGCGGTACGGACGGGATGGGCGGCGTGATGACCGTGGACACTGTTGGCGTCTTCCTCGTCTTTTCAGTGGGTCCGGCTCAGCTGACTGGTGGGGCTGGGCCGGAGGCCCCGGGGGGCCTGGGTCGGTCTTGCGTACCGGACAAAACAGAAGGGCCGCGGATCCCGTTTACGGGTTCCGCGGCCCTGGAGGGTGCCGACCTGAGGCTTCTCAGGTTCGTTCTCTCCAGGGTTCAGGCCCGCGGAAGGCCCGCATCCGGATGGCCGTGGCGCCCGTAAAGGCGGCCTTGGCCTGGTTGATCTGCTGCTCGTTCTGCTTCTGGGCGTTTCCGGCACCGATGGCCTGCGCATAGCCGCCATGCATGGCGGCCGCTACTGCTGCCTTCGGTGCCTGGGTCGGTCGCTCATCACGCAGGGAGCGCGACATGGCGACCGGGGCCCAGTCACGGGACAGACCGGTCTCGACGGAGGTGCCTTCGCTGCCGCCCTTGACGCCCGTGCTGGAGAGATCAGTGTGTCCAAGACCACTGACAGCGGGGACGACGGAGGCGGGAACGACGGAGACACCGAGGGTGTCGAGACCCAGACCGGTTCCGCACAGCAGGGCGAGGGCCCGCAGGCGGGCATCACGCACGGAGGTAGCGTCGACGGTCTGGCCAGTCAGTTTGGTGATCATGATGGTTTCCACTGTCTTCGCCTCCTCTCGGCGTCTCGCGGAGCCTGGTCTCCCGGGCTCCGAACTGTTCGGATGTCTGTCTCGGTGATGCAGGTGGTGCAGGTGAAGCTGTGGCGTGCAGGGGAATGCGTGACAGGTGTGACCCCGTGCGACCGCGTCCCCTTGACCGCTCCGGCAGGCTATTGCGCTCCCGGTATGGCGCGCAAACTATTTTTCCGGCGAGTTCTCGGCGAGGTTCTCCGGCACGTTCGCCGGTGAGCCCCAGCGGGTTGCGGAGCCGCGGTCCGAACCGCCCGGGCAACCGACCGGAGTGGTCCGGGTCGACTCAGGCGGGATCACCCGGATCGCCGTCCTCGACGTCGACCGGATCCTCCGCAGGCTCCTCCCCCGCACACAACGAGAGCACGGCGGCCCCGTACTTGTCCAGCTTCATCGCACCGACCCCCGAGATCACCGCCAGGTCCTGCCGGGTCCCGGGGACGTCCTCGGCGATCGCCATCAGTGTCGCGTCGGTGAAGACCACGTAGGCCGGCGCGCCCTGCTTCTTCGCCTGCCCGGCCCGCCACTCGCGCAGCCGCTCGTACAGCCCCTCGTCCATGGTGGACGGGCAGCTCTCGCAGCGGCGCAGCTTGCGCTCGACCGCCTCGGTGAGCACCCGCTCGCAGACCCGGCACTTGACCGGCCCGCGCACCCGGCGCCCGGCCGCGCGCTCGCCCGGCTCGACCCCGCCGCGCCCGCCCCGGCCTCCGGCGCGCACGCCCGGTGCGCCGGAGCCCGGCCGCAGGCCGTCCAGGAAGCGGGTGGGCTTGCGGCTGGCCCGGCCGCCCGGGGAGCGGGAGAGCGCCCAGGACAGCGAGAGGTGCTTGCGGGCGCGGGTGACGCCGACGTAGAGCAGTCGGCGCTCCTCCTCGACCTGCTCGTCGGTCTTCGCGTAGATGATCGGCATGGTGCCCTCGGTGAGGCCGACCAGGAAGACGGCGTCCCACTCCAGGCCCTTGGCCGCGTGCAGCGAGGCGAGGGTCACGCCCTCGACGGCGGGGGCGTGCTGGGCGGCGGCCCGGGCGTCCAGCTCGGCGACGTACGCGGCGAGGTCGGCCGGCTCCCCGGCGGCCGCGCGGGTGCGCTCGAACTCCTCGGCGAGCCGCACGAGTGCGGCCAGCGACTCCCAGCGCTCGCGGACCGCGCCGGAGCCGGCCGGCGGCTCCGGGGTGAAGCCGCGGCTGGCGAGGACGGCGCGGACCTGGGCGGCGAGCCCGGGGACGCCGTCGGTGAGCGGGTCGGAGCCGGCCCGGGCGGCGCCGCGCAGCAGCACGCCGGCGTCCCGCACCTCGGGGCGTTCGAAGAACCGCTCGGCGCCCTTGAGCTGGTAGGAGATGCCGAGGTCGGAGAGCGCCTGCTCGTAGACCTCGGACTGGCCGTTGGTGCGGAACAGCACGGCGACCTCGCTGGCCCGCACGCCCGCCGCCAGCAGGTCCCTGATCCGGCGGGCGGTGGTCTCGGCCTCGGTGGGCTCGTCCTCGTACTCGGTGTAGACGGGCTCGGGGCCGGCCTCGCGCTGCGAGACCAGCTCCAGCCGGTGCCGGGCGGCCTGGCCGCGGGCCTGGGAGAGCAGGCCGTTGGCGAGGTGGACGACCTGCGGGGTGGAGCGGTAGTCGCGGACCAGCTTGACCACCGTGGCCTCGGGGTGGCGGGTGCGGAAGTTGAGCAGGTAGTCGGGGGTGGCGCCGGTGAAGGAGTAGATCGTCTGGCTGGCGTCGCCGACCACGCAGAGGCTGCCCGCGGCGGTGCCGGTCCACTGGTCGAGCAGGCGCTGCTGGAGCGGGGAGACGTCCTGGTACTCGTCGACGGTGAAGTGCCGGTACTGGGAGCGGACCTGGTCGGCGATGTCCGGCCGGTCCTCCAGGATGGCGGCGGTGAGCAGCAGGACGTCCTCGAAGTCGATCACGCCGCGGCGGGTCTTGGCCTCTTCGTAGACGCGGTAGACCTGGGCGGTCTCGGCCGGGTCGCGGGGGGCCTCGCGGCCGGACTTCTGGACGGCGGCGGGGTAGTCGTCGGGCCCGATCTGGGTGACCTTGGCCCATTCGATCTCGGCGGTGAGGTCGCGCAGTTCGGTGCGCTGGACGCGCAGGCCGCAGCGGCCGGCGGACTCGGCGACGAGTTGGACCTTGCGCTCCAGCAGCTGGGGGACGGGCCCGCCGATGGCGCGCGGCCAGAAGTAGTGGAGCTGGCGCAGCGCGGCGGCGTGGAAGGTGCGGGCCTGGACGCCGTCGGCGCCGAGCTGGCGCAGTCGGCCGCGCATCTCGCCGGCGGCGCGGGCGGTGAAGGTGACGGCGAGGACCTGGGCGGGCTGGTAGACGCCGCTGCGCACGCCGTAGGCGATCCGGTGGGTGATGGCGCGCGTCTTGCCGGTGCCGGCGCCGGCGAGGACGCACACGGGCCCGTGCAGGGCGGTGGCGACGGCCCGCTGTTCCGGGTCGAGTCCGGCGAGTACCGCGTCGGGGCCGGAGGCCGCCCGGTGGTCGTCGTCGAACGGGCTGCCGCTCAAGAGGTCTTCCTGCATGCGTTCCATCCTCTCAGCCCGGTGGGACAACTCGGGCGGGGTTGTCCACAGGAGCGATGTGATCGCAGGATGATCGCTGTGCGTTCGGGCGTGCGGGCCTGCCCGTACGCCGGGCGCATGCGGCATGCCGGGCGCACGCGCAGTGCACCGGCCATGCACGCGGAATGACCGATGCGCGGCCTGCGTTCTCCCCTGAGACCGCACGCCCTCTTCCCGAAGGAGCCCCCTCGATGTCCGGCAGCGTGACGATGTACAGCACGACCTGGTGCGGGTACTGCAACCGACTCAAGAGCCAGCTGGACCGTGAAGGCATCGGCTACACCGTGATCAACATCGAGGAGGACCCGGCGTCGGCGTCCTTCGTCGAGTCCGTGAACAACGGCAACCAGGTCGTGCCGACGGTGCTGGTGACGCCGGTGGGCGGCGGCGAGCAGGTCGTGATGACCAACCCGAGCCTGATCCAGGTCAAGAAGGCCCTGGCGGCCTGACGGGTGCCGCGGTCCGGGCCGGGGCGTTACGGCGCCTCGGCCCGGGCCGGGTCCACCGGTGCGGCGGGCGCCGGCAGCGAGGCCCGGGCGGCGAGGTCGCCGACGCCGTAGACGAGTCGGCTGCGGTCGGCGGAGTAGCGGGTCTCGATGACCCGGACGGGCCCGCGCCGGTCGTAGGTGACCCTGGTCTGGACGACCAGCGGTACCCCGGGGCCGCCCTGGAACCACTGGGCCTCCTCCGGTCCGGGCATCCGGGCGACCAGGTGGTCGACGGCCCCGATCTCGGTGCGGCCGAGTGCGGCGAGCACCGCCTCGTCGCCGCCGTCGATCTGGTCGGGCTCCATCAGCGGGGTGCCCGCGGCGAGTCCGGCGCGGTAGTGGCTCTCCTCGATCGAGTAGGGCTCGCGGTCGAGCAGACGCAGTTGCCGGCGGACCACGATGGCCTCGCCGGGCCGCAGTCCGAGCCGTTCGGCGATGTCCACCCGGGCCCGGACGATCATCATCTCGAAGTCGACGCCGAGTTCCCGTCCGGCCTCGGCGGCCTCGCCGGCGTAGATGGCGGTGGGCAGGGCGAGGCAGTCGCGCGGCGCGGTCGGCAGGACCGGTCCGTAGGCGCGGTGGTCCAGGACGGGGTGCTCCCTGAGGTAGGTCCCCTTGCCCTGGAGCCGGACCAGCCGGCCCTCGTTGACCAGGACGTCGACGGCCAGTCGAACGGTGTTGCGGGCCACGCCGTACTGGCGTTCCAGTTCGCTCTCGACCGGCAGCGCGGACGCGGCGGTGAACTCGCCCTCGGCGATCCGGCGGCGCAGATCGGCGGCGAGGCGCTGGTATTTGGGGGATTGGGCGGTGCCCCGTGGGATTGTCACCCGAGTGAATGTAGCGAGCGCGGCGACGCGCTTTCAGCCGTTTGCGGCAATGTCGACCGGGATCGGTGACAGCGCCTTTCCCTGGTACCGCAGCCGCCCTGCACAGGGCCCCTCCGATCACGAACATCGGATCGGGAAAGGAAATTGGGGGGGGGGGGGGCGGGGGGGGGGGGCCCCCCCCCCAACCCCAAAAACCCCACCCCCGGGGGGGCGGGGGCGGCCGGCCCCCACGAGGAACCCACACAGTAGCGGCGGACGACCCGCCGCC